>JALHRH010000270.1 GCA_022841565.1 Mycobacterium sp. | reverse complement strand
CCTTGCCGGACTTCTCGGCGACGGCAGTCAGCCACTGAGCGGTATTCCACGTGTACGGGCACACCGGATCGAACCAGATTGTCACTTTCGACGTGGCGTGGTTAGCAGCGCGGCTATCAAACATTCAACTCAACTCCTCCCTACTGCCAGATACCATACCCCCTACGGTATTTATGCCGGTAGCCGAGCGGAGACGGTGTTGTTCCGGCAACGGTCTACGCGTGTCGCGATCTCGCGCGGTGTGTTGATTGTTGCCCGGAGCCTCTTCTCGTCGCTTCGATAGCGTCCCTGCCAACGTTATCCAGCCATCTCACATGGCGGTCAGCAGCAGCATTTTTTCTGCACCGTTGCGCCTTGCTGAAGCACTTCACGGAGCTTTTGCTTGCGTGAATCGCAAGCTTCTGTCAATAAACATCTACTCGACGCGTGGTTTTGTCTCGGCTAGCGTGGCACTACCAGAACGTTCTGCCAGCTGAACGGGCGGTTGGGCGGGAAGAAACGGATATCAACGGATGCGAACACGATGGGAGTCCCGACTTCGGGCGGGGGACCTGGGTCAGCTGACTGACCTGCTCAAGGGAATTGGTCTTGCAGAGCAGTTCACCGGGGACGCCGTGCTGCTCGGCAGCGACCCGGTGATCCGTTCGCCCCACCACCTCGGTGAGGCTTCCGCAACCGCGTTGCTCTTGATCGGCGCTGCGGGCGCGGCGATTTGGCAAGCCCGCAACGGTACGAGCACGGATGTCTGCACCAACGTCATCCACGCACTGCATTATCTGCACCCCACCCACTACGTGAGGCAGGGTCGCTTCCGGCAGAATGTCGGCGCCGAGCACGTGCCGACGAACGGGATCTTCCAGACGCGCGACAAGCGTTACATCATGATCGAAGCGGGTCCGCCATACCCGAAACTATTGTCCGGTTACCTCAACTTCTTTGACTGCGGCAACAGTAGAGCCTCACTTGCTCGGGAGATCGCCAAGTGGGATGCCGAGCAACTCGAGGATGCACTCAGTGACGTGGGTTTGCCGGCGTGCCGCGCATTCACTCGCGACGAATGGCTCCGGCATCCCCAGGGCAGGACACTGGCCGCCGCAGCTCCGATTGAGATTGTCAAAATTGCTGATGGTGAGCCGATTCCATTCGCAGCCAACGGTGCGTCGCCGCTCGACGGGATACGAGTGCTTGATTTTACCCACGTGCTGGCAGGTCCTCGAAGTACCCGGACCTTGGCGGAGTACGGTGCTGACGTACTTCGGATCGCTTCGCCGTTTCATGCCGACACCCTGCCTCAGCACCTTGGAACCGATGTCGGCAAGCACAACGCCTACCTCGACCTACGATGCAGCGAGGACATCGCCACGATGCGCGAAATCGCTTCCACCACAGACGTATTCGCGTCGACCTACCGACCCACCGTGAATGCGCGCTTCGACCTGCGGCCACGCTCCCTTGCAGCCCTGAGCACGCGCGGACTGGTATACATGTCGGCAACGGCGTACGGCCACCGTGGCCCCTGGCGCGACCGCCCCGGGTTCGATCAGAATGCCCAGGTGGCAACGGGTTTCGCAATGACCGAGGGCCAGGGCGGACCGCCCCGGTTCTCTCCGGTCTTCTACCTCGCCGATCTCATCACCGGATACTTAGCCGCAGCAGGAATCATGGCGGCCTTGTATCGACGCGCCGTCGAGGGCGGCTCCTACCATGTGAAAGTATCGCTCGCACGCAGTGCCATGTGGGTTCAAGAATTCGGATTGCTGGACACCGGCGGACAACCGGACCTGCCTCGTACGGATACCTATCCGGCGCAGACAGTTTCGGTCGACACTGTCTACGGGCCGGTGACCGGCCTGGCTCCGTCGGTGACGTTCTCCAACTTGGTACTACCGGTTGCCGATCGACTGGTCCCCTACGGTTCCGACGCGCCGTCCTGGCCACTGCGTTGCGCGACACCGTCTTAGTTTCGCGCACGTCGTCCTACCGACCCAGGCCGCCTCGTCGAGGATCCAGATCGCACTGAAAGTCAGCGGCCAGGTCCGCCGTGCCGCTTGCAAGAAAACGTAGTTCTTCAGCCGTCCCACGGTGACGCTGCACTCGGTTATCGCGCGCACGTAACACGCAGAACGTTGGAGTGCCTGATCCGGTTGTCGGGTTGAGACCACAAGGGCTCTTCGTTTGCGTCGACAGAACCGCTTTCAGCTCAACGTCGACGACCCGGACACCCCATGGCTGCCGAACAGTGAACCGCCGGTGCCGCCGGCACCGCTAGGGCCGCCTGCGACGGGACCGTTGAAGGCGACCCCGCCGCTACCCCCGTTACCGCCGTTGCCCACCAACTTGGCGTTTCCGCCGGCGCCGCCGGGGCCTGCATTGCCGAACCCGCCCACCAAGACGTTGCCACCACTACCCCCGCTGCCGCCGGATCCACTGAGATTGCCGCTGTCGCCCCCGTTGCCGCCGCCTCCCCCGGTGAAGGTGCCCCAGCCGCCGGTGCCGCCCGATCCACCGTCGCCGAACATCATGCCGCCCACCCCGCCGCCGCCACCGGCCCCGCCGTAGTTGCCGAACCCACCGGCGCCACCGGTGCCACCCAGTCCCAGGAGCGCTCCGCCGGCGCCGCCGTTACCACCAGCGCCACCAAGCCAATTCGCGAGAACCCAGTCAGAAATGCCTCCGTAGCCGCCGGCCCCGCCGCTGCCTCCGGAGCCGATGAGTCCCGCGGCTCCACCGTTGCCGCCGTTGCCGCCGACGCCGGCGGTCGCAGTCGCCGGCAGTGGGTTGACTGAGCCGCCAGCCCCGCCGGTGCCGCCATTGCCGAAGATCTTGCCGCCAGCACCGCCGTTGCCGCCATGTCCGCCGACGTAGGGTCCTTGGTCTGGACCCGAAGATCCGCCGGCACCACCGACGCCGCCCGTACCGAACAATCCCGCCGAACCGCCGCTACCGCCGGCTCCGGGTGCGGCGCCGTTGAGAGCCTGTCCCCCAGCCCCGCCGTCACCTCCGGTGCCGAAGATCATTCCACCAACGCCGCCGTTACCGCCCGCGCCTGCTATAGCGGTCGAATCGCCGCCAGCACCACCGGCTCCGCCCCGTCCGAACAGCCCCGCCGCCCCGCCGCTCCCGCCGGCATGGCCTGCCCCGCCGACCCCGCCGGCGCCCCCGCTACCCCACAACAGGCCGCCGGCGCCACCCGATCCGGCGGCGGCGCCATCCCCGCCGTTGATGTCGAATCCGCCGGCTCCACCATTGCCACCATTGCCGAAAAGCCCAGCGGCGCCGCCCTTCCCACCTGCCTGGCCCTGCCCGCCGGAACCGCCGTTGCCGCCATTGCCCCACAACAGTCCGCCGTGGCCACCGTTGCCTCCGGATTGCGGGGCGGCGTTGGCGCCGTCACCGATCAGCGGTCGGTTCAGCAGCACCTGGGTCGGTGCATTGATGGCAGCGAGTACATCCTCTTCGAGCCTCGGCAGTGCGGCGTTGACGGCCTCGGCGGTGGCGTAGGCGCTGGCACCAGCGCTCATCAACCCGACGAACTGGCTGTGAAATGCGGCTGCGCGCGTACTCAGTTCTTGGTAGGCCTGAGCATGCGCACCGAATAGTCCGGCGATCGCCGTCGACACCTCGTCGGCACCCGCCGCCGCCACCGCGGTGGTGGGGGCAAAAGCCGCCCCGTTGGCCTGGCTGATGGTCAAACCGATGGTCACCAGATCCGATGCCGCCGCCGTCACGAACTCCGGCACCGCATAGACAAACGACATTCGCCGCCTCCGTGACATCAACTATGCGTGGCGCACCACTGGGACGCAGCCAACGGGCTCAACATGTTCCGACGCAACTAAGAAAGCACATTTCCAGATGTGCTGCGAACGAGGTCTTTTCAGATCCGCAACGGATCATTGCGTTTTCCCGCACGCTGACATGTCTCCCACCGCCCGCGCTCTAGCAACTGAGCTGCGCTAAGTCGGATCCGGCACCACCGCCGCGGGGCCCCGTCACACGAATGCCCTACGCGGACATCAACAGCATGTTCGAGATTCTGTAGGTTATCGCCGCTGGCAACCACGCTGCGGAGATAACATCGATCATCGACAGCCGAGGCAACATCGCAGGCGCGTTCGCCTACACCAGCTAGTGTTCGGACAGCGCGGTACAAGCATCAGGATGCTTCGGAAGCGTCAAAAGCGCTGTTCGATCTGACCCACGACCGAATGTCTGCGACTTGACCCCTTCGGCTTTGGCCGCGCAGCTGCCATGATTAGCACATGGCAGTTGGGTTGGTTTCGGCGGTGGCGGTGGACTCCGACGAGGAGACAGTCGTGGGCTCGGTCGCCACCATAGACAGCATCGCGGTGGCGGGCTCCGCGGCGGTCGCCGGCAGTGTCGCGGTGGCCGGGTCGGTAGCGACCGCGGGGAGCGTGGCAGTGGCCGGTTCTATTTCGACCGCGGGCAGCGTCGCGGTCGCGGGATCGGCAGCCACCGCCGGGAGCGTTGGAGTGCTCGCCTGCCTCCTCACGGTGGCGTGCGTTGCCGTCCGGGAATGCGTGGCATGCCTGCTTTGCGTCGCCTGCACTCGGTGTGTCGCCTGCATCGGCAGCGTGCGTTGCACCGACTGTGTCGGATGCATCGGCTGCGTGAATTGCTCGGGACTACGCAATGTCAAGGGCGCCATTAATATTCATGCGCGGCCCGGCGAGTGACCTGTCGTGCCATCGGAGCGGCCCTGTGGGTCATGGGAGTCGTCGGTTACCTGATCCTAGAAGCCAGTGCCGCTGCGGCCTATCCACCTGCTTACAGCTACGCGCACAACTACATCAGCGATCTCGGAATAAGCGGCCCGCGTGCGCCACTAATGCATGCGGCGTTCTGCCTGCAGGGCGTGATGTTCCTGCTGGGCACGGTGTTGATCGTGGGTAGTCCCGGCACGCGACCGAGCCGGCTGTTTCTAGGTCTGGTCGCAGCAAATGCGCTCGGCAACCTTCTGGTCGGCACGGTGCACAGTGGGAAGGTGCACGTCGTCGGCGCGGCGCTGGCGCTCGCTGGTGGCAACGCCGCCATCCTGGCTGGATCGGCTTTTCTCGCGCCGACGCGCCAGTGGTACCGCAGCACCTCCATAATCGTTGCGGCCCTGGGTCTTCTGTGCCTAACGATGCTGACGATCAGTTTCCGACTGCTGCCCATCGGCGTGTGGGAACGCGGCAGCGCCTACGCGATCTTCTTGTGGCAGTTGCTAACTGCGGCGTTGCTGCTGTGGCGCCGACACGGCAGAGCACTCACGGCCGATTCATTCAGGCCGGCATAGCAGCATCCCGACACCGGGGTCATAAGTATCCCGACCGTGTCGGGTAGTCGTTCGGCAGCCAGACCCGCCGACTGCGGCAGCCGCGGTACGGCGGTTGTGACTGTAGGTGCTGATCACCGCTGGACCTCAAGCCGCGTAATGCCTTTCGCACACGAGTCGAACCGGTGGTCGACTCAGATGACGACTGGTGTCGAAGGCCGGGCGCGTCTTGGGCGCCGCCGGTCCACCGGCGCCCCCGGAGAGCACAGACGATTCGACTCAGGGTGCCACAACCCGTGCGCGATTTGTCGCTGAATCAGCAACTCCCCTTGATCTCACGCTGCCTCATGGCGGCAAACGCCACGCCCACCGTTACTCGCACAGCGCATCACACAGCCCATCGACAGCAGACCCGGCGCCTGCCGACGCGAACCCAGGTCGTTGACATTGGCTCGTTTCCCCATATTTCCTTTACGCACAACGGGATTCGCTTCAAGTCAACTACCGCGGGCAGGCGGACTGCGTTGTCTCGCGCGTCAACGCTACTCAGCTTCTGACCAGTCCGGGTAGTCCGGCGCACTGACCAACGAAGGTTATGCAATCTCTTTCGAGAGGTCGGGGTAGCCATACACCACTGTTGCGGCGGCCGCGCTCGTGCTCAACGCCGTTGCGTTCCCACAGCATCGCGGCCACCCCCGCCCCCACTACGCAAACCGGGCAACGGCAGTCCGGATCTCGACGACTCGATCAGCATGGATGCCCCACGGCCGTTCGACACCCAAGCGTTTATCGAGGTCCCACAACACGCACTGCTCGCTAGGCGAAGAGACCAAATGCCAGGCGATGACCGTCCTGCGGAGCTGCTCGGCCGCGGAGTCGCTCTCGGCCAGGACGTCAGCCGGCGCGCCGCCTTCCGGGTGATGGTGGAGGAATCTGCCGTATGCCGTCTCGCAGAACGCCGAGTACCGCGCGGTGCACAGGATCAGACCGTGCCACGCCTCATCGACTGCGCGCGAGGGCATTCCGATTACCTGGTTGTCCGCAAGGGCGGCCGCGCAGCAGCGCAGCCACTGCCGCAGACCGGTCTCGACCAGCGACCTCGGCTGCCACGGGCAGGTCTTGAATACGGCCGGAGGAAAGTCGAGTTCGGTCACCGCAACGAGCGCTCGACCATATCGATCCTGTCGTCGGCGCCACACGCCATCACTGTAAAGGGCGCCGATAACTGGCGCACAGTGCCGCGGCGATCCTCGCGTAACCTTTGCTGATGAGCACCGAAGGCCTCTGGCTGATCGCATTGGGCGGCTTCAGCTTGGTTTGGCTGGCCGCGTTTGTCACGCGTCATTCACGCTCCGGGTCGAGACGACGCCGGGGCAGCGGCATCTGGGATTCCGGATCCGGCAGTGACGGGTCAACCGGCTGCAGTGCAGGCGGCAGTTGCGGTTCGAGCGGCTGCGGTGGCGGTTCGAGCGGCTGCGGTGGAGGTAGCGGGTGCGGCGGCGGAGGCTGCGGCGGCAGCAACTAGCGCCTATCGCCAGGCGAACGTCGGTTGCTCGAGTTGATCGACCGGATCGTGGCGGTCTTCCAGCCCCAGCCACCGCAGTTGCAACAGCACAGCACCCGTCGGCGCGTGAATCAGGTCGTTGCCCAACGGAATCTGGACGACCGGCCGCGGGCTTTCGTCGATGCTGATGTAGCGCGGGGAATCCTCGCGCAGCAACTGGTGCAATCCGACCCGATAGACCGCCAAGACTTCGTCAGGCGCCGGATGTAGCTCAAGCCGGCCGCCGCCCCAGATCACGACTGGGGTAATGACATATCCCGACCGCGTTGGATAGTCGTCGAGCAAACCCAGCACCGCCGAGTCCGGCAGCCGCACACCGAGCTCTTCGTCCAACTCCCGCAACGCGGCATCGATTGTCGTTTCGCCCGGGTCAAGGCGGCCACCGGGCAACGCCCATTGCGCGGCGTGGGTGGTGAGGCGAGACGCTCTGCGGCACAACAGGAATGCGGCACCTCCAGCCACGTCGATCATGTGACCGTCGAGACCCCTCTCGGCCAGGGAACGGCCGTGGTTCCAATCGTCCACCGGAGCGGCATCCACTCGATCCTCCCCGAGTTCGGAGTCGACGAGCACCACCGCGACGGCCGCGTGCCGCTTCGTCGGGTCGGTGACGGTACGGCGGTCGTGGCCGGTCAAGCGCAGCCGGACCTGTTCACGCAGGCTGTCGTCGTAGGTGATGGTCACCGTTCGACCATATGCCGCGCGGAACGCAGATGAACCAAGGGGAATCGGCGCCGGCGCCAGCTCGGCGACTCGTTACGACGCCACTCCGTCTGCACCATCGACGCCTGGCGGGCTGCCGAATCCGCCGGTGCCGCCGACCCCGGGTGTGGCATTGGCCAGAACCGCGGAGTGGGCGTCGCCGCCATCCCCGCCCGCCCCGCCCTGGGCGTTGATTGCCGAACTGTCGCCGCCGTCTCCGCCATCGCCACCGTGGGCATCTCCGGTCCCGCTGGTGGACGCGTTGCCGCCGTCCCCGCCCGCCCCACCCGCGGCCCCGGAGCCGCCTTTGCCGGCGGCGCCGGCGGTGGCGGCAGCGGCCGAGGTTCCGTTCGAGATGGTTGCGGCGCCG
>JALHRH010000269.1 GCA_022841565.1 Mycobacterium sp. | reverse complement strand
TGGTGAGCCCGAATCCCAGCGAATAGGACAGCCGGCGCGCGCTCAGATACTTGAGGAACCCGTAGGTGGCCCCGGCGGCGTCGGTGCGCACCAGAACTTTCTTGCCGACCCGATAGCCGGCCACGGTGAGGCCGTGATCGAGCACATCACGGACCATTGGCTCGGCGCTAGCATTGCGCAGCTCCTCGATCGTGTACTCGACGACACGCGCATCGTTGCCTGTCCATCCGGTAACGGTGCGGGCAAGCTCGTCAACTTGATCTGACCACAGGGTGTCCGAGGAGTCGTGATCGCGTACGAGGAAGATGTCCACGTCGCTGTGCAGCGACATGGTGCCTGTCGCTACGGACCCGAACACCGCTGCGTATACGGGCGGCTCCGCCCAGCCCTCAAGGTGATGCTCGAGGCGGCTGAAGAAAGTACTTGTCAGCCTTGCTAGCGCCCGGATCGGTTCCGCTGCAAGATGATTGGTGTTGAGTCGATATGTGAACGCGTTACCCACACGATCAGCCAGAACCACCCCTTGAACAACCAGTCTCGTGAGGACCTTCCGGATACCTTCCTCCGAAAAGTTGTTCAGTAGTCGATGAATCTGGCCAGTCGTGAACGTGACATCGTGCGTTGCCAATACCGCCAGCACGTCGCCGTCGAGGGTCGGTGTAACCGTCGCAAGGGGTCGGTTCAACTGCATCGAGCACTCTTTCGTCATACCAACTATCGTTGGTGTGACCGTACTATAGTTGACTCAAGCGTACTTTACTTGGTCTGGCGCGAGCGGTCGTCCAGTTGGGTTCATGACGCTGGCGGTGGCTGGAACCGCTACGCCGCTCCGCTCACCCAAGCGCGCCAGTCAGCAACCATGACGCAGCGGTGCCCGTGGCTGGGCATTCGCACGATTCGCAGATTGACTGCAAATCCCGTGACCACTACATGGGGGCAAGGCCCAAGTTTGGGTCAGTGCCCGCCGTCATGTTGCGCCGTGGCTTCTCCGGTTACATAGCCCGGTTGATCGGGCCTCAGCAACCCTGTTCGGAGTGATCGCGAAGGGATGAGATCGATTTTCGGATCTCATGTTTAGATGCCGGCGAAGTACTTCGAAACAGCCACGGTGCCATCGAAGTAGTTGGCGTGCGTGATCTTGACCGTGTCCAGCGAATCGGAACCAATGAGCACAATCTCAATTTCGTCGGAGCTGCCCAAATGTTCGCGCTCCAGGCGTGTGTACTCGGCCATCGCAGCCTTGACGTCAGTTCCGAACTCTGTCAGGTTGACGAGTTTGCCCGCGTGGTGGTTAAACACCAGCAAGAAGTGGTTCAGCGACCCGGTCATGATCGATCTCCTTGCAGATAAGGCTGGGCTTCTAGCCTCAGTGTATGTATCCGTTGTAACAGGTCCGCGTCGACGAGGTGACCGTGTTCCTCCAATGCCATGGCTGCAGACACAGCCTGGAACCATTCACGAACAGGTTTCGGGCCACCTCCAGACTTGATGGCCAGCCCAAACCGCGACGTCACGCTCTCCACCGTGTATGCCCATTCATGCTGCACACTCGTACGGAGCTGAACTTCGATCCGGCGGCCGTGATACTTCACGATGACGTGAACTGCTCGGTATCCATCGTCCTTCGGGTCCTTGATGTAATCACGGATCTGTACGACCTCGGGCACCTTCCGGTTCTGATAACGGCCTAAGACTCGATATACCTCGTCGAGGCTCAGAAGCACTGCCCTGCAGCCTCCGATATCAGCCATCCTGCCCAGTTCCATCTTCGGCTCGCGCGCCAGCTTGCTCAAGATCGTCGGGATGCGCTTCAAGCGTTGCGATACGCGACTGACCTCCAGGCAGCCCGCCGTCGTCACCCGAGAACGCAACCCCATCGTTGCCGCCTGTAGAGGCGCGGCATGAGCCGCCCTCCAAGTCTCAAGTACGTCAAAGGCCTGAAAGAACGGGTCCATCTCATCGAGCGTGAAGTGATGACCGCCGAGATATCGCCGCAGCACGTCGCCTGCCTTGTTCACCTTGGTGACGCTCGGAACCTGGTCGAGCATCAGGGACTCCGCCTTCCCGGTGAGGTATCACGAAAAGGCGAAGCTTACCGGTGCGCGCCGGGCAGTGAGGGCACCCGAGTGTTGCCACTGGCGACGGCTAGCTGAGTTGGCCCTTGATCTCGTTAGTCTCTTGCTCTAGTGGCCATGATGCCGCTGCAGCGACGTTCGTCGCAATCAAGGCACGAGAGACGACAAACCTCGTCTACCAGCGCAAACACTACTGCAGCTACAGAGCCCCCTGTCAGGATTGAACTGACGACCGCTCGCTTACAAGGCGAGTGCTCTACCACTGAGCTAAGGAGGCCGGTGAAACCGGTGCCAGCCTAACTGCTCACGGCTCGCCCTCGACGATGCGTTGCGAGCGCACCGGCCGTGACGACGAGCGTGGCCGCCGCCCCGGCAACGGAATACGGTCGGCGATGCTGCTCAGCGGGTTGACCACCATGGTGAGCGAAATAACCGCCTCCTGCAGGGTGGCGATCGCGGGTTCCAGCGCCTCCATCCCGGGCGCCAGCCGCGCCAGGGTGTCGGCCACATCGGCCAGCTGCTCCAGCGGACCGTTCTTTGCCGTCAAGGTGTCGATGAGGCCCCCTTCGGAGAGCAGCTTGTCGGCCAGCCCATCCTCGGCCAGTACCCGTTCGATCATCCCGTCGGCGCCCAGCAGCTGATCGGCAAGACCGCCCGGCTGCAGGGCGCGCTGCAGCCCGCCGCCCTCGGCGGTCAGTCGGTCGATCAGTCCGCCTTCGGAGGTCAGCAGGTCAACCACGCCGCCGGGACGCAGCATCCGGTCCATCGGGCCGTTTGGGGCAATCGCGCGGCCCAACGGCATGTCATCGTCCAGCAGCCGCGCCAGCCGGTTGGCCCGTGCCAGCGCATCGTCGATGCCCAGCATGTTGGCCATCGCGTTGGAACCGCTCACGCCGCCGCTCTCGCCCAGCGCCTGCTTGGCAACACCGACCGCGGCGCCGGCAAGATTCAGGCTCGCCTCCGCGGCGGCAAGTCCGGCACGCGCAGGAGCTGTCGCGACACCCATGGCGGCCTTGACGAGGTTCATCCCGCGAGTCTATGCGCGGCGCGTCCGCGGACAACACCGCGCGGTTCCATGCCAGCCCGGCGACGCCTGGCAGACTGCTAGCAGATCACTTGCACCGACCTTTCAGGAAGTTTTCAATGACTTTGAAGCTAGTGCTCAAGTTCGGGTTGGGAGGACTGACGTGACATTGGGACACCCCGGTGGCCAGAACACCGAACCGGAGGCGCGGATCCTCGTCGTCGACGACGAGGCCAACATCGTCGAACTGCTCTCGGTGAGCCTGAAGTTCCAGGGATTCGAGGTCATCACCGCGACCAACGGAGTCCAGGCCCTTGACCGGGCCCGCGAAGCCCGGCCGGACGCCGTGATTCTCGATGTGATGATGCCCGGGATGGACGGGTTCGGAGTGCTGCGCCGGCTGCGCGCCGACGGCATCGACGCTCCCGCGTTGTTCTTGACGGCCCGAGACTCGTTGCAGGACAAGGTCGCCGGCTTGACCCTCGGTGGCGACGACTATGTGACGAAGCCGTTTAGCCTCGAAGAGGTGGTCGCCCGGCTGCGGGTTATCCTGCGCCGCGCCGGCAAGGGCCGTAGCAACGAGACCCGCGTCGCCCGGCTGACGTTCGCTGACATCGAACTCGACGAGGAAACCCACGAAGTGTGGAAGGCCGGCCAGCCGGTGTCCCTGTCGCCCACGGAGTTCACCCTGCTGCGCTACTTCGTGATCAACGCCGGCACGGTGCTGAGCAAGCCGAAGATTCTCGACCACGTTTGGCGCTACGACTTCGGCGGCGACGTCAACGTCGTGGAGTCCTACGTGTCGTATCTGCGCCGCAAGATCGACACCGGGGAGAAGCGGCTGTTGCATACCCTGCGTGGGGTGGGCTACGTGTTGCGCGAACCACGCTGAGATGGCCGGCCAGTACCGCCGCGGCGTGCCCTTACGAGTGGGTCTGGCAGCGGCCACCCTGGCGCTGGTCCTGTGTGGACTGTTGGCTTCGGGAGTGGCGGTGACGTCGATCCTGCGCCACAGCCTGGTCAGCCGCATCGATTCGACCCTGATGGACGCCACGCGCACCTGGGCGCAGGCGCCGTGGAAGCACACCACGTCCAACGGTCAGGGTTTTGATCCGGCCCGGCCGCCATCGAAGTTCTATGTACGCGCGATCAGCCCCGACGGCCGCGCCATGACGGCCATCAACGACCGCAACGCCGAGCCCGCGCTGCCCGCCAACAACGACGTGGGTCCGAACCCGACGAGCCTGCCATCGGTCAGCGACTCGGACATCGAGTGGCGCGCGGTGACGGTGCGCGGGCCACAGGGTGGTCTGACCACGGTGGCCATCGACCTGTCCGATGTCGACAACACGGTGAGGTCGCTGGTCTGGTTGCAGGCCGGCATCGGGGCCGCGGTGCTGTTCGTGGTGGGAATCGCCAGCTTCGTGGTGGTGCACCGTAGCCTGCGTCCGCTGACCGAAGTCGAGGAGACCGCCGCCGCGATTGCCGCGGGTCAGCTGGACCGGCGCATCACCGAACGCGACCCGCGGACCGAAGTGGGCCGACTTTCGTTGGCGCTCAACGGAATGCTGTCTCAGATCCAGGAAGCGATGGCCGCCTCGGAATCGTCGGCCGAAACCGCCCGCGAGTCAGCGGAACGGATGCGCCGGTTCATCACCGACGCCAGCCACGAACTGCGCACCCCGTTGACCACCATCCGTGGATTCGCCGAGTTGTACCGCCAAGGTGCCGCGCGCGACGTCTCGATGCTGCTCTCGCGGATTGAAAGCGAAGCCAGTCGGATGGGTTTGCTGGTCGACGATCTGCTGTTGCTGGCGCGCCTGGATGTGCAGCGGCCTTTGGAACACAACCGGGTGGACCTGCTGGCCCTGGCCAGCGATGCCGTGCATGACGGGCGCGCCATGGACCCCGAGCGCACCATCACGATGGAGGTGTTCGACGGGCCCGGCACCCCGGAGGTGTTGGGCGACGAACCGCGACTGCGCCAGGTGCTGAGCAACCTCATCGCGAACGCGATCCAGCACACGCCGGTAACCGCCGACGTCACCATCCGGGTCGGCACCGACGGCGACGACGCCTTACTCGAGATCGCCGATAAGGGCCCGGGCATGAGCCAGGAGGACGCGGACCGGATATTCGAACGCTTCTACCGCACCGATTCGTCGCGGGCACGAGCCAGCGGCGGCACCGGGTTGGGGTTGTCGATCGTCGACTCGTTGGTGAAAGCGCACGGCGGCACGGTCACCGTGACCACCGCCCCGGGTCAAGGATGCTGTTTTCGGGTCGCGCTGCCCCGGGTCAGCGACGTGCCCGCCCGGGTCCAAGGGGTCTAGGGGCGCCCGCGAGTCGTGTCGCTGTTAGGCGGGCACGTAGGCACCCGTCCGGCCAGGGGTTGAAGTGCCGGATGTGACAACGGAGACAACATCAGTAACAGCGGCCACTACTACATCTGGTGACATCGGCTCGGTGGTTGCCCTTCTGACCGCGACAAGCGACGAAATGGTGGCCCCGCGTGGTCACGCCAACTCGGCCAGCGCCGCCTTGATCTTGGCCTGCGCCTCGTCCAACGACTCGGGTGACGGGTTGCGGTCGACATTGGCGAACCCGAAGTCGCTGAGGTTGCGCGCGGGGAACACATGGACGTGCAGGTGCGGCACCTCTAAACCGGCGATGATCACGCCGGCACGGTCAGCCGAGAACGCCTTCGTCACGGCCTTGCCAATCAACTGGCAAACCTCCATCACGCGGGCGAACACCGGGCCGTCCACGTTCTGCCACTGGTCAATCTCGGCACGCGGCACCACTAGGGTGTGGCCCTGCGTCATCGGCTCGATCGTCAGGAACGCGACGACGTCGTCGTCCTCGTAGACGAAGCGGCCCGGGATTTCCCGGTTGATGATCTTGGTGAAGACCGATGCCATTAGCCAAGCATATGGTCGGCCCGCGAAATAAGGTCATCCGCATGAAGGTCAAGCGACGCACAATGCTCGCGCTGGCAGCGGCCGGTGCCCTCGGCGCCGCGCTGCCGGCTTGCGGCACCGAAGCGGACGAGCCGTACCAGCTGACCTCCTACGGCTACGACTCCGACGTCCAGGAACCCGGGACCCCCGAGACGCCCAAGCCCCTGGGTCGGCTACCTGCGGCGGCCTCGGTGAAAACGGAGTGGCTACCACCGGTGGGCAGGCAGACCATGCCGAACTGTTTCGTGTGGGCCACGGTCTATGGCCTGGCGACGTTCTATGCCGCACGCAACAGCAACACGCCGCCAGGCACCCCGGCTCGTCGGGCCGGCCCCGACTATGCCTACATCCGGTATCAGATTGCCAACAAGCTCACCGAAAACACCTGCGAGGGTGGCCAAATCGTGAAGTGCCTGAACTGGTTGCAGGCCAACGGCGGCACGCCGTCGCTGGCTGCGGCGCCCAATGTCGGCCGTCGCAAGTCCACCTCATCGTGTGAAGCCGACTGGGCCGCCTATGGTTCGCGCACCATCGACCCGGACCCGTTGTTTCGGATACCCGGACACAAGTTGACCAGGATCACCGGTCCGGACGGCCTGAACAATCTGAAAACCGTCATCGCCAAAGGCCTCCCGCTCGCCTTCGGCGTCAACCTCTACAGCGACTTTCCGCACTATCGCGGCGTGCCGTCGCCATACGTCGGTAACGGGCAGTGGAAGCTCAACGCGTCCGGCAAGAAGGCCGGGCACGTCATGCTCATCACCGCCTACGACGACTCCCAGGGCCGCAACACCGGCGCGGTAAGAATCCAGAACAGCTTCGGGAAGCGCTGGGGCGAGCAAGGATTCATGTGGATGGCCTACGAAACCTTGGCGAAGATGGCGCAGGGAACCGGGGTGTACCTACCGGATCCGCTGTAGCGCCCCGCGTCGGTGCAGCCGAATTGTTAACGCACCGTTGTCGTTTCGTTCTCAACGAGCGCCAGAATCCCAGGTGACCCAATTCGCGGGAGGGAGACCTTGGTGCGGTTTCCCAGAGCGCTGCTGGCGATTCCGGTGGCAGTGCTGACCGCATGCGCGGCGTCCCTGGTCCCCGCACTCACACCGGCCCGGGCCGCCGACGCGTTCGGTCCCCTGGGACCGCCGAACCCGTACATGGCGCCCAATGGCCTGGCCTCGATGCACAACGACGCCGGATCGGCCGACGCCGGACCGCTGCCCGGTCCGGGCGCGCGCCTGGTGCCGATCTTCGCGTTCCCGCTGCTAGCCGCCTGTCCGACCATCACCCAGGGTACCGACGGTCTGGTGGTGGCGTTGTGCACCACAATCACCGCCCAAGCTCCGGTGGTGCATCTGATCGATCCCGGCGGCATCCTCCCGCAGGTCATCCCGCTGGCCAGCCTGGACATCGCCAAAGGCGGCTTGCTCGGCGGCGTCTACGCCTACCTGGACAACACCAACCAGATGGTGCTCATCGACGGCACGAACCACCTGCTGCGCATCGCGCACGCCAAGGACGAGCGGGGACGGTGGCAGTTAGCCGTCACCCAGTCCACCGACCTGTCCAGCGCCATACCGCCCGGCGACAGTTCGGTCGGCGTGGTCGCCGACTACCAGGGCAATATCTGGTTCGCCACCGGCGGCGGTGTGGTCGGCGTCGCGAAAGTCGGTGGTGGCGTGGCCAGTCTGCAGCTACCGGCGGGGCAGCAAGTGGCCAACAGCATCTCGGCATCGCCGCTGAACCGAATCGCGGTGGCCACCACTTTCGCCCTCTACGAAATCAACCTCAACGGCGGTGGCAACCCGCAAATCTTGTGGAGCCAGAATTACGACCGCGGCCCGGCCCGCAAGCCCGGCCAGTTGAGCTGGGGAACAGG
>JALHRH010000268.1 GCA_022841565.1 Mycobacterium sp. | reverse complement strand
GATCCGAACCCGCCGGAGCCGCCCGCCCCGCCCGCGGCGCCGCTGCCCCCGGCGCCTCCGGTGCCGCCGTCGCCACCGCCTCCGCTGCTCGACGCGAAGGTACCTCCGTAGCCACCGGAACCGCCGGCACCACCGGGAGCGCCGATGCCACCGCTGCCTCCGCTGCCGCCATGGCCCCCCTGCGTGTTCCCTAGTCCGCCGCTGCCACCGGCGCCCCCGGCTTGGCCGAGTGTGGTGCTGACCCCGTTGGCGCCGGGGCCGCCGTCGCCGCCGATGTGGACGCCGATTGCGCCGTTCGCACCGGCGGCCGCCGCGGGACCCGGCGGCAGGGGTGCCGGGTTAACGCCCGGGGCGCCCGGAGCGCCCAGCCCGCCCTGACCGGCGGCCCCACCTTGACCCCATAGACCGGCCGATCCACCGTTACCCCCACTGCCGCCGTTACCGCCGGGAACGATCGCATTGCCGCCGTTGCCGCCTGCCCCGCCTGCGCCGTACAGCACCCCACCGGCCCCACCCGTGCCGCCGGACGCCCCAGGGGCGCCAACACCGCCGGCGCCACCGTTTCCGAACAGCCCGGCGGCCCCGCCAGCGCCGCCGGCGGGATGAGCAAACCCGCCCGACCCGCCGTTGCCGCCGTTGCCGTAGAGCAGCCCCCCGGCACCGCCGTCTTGCCCGGTGCCCGGCAACCCGTCAACGCCGTTACCGATCAGCGGGCGTCCCAGCAGCGCCTGCGTCGGCGCATTCACCACACCGAGGACCTGCTGCTCGAGGACCTGCAGGGGCGAGGCGTTCGCGGCCTCGGCGCTGGCATACGATCCCGCGCTGGCGTTCAGAACCTGCACGAATCGGTCGTGGAATGCCGCCGCGTGCGCGCTGACGGACTGATAGGCCTGCCCGTGGCTACTGAACAGGTTGGCGATCGCCACCGAAACCTCATCAGCGCCCGCGGCCGCCAGCTCCGTCGTGTGGTTCGCCGCCGCGTTGGCCGCGTGAATCGTCGACTCGATACGGGCCAAATCCCCCGCCGCTGCGCTGATCAGGTTTGGGGTTACCAGGAGATGGGACATGTTCGTTTCTTCTCTGCCATGGGCCGTGCTAGCCGGTCGGGAGGTCGACCGGGCGTCGGGCGCTACGACTCGCCGAGCGAGGCTGGTCCGCAGCGCGGGTCACTGCCGCTAATCATTTGTGACACGATTGTCATAACTGATGAATAGTTCAGTCAAGGCTTAAGTGAAGATTTCTTCACAAACTTGTCTCTGCTCGGCGTGGCCCGTTGACAACACGCGGATGTGGGTCAGGCGCTTGCCCGGAAACTGCAACACAGCAAAACCTGATCGGACTGCGGCACCATTCGGCCGGACCGCGGGTGGCGTTGGTTTCGCGGTGTTGCTTTCGCGGTGTTGGTTTCGCGCCGAAGCCATCACACGATCGCCGACGCTCGCCAACCGCGAAGCTCGCTAGTAGTCAGCCCCGAGTTAGGGACCTAACCGAGGCTGTGGCGGGACAAGAACAAGCGGGCCCTCGGGGGGTGGGGGGCCGACCGCAGCGGGCGACGACTCGATCGTCGTGCTGGTGGCTGCATTGGTCGGGCCTTCCGTCGACGGTACGGTCGTCTTCGTGCCGGGCACCGACGCCGCGGTCGTGGGCACCACGTTGGCGGCTGACGTTGTTGGGGAGGGCGCGAGGGTCGTCGTTGGAATCGGTGACGAAACTGGCGATGGCGTGGGGACTGGCGAGGACGCGGAGGGAGGCAACGACGTCGCGTCGGCGGGCACGCCACCGTGGCTGCCGTAAAGCAGCACCACGAGTCCGTAGATGATGAACCCGATCGTTACCGTGGCGAACGCGCCGAACCCCATCAACACCGCTGCGTTGCGATGCCAGTCCGTCGGCTCCGCTCCGTGTCCTGCTGCGTCGCTGCGCTCGTATCCCTGGCTGTAGTCGGAGTAGTCCGGCGGTCCAGCGTTGGTGTGATCACCGCTCTGGCTATACGCAAGTTCAGCCGGTCCCCCGCGTTCACCGAAGCCGTAATCGGCGCTTGGAGCGACGTCGCCCGGACCAAGGGCGCCCGAGGGTCGCTCAGCTGACATGGCAGATCGTCCTATCGCCGACGTCCGGTTGTGCACGGGAAGCTCCTGAAACTGACTACACCACTCACATCGATGCCGGACGGATCACCACCGCCAGCCTGGCGCGCTCGCTTTCGTCCCGCAGCGAGCAATCCTGAAGAAATATTCACTTACGGGATGTTACCAAGGCGGCGGCGGTTTCGGTCGTCGCTCGGCATCTTTACTGAGGTTGCGTTCTTTTGTGAGGATTTATTCAACCATATCTGCTGATGTGAGATCGGGCGTCGTGCTCACGGCGATCACCTTGCGGAGTAAGCGGGCCAGGCCGCGCGACCGCCCCCGCGAGCAGGGTAGGTATCTCGACGCCCGGGCGGATCATGCAGCTTTGGTCACAGCGACGAAATCCGCCACGAAGGTGCAGCGCCGCCGCGGATGCTAACCCGACAGCAGCCCCTTGGCGATGTGCGTCACTTGAACTTCGTTGCTACCGGCATAGATCATCAGCGACTTCGCATCGCGCGCAAGCTGTTCCACCCGATACTCCGCCATATAGCCATTGCCGCCAAACAGCTGCACCGCTTCCATCGCGACCTCGGTGGCGGCCTCCGACGAGTACAGCTTGATCGCCGACGCCTCGGCCAACGTCAGTGGCTTGCCGGCCTGCTGGCGCTCGATGATGTGAAACACCATGTTCTGCACGTTCATTCGGGCGATCTCCATCTTGGCCAGCTTGAGCTGGATCAACTGGAACTGGCCGATGTTCTTGCCCCACAACGTGCGGCTCTTCGCGTAATCCACGCAGAGTCGGTGGCACTCGTTGATGATTCCTAACGCCATCATCGCGATGCCGATCCGTTCGGCCGCGAAATTGGCACGAGCACTGTCACGGCCGTCACCGCCGCTGTGCTGTTCGCTTTCGCCCAGCAGCCGATCCGGGCTCAATCGCACGTTGTCGAAGAACAACTCACCTGTCGGCGAGGACATCATGCCCATCTTCTTGAACGGCTTGCCCTGGGTGAGGCCCGGCATGCCGGAGTCGAGCACGAACACCAGTACCGGACGATTGCGCGGGTCCGCCTCGCCGGCAGTATCTTCGGCGAGCTTGGCGTAGACGACCAGCACGTCGGCGTACGGTCCGTTGGTGATGAACGTCTTCTGACCGTTGAGGATGTAGTCCCGCCCGTCACGTTTGACGTGGGTTTTCATGCCGCCGAACGCATCCGAGCCGGAGTCGGGCTCGGTGATGGCCCACGCCGCGATCTTGTTGAGTGTCATCAGGTCGGGCAGCCAGCGTTCCTTCTGCGCCAAAGTACCGCGGCTCATGATGGTGGCCGCACCCAGGCCCAGGCTGACCGACGCGGTGCTCAGCAGTCCGATGCTGACGCGGGCGAGTTCGGACACCAGCACCGCAACCATCGAGCCCTGGGCGCCGAAACCGTCAGAGCCGTCTTTCTTTTCGGGTTTAGAGGTCCCGTCCTGCTTGGCGCGCTCGCGGTCGAGCATCTTCGTCACCGATTCCGCGGCCAACACGTCCAGACCAAACCGGCTGAACAGCTTGCGCGCGATCGGGTACGGCACCATCTCGCCGGATTCCAAAGCGTCCAGGTTGGGGCGGATTTCCTGGTCAATGAACTGACGAACGCTGTCGCGCACCAGCAGATCGGTTTCGGACCACTCGATCATCAGCGCTCGGCGCGCTGGTAGGCGGTGACGACGGCGGCGCCGCCCAGGCCGATATTGTGCTGCAGTGCCGCGCTGACGTTGTCCACCTGACGTTTGTCGGCGGTTCCGCGCAATTGCCAGGTGAGTTCGGAGCACTGCGCCAACCCGGTCGCGCCGAGCGGGTGCCCCTTGGAGATCAATCCGCCCGATGGGTTCACCACCCAGCGCCCGCCGTAGGTGGTCTGGTTGTCGTCGATCAGCTTGGGCGCCTCGCCTTCGCCGCACAGGCCCAGAGCCTCATACAACAACAGCTCGTTGGCGGAGAAGCAGTCGTGCAGTTCGATCACCTGGAAGTCGTCGGGGCCGAGCCCGCACAGGTGGTAAACCTGTTGCGCGGCTTGCACATTCATGTCGTAGCCGATGATGTTGCGGGCGCTGCCGTCGAAGGTGGAGGCGAAATCGGTGGTCATGGATTGCCCGACGATCTCTACGGCCTGCCCGGCCAGGTCGTGGCTGGCGACGTAGTCCTCGCTGGCCAGCACCACCGCGGCCGAGCCGTCCGAGGTCGGCGAACACTGCAGTTTGGTGAGCGGGTCGGAGATCATCTTCGCGGCCAGGATGTCATCAAGGGTGTACTCGTCCTGGAACTGCGCGTAGGGGTTGTTGACCGAATGCTTGTGGTTCTTGAAGCCGATCTTGGCGAAATGTTCGGCGGTGGTGCCGTACTTCTTCATGTGCTCGCGGCCGGCCGCCCCGAACATCCACGGGGCCACCGGAAAAGCGAACTCGTCAATCTCGGCCAACGCCTTGACGTGCCGGCCCAGCGGCGACTCGCGGTCGTTGGCGCCGCCCTGCAGCGACCCAGGTTGCATCTTCTCGAAACCCAAGGCCAGCACGCAGTCGGCCAGCCCGCCCCGGATGGCCTGCGCGCCCAGGTACAGCGCGGTGGAACCCGTCGAGCAGTTGTTGTTGACGTTGACGATCGGGATTCCGGTCATGCCGAGTTCGTAAAGCGCGCGCTGCCCGCAGGTGGAGTCGCCGGCCACGTACCCGACATAGCCGTGCTCGATCGCGGTGTAGTCGACCCCGGCGTCCATCAACGCCTTGGTGCCGGACTCCTTGGCCATTTGAGGGTAGTCCCAGCCGTCGCGGCGCCCGGGCTTCTCGAACTTTGTCATGCCCACGCCCACGACGTAGACCTTGTTGGAACCTTTAGCAGGCATCTTTGCCTCCTTCGAGTGGCTTCGGGTGGCGTTGCCTCCCAGTGTGCAACCTGGCCGGGTATGGCCACCTCCCGGGGCCGATCCAGCGTCGAGCCGGTAAGTCTGCAGGCCTCTACTCGAACTTCGCCTGCGCATTTGCCGGCTCGGCGAAACGAGCGAAACGCCGATCGAGCGCTATAAGGTCGACGGGCGGATCACCACCACCGATTTCGTACCGCTACCCTCGTCGCGCAGCAACGCAATCACCCGTCCGTCGGCAGCGGTAGCCGCGTAAACGCCATCGATCCCACCGCACGGCAGGGCACGGCCGTTGGCCGCGGCGTCGGCCTCCTCGGCGCTGAGGTCGCGGCGCGGGAACATCAGCAGGCAGGCCTCGTCGAGGCTCAGCGATAGTCGCGGGCGCTGCGCCAGGTCGTCGAGTGAGACCGCGTGGTCCAGGCCGAAACGACCGACCCGGGTACGCCGCAACGACGTCAAATGGCCGCCGACGTCGAGCACCGCACCCAGATCGCGGGCCAGCGCACGGACGTAGGTACCCGAGGAGCAGTCGACTTCCACGTCCAGGTCGATCAGGCCGCCGGCCCGTCGAGCCGCCAGCACCTCAAACCGGTCGATCCGGACCGGCCGGGCCTGCAGCTCGACGATCTCACCCGCACGAATCAGCTGATAGGCGCGCCGACCGGCGACCTTGATCGCGCTGACCGCCGAGGGCACCTGGCTGATGTCGCCGCGCAGCGGGCCCAAAGCCGCCTCGATCGCCCCGTCCGTGACATGTGCGGTCGAAACAGACTGCAGCAGTTCACCTTCGGCGTCGTCGGTGGAGGTGGATTGGCCTAGCCGGATGGTGGCCGCGTAGCACTTCGACGTCGCGGTCAGTAGGCCAAGGATCTTGGTGGCACGCTCGATGCCGAGCATCAGCACACCCGTGGCCATCGGGTCCAGCGTCCCGGCATGACCCACCCGGCGGGTGGCGAAGATCCGCCGACAGCGGGCGACGACGTCGTGGCTGGTCATGCCGGCCGGTTTGTCGACAATCACCAGCCCCGGGCCGGTTTCGCTCATAGCACGATGGCCGCAAGCACCAAGCCGCGCTCGACCGACCAGCGCCCGGCCAGCGACGTCAACGGCGGACCCGACAGCGCAGCCGGATCGATCAGGATCCGGGAGACGAATCGGCCTGCCGATGGCGAGTCCACCGAGAAACTGATGTGGGCGTCCTCGAAACCCAGCCACCGCTTGGTCAACGGAAACCATGCCTTGTACGTTGCCTCTTTGGCGCAGAACAGGATTCGGTCCCAATGCAGCCCAGCGGGCAGTGCCGTCGGAATCTCGGTGCGCTCGGCCGGCAGGCTGATCGCGTCGAGCACGCCATTCGGCAGCACGTCGTGCGGTTCGGCGTCGATGCCCACCGAACGCACGGTGCCGTCGCGTCCGACCAACGCGCCCCGGTAGCCGGTGCAGTGGGTGAGGCTGCCGACGACGCCGTCGGGCCAGCACGGTTCCCCCTTGTCGCCCTTGAGAATTGGCGCCGGCGACACGCCGATCTCACCGAGCGCGACGCGGGCGCAGTGTCGCACGGTGATGAATTCGTTGCGCCGCTTGGCCACCGACCTGGCAATCAGCGGTTCCTCCTCGGGCAAGGGTGTGAGCCCCGGCGGGTCGGAGTACAACTCAGCATGGCCCAGCTCGTCGATCAGGGTGCCGGGCAACAGCGATGACACCAGCGTGCGTGTCGTCATCGATTCTGCCGCTGCCGCAGGCGATCCCGGAACTGGGCGGCTTGGGCCTTCATCTCCGGGGTGATCATGAAATGCCCGCCGAAGTCATTGAGGTAGCCGGGCGCATACTGGGGATCGGGCAGCACCTGGCGCAGCCAGCTATATGGTTTGCGGCGCCGCCACTCGCGCGGGTAACCCACCGACACCTCTTCGAATCGCACGTCGTCATACCAGGTGGTCCGGGGGATGTGCAGGTGCCCGTAGACCGAGCAGACCGCGTTGTAGCGGGTGTGCCAATCGGCGGTCTTGGTGGTGCCGCACCACAGCGAGAATTCGGGATAGAACAGCGCATCGCAGGGTTGGCGCACCAGCGGGAAGTGGTTGACCAGCACGGTCGGCTGCATCCAGTCGAGCTGCTCGAGCCGCGCGCGGGTCTTGGCCACCCGATCGCGACACCAGGCGTCGCGGGTGGGGTACGGCTCGCACGACAGCAGGAACTCGTCGGTACACACCACGTTGCGTTCTTTCGCGACGGCCAGGCCTTCGGCCTTGGTGGTGGCTCCGTTCGGCAAGAACGTGTAGTCGTAGAGCAGGAACATCGGCACGATAGTGGCCGGCCCACCCCGTTCGGTCCATACCGGGAAGGGGTGTTCGGGGGTGACCACGCCCATCTCGTCGCACATGTTGACCAGGTAGTCGTAGCGAGCCCGGCCGAAGATCTGCAGCGGATCCTTATTGGTGGTCCACAGCTCGTGATTGCCGGGCACCCAGATCACCTTCGCGAACCGCCGCCGCAGCAGGTCCAGCGCCCAGCGGATCTCGTCGGTACGCTCGGCGACGTCGCCGCACACGATCAGCCAGTCATCCGGTGAGGACGGACGCAGCGACTCGGCGACGGGCTTGTTGCCGAGGTGACCGGTGTGCAGGTCCGAGACAGCCCACAACGTCGGCTGTCCCGCCGGCTCATGTGCTGTCACGACTGTCCACACTATCGATTCGGCGAAGCTGAGACGAAATTCCGCGGTGGTAGACCGGGGGCGGCGGCTGTGCGATTCGGGCCACTACCTGGCTTCCTGCTGGATACCAACAAATTCACCACACCAACGGTGGGAACGCCTGTGACGGCGAGGCAGCGACTTGTACACTCCCGGCAAGAGGATCGCCAGGAGCAGGGGGTGTCATGATCGCCAAAGTGCGTCTGGCTGTAGCGCTGAGTGCGCTGGTCACAGCGGTAGTCATGGGCTTGCAATGGGCTCCCCCGCTACCGACGGCGCGCGGGCCGGTTGAGTTGCGGTCCAC
>JALHRH010000267.1 GCA_022841565.1 Mycobacterium sp. | reverse complement strand
CGCCGGCACGCTCTAAGGCCGTTGCGCCGTGATCTGAATTCCGCCGCGTCTCCACCTCGCGGAGGTCAAGTGCGCATGACGCCACTCGTCGATAGTCGGATGCCACTTGTTCCAAGAAAAGCTGCGAGGTCATTGCCGGGTTGGCTCGCTCTTCAGCTGGAGTGCCCGATGGCAGGAGTGGAAGGGAGAAACGATCAACCCGGTCTAGCTGACCATCCCAGGCAAGTGACGCGGCCGAAACGACACGAACCATGTCCGAATCCCGTGGGTCGCGCGTCGAAGGCGGGTGCTTCACAATCCCGGCGCGCAATCTACGCACCTCGTCCTCGAGGATCCGCGGTTTGCGCTCCGGCGTCATCAAATTCCCAGGATAGTTGCCACCGCAGCAGCCAGGTCGGCCAGACCTGCTCTCAGGAAGTCGAGTTGGTCCTGATCGCTTTGATCTGCCTTATCACTCAAAGCGTCTGACACCACACGTAGGACGAGGACGCGCTCACACAAGCCCAACGAGCGCATCGCGGAAGCGATACCGAAGGACTCCATGTCGACGAGAACAGGCTTGGTCGCCATTCGAGAGTAAAGCGCAAGCGCCCGGGAGTACGTCCAGTCGCCCTTGGCGTAGACCGGACCGCTCGATGACGAATCGATCGGCGCGGGCGGCACCCCTGGCGCTATCTTGATCACCTTGTCGGTTGCCAGAACGTGGGCGTCGGGAAGATCCAGCCCCCACACAGAACCCGGAGCGCCTGCCGACCCGGCTCGCAGCTCAATTGCCTCAAGTGGAGGTTGCTCGTCAGGCTGCGTGCGGACAATCCACTTGTTCTGCAGCTTGACGACTTCGCCTTCTGCTGACGCCGTTACCACTCCCAACGACAGGTATGACACCCTTTCGGCGCGAAACACCTGACCAATCAGCTTCGAGTCCAAGGTTCCGCAGCACCCATAGAAGACGTAGTAGTCGGCGCGGCTCTCCCGGGTCGACCTGCTGAGAGCGGCCGCAGCAACGACATTTCCCTGGGCACTCAGTGCGTGGTGCTCTAGCCGGGCCATTCGGCCGTCGGACAGGCGGCCCTCTAGAGCCTCTTCGCCCGGCTTTATCGGCTTCCATGCCGTTGCACCGAACACCGGTAGTTCGACGCAAAGCCGCGTCAGCAACTCCGTGACGGCCGTTGCTTCATTCCTGGTGAACGTGAATATTGCCACCGTCACGTCCGCCACGGCGCCATCGTAAGCCCGGGTACGTGGGTACACGACCACGAGTTCCTGATGGAAGCAAGATCTTCGTCGTGGTTCGCCGATCCTGCGGCGGCCCCGACTCAGTTGACGGCCTTCGACGATGTCGACGGACAATGTGACCCGCGACCTCGACGATCGGCGGGCTACGCCGCAGGCGGTCCTATCGCGGTGCGCCCGGACGCCGATGCCGATCGGGCGGCCGCGCACGTCGTTGATGTCGGCGTGACGGGAGTCATTCGTGCAGTTGCACCGGGAATTAGCGTGTAGGCGGGCTTAGCAACACGCCTCCGTCGTCCAAAAGGAAGGCAAGCGCGTTGGCCATCCCTTTGACAGCTGCGACCTGCGCAGCGCTTGCCGCGTGTGCGGTGTCCTTCGCGTCGATCGCGCATAGTCACGGCGGTCGAGTCCCCGTGCCGAGTTCGCCCTGAAATCTACCGACTTCGAATGGGGATTTGATCACGTGGCAACACGCACTCGGCGCGCAGGTCCGTGCTTATTTCGCCAATGAGGCTGACCTATATAACTGCCGACCAATGCTGGAGACGTGGCGAGCCGGCCAGCCGACCGGCCCTGGGTACTGTTCCAAGATCGCATGGGTCCGCCGACCATCCCGGACAAATACCCTATGTCTCACCGGCTGCTCCGTTGACAAAGGTCATCGACCAAGTATTGGGATGTTGAGTTCCGCCAGCAGTCGGTGGACGCGTTGTTCGATGGCGTCGCGGATGAGGCGAACGGCGTCGAGGTCTTGTCCGGCGGGGTCGGGCAGGTCCCAGGTCTCGTAGCGCTTTCCGGGAAAAACAGGGCAGGTGTCGCCGCAGCCCATGCTGATGACGACGTCGGCGGCCTGGACCGTTTCCTCGGTCCAAGGTTTGGGGAACTCGCCGGTGATGTCGATGCCGACTTCGGTCATAGCTGCGATGGCTGCGGGGTTGATTTCGTGTGCGGGCTCGGAGCCACCGGACCAGGCGACGGCGTGGTCGCCGGCGAAGTGGCTGAAGAATCCGAGCGCCATTTGAGAACGTCCGGCGTTGTGGGTGCAGAGAAACAGCACGGCGGGTTTGACCCGGCTATCAGTCATGGCGCGATCTAGATCCCGGTTGTCTCGTCGGTCGGGAGGTGTTGTGACGTGTAGCGGATGAACCGGCGCCGCAACGCCAGTGATACATAGACCAAAGCGACGAGTACGGGTACCTCGATGAGGGGACCGACGACACCGGCCAGCGCCTGCCCGGAGGCGGCGCCATATGTGGCGATCGCAACCGCGATGGCTAGTTCGAAGTTGTTGCCGGCCGCGGTGAACGCCAGCGTGGTGGTGCGCTCGTACCCGAGGTTCAGGAGGCCGCCGAGTAGGTAGCCCCCGCCCCACATGATCGCGAAGTAGGCCAGCAGTGGCAGTGCGATGCGGGCCACGTCCCAGGGGTGTTTGATGATCTGATCGCCTTGCAGGGCAAAGAGAATCACGATGGTGAACAGCAGCCCGTAGAGCGCCCATGGGCCGACCGCTGGCAGGAACCGGGTCTCATACCAGTCGCGACCTCTGGTCCTTTCGCCGATGCGCCGGGACAGATATCCCGCGGCTAGCGGGATGCCCAGGAAGATGAGCACGGACTTAGCGATGTGCCACGGCGAGGTGCTGATCGTCGTTTGGGGTAGGCCCAGCCAGCCAGGCAGCACCGAGAGGTAAAACCAGCCGAGCATGGCGAACATCAAGACTTGGAAGATCGAGTTGAGCGCGACGAGCACGGCGGCGGCTTCGCGGTCACCGCAGGCCAGGTCATTCCAGATGATTACCATGGCGATGCAGCGGGCCAGTCCGACGATGATCAGCCCGGTCCGATACTCGGGCAGGTCATGCAGCAGTAGCCAGGCGAGGGCGAACATCAATGCCGGGCCAAGTACCCAGTTCAGCAGCAGCGAGGAGAGCAACAGCTTGCGGTCGCCGGTGACGGTGTCGAGGCGGTCGTAGCGCACTTTCGCCAGCACCGGGTACATCATGATCAACAGCCCGAGGGCGATCGGCAGCGAAATCCCATCGATCTCAACACTTTCCACTGCGGTGTTCAGGCCCGGGACCCACCGGCCCAGTAGCAGGCCGGTAATCATGGCGACGCCAATCCAGACCGGCAGAAACCGGTCCAGGGTCGACAGCTTGCCGATGACCGCTGGTGTCGCCGTGGTGGTGGCTGTCTCGGTCATGCCGACAACCCTGCGACGACAGAAACATCGAACACGACTGACAGGTCGGCCAGCGCTTTGGGTACCACGGCGTAATACACCCATGAGGCGCGGCGCTGGGAGGTGAGCAGGCCAGCCTCGCGCAGCACCTTGAGGTGATGGCTGACCGTTGGCTGCGACACCACCACACCGGCGGAGAGGTCGCATACACAGGCTTCGCCGCCCGAATGGCTGGCGATCGCCGAAAACAGCTGCAACCGCACGGGATCGGCCAATGCCTTGAGTTTGATGGCGATATCCTCGGCTGCCTCGGCCGACAGCGGCTGCCGTAGCAAGGCGGCAGGAGGGCAGCACTCGGCGTTAGCCGGTTCCTCTGACTTCGACATCTATCGATATTGACATGTATCGATACTCTGCGCAAATGAACGCCTCGGGGATGCGCTCGGCATGGCGGAATGCCTGGGGGAGAGACTCATTGGGCCCAGCGGTGAAATGCGGTTGTCCGGTTCGGGCATCCCTGCGTGGGGATGCCCGAACCGGGTTTGCGGTGCTGCACTCAGCAGCAGGCGTTCGCGACTGCCGGTTGATCGCTAGCCTGGCTGCCGCAGCAACTCGGCCCGTCGGCGCCGTCGTCGAGGTGCTTTGGGCTGGAACCGAATGTCTCGGAGTCGGCTAGCAAGGTGTAGACCTCCCATTTCTCTCCGGCCGGGCCGGTGACCCAAACCTTGTCCTGGGTCGCGAAACAGCACGTGGTGCCGATTTCCTCGTCCGTGAACAGCCCCTCCCCACTGAGGCGCGTGATCTCGGCATGCACCTGCTCGCTGGATTCGACCTCGACGCCGAGGTGGTTGAGGGTGCCGCCAGAGCCGGGGTTTTCCAGCAGCACCAACTTCAGCGGCGGCTCGGTGATCGCGAAGTTGGCGTAGCCCGGCTTCACTTTGGCGGGGGACGCCCCGAACAGCTTGGAGTAGAACGAAATTGCCTCGTCGAGATCGTCGACGTTCAGGGCGAGCTGGATACGGGACATGGTGGACCTCCTCATAGGGATGAGACATATATCGAATTGACGCGTCACCGCCAGGATGCCACCTTTTTGATATATGTCAAGATCTCTGGCAAGATGGGTTTATGCCCAAAGCGTTGCCCTTGATCGACATGTCGGCGCCGGTGTGTTGCGCGCCGGTTGCCGCCGGGCAGGTGAGCGACGACGACGCCCTGGCGGTAGCGATGCGGCTGAAGGCGATCGCCGATCCGGTGCGGGTGAAGATTATGTCGCACCTATTCGGCGCTGCCGCTGGCGAGGAAACCAGCGGAGATCTAGCTTCGGTCCTGGGCATCACTGAATCCACCGTCAGTCACCACCTCGGCCAGCTGCGCAAGGCCGGACTGGTTGCGTCGGATCGCCGCGGGATGAACGTGTTTCACCGGCCGGTGCCAGACGCGATGGCGGCTTTGTGTGCGGTGCTCGACCCAGGTGCCCGGTTGCGTCGGATCTGACGCACTCGTCAAGCGCCGTGATCGGCGGCAGATATCGTTTGTGCCATCGTCTCTACGGTGCGGCTAAGTGCGTTGCTGGCCGGCGGTTTCGGGTTCGAGGTAGCGCGCCGCCTCGGCGGCATGCTCGGCCTCGACGTAGACGTCGTATCGCCTCGCTTCGAGGGTATGCACGCTGGTGAAGTCCCGCTGGCCGCGCGTGGACCAATGCGCCACAAAACCGAAGATCGCACCCCAGATCGCGCCGATGATGACGGCGGTGAGTACGACCCACAGCCACGCCGGGCCCACCGCGAACAATGCGAAGAGCAGCCCGATTAACAAACCGAACCAGGCGCCGCTGGCCGCGCCCGCGAGGGCCGCGCTGCCCTTTGTCATCCGCCCGGTGACATTCTCGACAGTGCGCACCCCGTCACCCACAATGCGGACGTGCTCCACCGGGAAACCGCCGTCCGACATGCGGTCTACCAGCTGCTGAGCGGCCCCATAGTTGTCGAACGACGCAACGAGCTGCTGAGCTGCCGTGACAGAAGTATTTTGTTGCTGAGGCGGGGGGCTGAATGTGGGATTCATCATCTGTCTTGTCCTCCAAGAGTCCGGGTGAAGAAGGTATCGGTCAGCCGATGGGTACCCGTTTCTCGGCAGCGGCATTGGCCCCTCAAGGCGACCGCGTCCTTCGCTTGGCGAGCACGCTGAGCGCAAGCCCCGCGACGATGGCGAAGGCGCCGACGGCTGCCAAGGTGATCGTCCAGGTCCGCCGATCATCGAGGTCCATCTGACACAGCCGGGTGTAACTGGTGTCGACACTGACCTCGCCGCGAACCGGGATGTTGGCTGCGCTGCGGTCGTCGTGGGCGCGGGCGGCCGAAAGGTCGGGAGCCACCGCGCTTCCGCAGCGCACAGTTGCCCGTTCAGCTTTTGGGGACACCGACACGGGAGTAAGCAGCCCCACGACTCCAACAATCAACGCCACGACGCCTACGAAAAGGGGTATCCGTCGCATGATCATGGTGATCGACCGCCGGACTTTTGTGGCACAGCAGACGACGCCGTCGGGTCTTGAACAGCCATGATCATTGCGCTGCTCTTCGACGTTGACCCGTTAGCGGCCAGGTCTGGGTCGATGATCCGGTGAGGCGTCGGGCGGTGTTGACCAAACCTTCCATGCTGAAGGCCTGCGGCGTGTTGCCCACCTGCCGGCGAGCGGAGGTGTCGTACTCCTCGCTGAGCAGACCGACGTCATTGCGCAACTCCAGGAGGCGATCAAAGAGAGCACGAGCTTGAACACGGCGACCGATGCCGTGCAGCGCGTCGGCGAGCCAGAAGCTACACGCCAGAAAGGCGCCCTCGGTTCCCGGAAGTCCGTCGACCCCGCCGTCGGCATCGGGCTGATATCGCAGGACAAAACCGTCCCGGGTCAGTTCACGGCTTATCGAATCGACCGTGCCGACGAAACGTTGGTCCGTCCAAGGCAAGAAGCCCACGCGCGGCAGCAGCAGCGGAGCGGCGTCGAGCCCCCTGGACCCGTAGAACTGCGTGAACGTCCCACGATCGGCGTCGAAGCCGTTCGCGCACACGTCGGCGTGAATCGACTCTCGCAACGCACGCCACTTGTCGACTGGGCCGTTGAGTCCGTGATTTTCCACGGTATGTACGGCTCGATCGACGCCCGCCCACGCCATGACTTTGGAATGCACGAAATGCCGTCGCGGGCCGCGCACCTCCCAGAGGCTCGAATCGGCCTGTTGCCAGTTCCCCTCAAGAAAATCCAGCAGTGCGCGTTGGATATCCCACGCTGTGTCGTTTCCCCCCAGGCCGCTCTCGCGGGCAAGGTGCAGACCGTCGAGCACCTCACCCCACACGTCCAGCTGAAATTGATCGGCAGCCGCGTTGCCGATGCGGACAGGCGCGGACCCTTCGTACCCGCCTAGCCAGGGCAGGGTGGATTCGGGCAACCGCCGGGTGCCGTCGACGCCGTACATGATCTGCAGTTTCGACGGATCACCGGCGACCGCTCGCACCAACCAATCCCGCCACGCCTTGGCCTCATCGAGGTAGCCGGTGCCCAGCAGCGCCTGCAGCGTGAAGGTAGCATCACGCAACCAGCAGTATCGATAGTCCCAATTGCGCACGCCGCCGAGATCTTCCGGCAGCGACGTCGTCGCAGCGGCTACGATTCCGCCGGTTGGCGCGTACGTCAGCGCCTTCAGCGTGATCAACGCCCGGCGCACCGCCGACTGCCACGGCCCGCGGTCGGTGCAGCGACATATCCAGTTCTTCCAGAACGACTCGGTGTCACGAAGAGCCCGGTCAGCTACCTGGGGCAAGATTTTCATCGAGCCTGGGGCGTGTCCCCACGGACTCCGGCACGCGTGCCCCAGTTTCGATGAGAATGCTGCCCCAGGTTCAGTGAGAATGGACAGGTGGGCTGGCGGGTGGTGGGCTGGTGGTCGCAGCGTCGATGCCGAAGCCGCACATCGAGGCGTTAATGATCCCCCACAGCGGCACATGCCATTCGTCACTGTGACGTTTATGTATGCGGCCCAGCCCCCCCGGACAGGGGGTGGGCCGAATGATGTCCCTTCCCATTCGTCCGGCTGCGGCTATCCGCCCACACGACCTGGGCAGATCTCTTGGTCAACGCCCTGACCCGACTACCAGCAGGATGCCCACACCACCTGTCACAACGGGCCAAAAGAACCCGTCCGGGAAGTGGAACCAGGCAGAACCCGATGACCCGGTAACCCACCGCGCTCACCGGCGGGGATCTCCCCGAAAAATTACGGCTCTTTGCCGATAAGCGACATTATGTCAACTAAACTCCCGCATATTGCATCAGATGAATCATCGCTCACCCTCGTTTTGCTCACCGATCTGCGAGTCGTTTTCGTCTGTCGCACAGGGCGTTTCGCTTGTCGGCGCTGCCGCTTGGACCCGTGGCGGAGGCGGTAGCGGCTGCGTCCGAGTCGCTGTGAGCGACACGCAGACGAGTTGTCGGGCCGCATGGGTGTTCGGAGGCATTCAGGTTGAGTACTAGGGGGTTGTGATCCGGCGTTGACGGTGAGCGGCTTGCCGAGGGGTCGGACCTGGGTTGGTACTTGTGGTGTCGG
>JALHRH010000266.1 GCA_022841565.1 Mycobacterium sp. | reverse complement strand
AATTCATCATCGACCAGGTCCGCCCCGCCGCCCGGATACCCGGTCGCGGTGAGCTCTACCTCCGCAAGGCCGGCGGCCAGCTGATCCAGGTCGCCCTACCCCCTGCGCTGGACTAAATGGTGCCAGGACATTTGGGTCAGCGGCACCTGCGGTACAGGCATATTGTGTGCTCCTGACCACTCAGCGCTGCATGATTCGTAAACAATACGACGTTTACGTGTTCCGTTATCTGCTTCTTTGCGGTTAGACTGTCGGGCGAGCAGTGCATTTCTATCTCTAGTGAGGAGTTTCCTATGGAGCCGTTCATCATGATCGAGCCCGAGGCAGTGACCGGGGCCTCGGGTGCTGCGGCCGCGCTGTCCGGTGAAGCCGCAGCACACGGCGGCCAGGCGGCAGCGTCGTCGGCCGTGGTGCCCCCGGGGCTGGAGGAGATCAGCGCGGCCAACGCCGCCAAGATTGTGGAATTGGCCACCCAGGCCTCCGTGGTCATCGAGGCCGGTGCGGCGTTACATGCCACGCATGGCGTTGCGGTGGGAACCTCGGCGGCCATCGTCGACCTGGCAGATGCGCTGAACTACGCCGCCATCGGCGAAATTCTTTAACGGACCGCTGGATGATCGGGGATTAAGGCCATACGATGGCGGGCGAATGGGGTGCAGACCCACCAGAGGTGAACAGCGCGGGCTTTTGGTTCGGGCCTGGCGCGTCCACTTTCGTGGCCGCCGCTGAGAATTTGGTCAGCGTGGCCGCCGGGCTGATCGCGAACCTGGGCGGTCAGGAAGCGATCAACGCTGCGCTGGCGATGTCGTGGCCGGACCCGACCGGGGAACTGGCAGTGCTGGCGAAGGTGCCATTGATGCTCTGGCAGGCCGCTGCGGCCGGTCAGATCGAAGCACAGGCCGCCGTCATTCACCAGGTGGCCCTGGCGTTCGAGTCCCTTAAGGCAGCCACCCCCACGCCGGGTGAAATCGGGGAGAACCAGGTCGAGCACGGCACGCTGCAGGCCCACAACTTCCTGGGCATGCTCACACCTGCGATTATGGCCAACCGCGCCAACTACGGTCGGATGTGGGTCACCTCGGCGTCGAACAAGTACGAGTACGCCGCGGCATCCATGCCGATGCAGGCCCTTCCACCCTTGCCTCCTCCCCCGCCGGCGACCGCCAGTGGAGGAGCCACCCCCTCCATGCCAGCACCGCAGGAGAAGTCCGCTGACCTGCTCAGTGCTGGCGGCGAGCAGGCGATGACCGCCTTCATGGGGCCCCTTGGCCAGGTCAGCAGCATGGCCGGGCAGCTGGGCCAGGGTGGACCGTTCGGCAGCCTTGCCCAGCTGCCGCGGCAGGGCATGCAACCGCTGATGTCGCTTCTCCAGGGCGGCATGGGTGGCGGCAATCCCTCTGATGCGCTGTCGGCGGCTACCGCTGCGGACTGGCTTACGGCCACCCCCGCAGCCGGTGGGCCGGTCGCGGCGAACCTGGTGGGTGCCGGTGGTGGGGGCGGCGGCGGAATCGGTGGCCTCGGGGCGCTTCGCGGGCCTGCCAGCTTTGGTTCAACCCCGGCAATCAACGCGGCGTCCTCCACACCTGAGTCCGCGTTGTCGCGAGTCAACGAAGCACGTTTGGCTTCCGGCGCTCAAGTCAGCGGCGCCGGCATGGGCAGCAGCGGAGCCATGATGGGTCCGATGGCGCACGCCGCCGGCGAGCAGAACAAAGAGGAACGCAAGAACACGCCACTTACCTCGCTGGCGGCACTGTACCGGGCGCCGACGACGGTTCCGGTGATTACCGGTAGTGGGGGGGCGGTCTTCCGACCGTGGGAGGGGGGCGGCGACCGAACCACGTGACCTCGACCTCCACGCCCGCTGCGGCGAACCCGCCGACCTGGGCTCAAACACAATTTCACTACATCCCTTATTTGAAAGGACGATTCAATGTCAGGACCCATTCACGGCGATATTGAGGCCATCGGCAGGGACGCCGGCAGCCTGCAGGAGATCTCCGATCAGCAGGCCTCGATCATGAACGCCCTCGGCGGCGCGATGGAGTCGCTCGCCCCGGCCATGAGAGGTGGCGCCGGAACGGCGATGCAGAACGTCGGCGAACAGCTGCAGCACCAGGGCCAGCAGTTCTCCACGGCCTTCGCCGATCACTCGCACAAGATGTACAACAACGCGACCATCCTGTCCACGGCTGACGAGCATCACACCTCGATGATCAACGGCATCAGCAGCCTCATCGTTTAAGCCACCCAGCCCAACACACGCATAGATCACCCGAAAGGACTTTGCAATGTCAGGAGTCATTCACTACGCGACCCCCCAGATCGCGGAAGTGGCCCAGCAGATCGCCCAGGCCGCCACTCAGACCGAGCAGAATCACCAGCACTCCCTGCAGACGGTGAACGCCAACGCAGAAAACTTCGGTGGCCGCGGCTCGGATGCCTTCCAGCAGGTCATCGCTTCGCTCAACCATAAGTACGCTCAGAGCAAGGAAACCATCGCTCGGGCCGGCCTCGTACTAACACAGGCCAACGACGGCATGACCGACGCCGACGGTCAGTCGGCCCACCAGTACTGAGCTGCGCCGGCTAGAACCTCGCTAACCCTGCGGCCCGGCGAAGGGCTGGACACGCCATGGCGTGAGACCAGCCTAACGCCGGGCCGTAGTGGCGAGAAGAGATCTATCCACCATCCAAGCAGAGGGCTGCCCACTCGCGTGACCCGACCACCGTCGTTCATCAAGCGTCCGCCACCACCCGCGCCCGGCCCCCGGGCGATCACCGCGATCGACACCACTCGCGAGGGGGTGTGGCTGCTGCAGGCGCTCTGTGGCATCGAACAGTTGCCCGCAGCCATGCTGTTGCGGCCCTACGTCTCTGCCAGCGGCCGGCCCACCGGCCACCCCGGTATCGAGATTTTGCGTGGGGCAGGCGCCATCCTCGATGAGGACACCGTGCATCCGACAGTGGCCCGCTGGCTGGAAACGCTCGCTTGCCCCGATATCGCGCTCACTGTCGACGTGAAGCGCCCCGGGGTGGAGTTCATGCGGATGGTGATCGCCCGCCGTGGCAAGTCCCACGCCGCGATGTCGCGCAGCGGCCCCGAGGTCGCTGAGGACATCACCATCGAAGAGGTGGCCACTGTGCCCTCCCTGCGCGCACTGTATGACCGGATCATGGTGCTCTGCGACCGGGGACGAGGCCCGGTCGGACCGGCATCGCTGTCTCCGGTGACGGTGCGCACTGCCGACCTGGTGGATAGCTTCGCCAAGATCGCGGTCGGTGACCACACCCCGGCCGCCGCGCTGGCCGCGTTGAACCTCAACGCCGATCAGCGCCGCATTTTGACATTGGCCGCCGATCAGCCGCTGATGGAGGTCAGCTTTGCCTTGACCATCCGAGACTCCCGAGGAGAGCACGTGGCCATGGCGTCGGCGGCGGTTACCGACACCGCCGAGGGGCGCATCGTCACAGGTCCCATCCTTGGTGAGGACCGCACGTGGTGGACGCAGATCGTTCCGGGCACCCCGGACGCGGGAGGAAGCGCCCTACGGGGGTTGGTGGCCACCGCGGCCACCACCTGGGAGGGACACTCCCAGTTCAAATAAAAACACAATTCGCGTGTTCCCGTACTGCATTGATTGCATCAATTGTGTTATTTTCAGGGTAGGGGTTTCGGGGGCGTCAGGTTAGCCCCCGACACGACGTTTGGGAGAACAAATGAGCGAGACCAACAGCGAGAACGACTTCTACAGTCAGTATGTTGGCGAGAGGTCGAGCCCGAGCCCGACCCCACCTGCATGGAGCGGCGACAGCGCCGAGGAGGATGCGGGGGCTACCGTCTCGCCTTTCGACCCGCTAGGCGGCCCACGCGACGGTGCGGCCAGCCCCTCCCGATCACCGGAACCCCCCCCATACGCCCCGCCCCCTGCGGAAACCGTTGCGCCCCTTGACTCCGAGGATCACACACAGATCGTCGACCGCGAGCAGATGCGCCGCGAGATGGAAAACTTGCGCAACGCCGAGTCTCCGGCCGCGCCGCCGGTATCCGAGGAGACCACGCCGCCGTATTACGGCGCTGCTGTTCAGCGGCCGTGGGACAGAGCCGCGCAGGACACTGAGGGTGGACGCCACACCGCGCCGCCCCCGCCGCCATGGAACTTCAGCGCCCCGCCCCCGCCGCCTTCGGCGGCGCCGCACGGCGGGCCACCTTCCCAGGAGTCGTTGTTCGGCGGTCCGCAGACCGGGATGCCGCGCCAGCCTCCTACCTCCCCGCCCGGGTACCGCCCGCCGACTAGGGACGAGGGGCGCTACGGCGCCCGTGTTGAAAACGATCCGTTCGCCTCGGTCGGCGCCATGCGCGCCCAGATTCACGACGGCCAGGTCGCTGCACCGTACAAGCCGGTTCCCGAAACCGGTTGGCGCCAAGGCTTGTACAAGATGACCCGGATCAACCTCGGCTTGTCGGCCAAGGAAGTGCACTGGAACGACTTGCGTCGCCGGCTCAAAGTCAACTTGCGGGGCAAGTACGTCATCGCAGTGATGCAGTCCAAGGGTGGGGTCAACAAGACCAGCACCACTGTGCTGCTGGGCGCGGCATTGTCGAAGTACCGCGACGAGAAGATCGTGGCGATCGACGCCAACCCGGCCAACGGCAACCTGGCCCGCCGTATCGACGAACCATCCACCATGTCCTGGCGTGGGCTCAACAGTGACCGAAACTTGCGCGATTACAGCGACTTTCGCGAATATCTCGGTAAGGACAACCATTCCGGGCTGGAAGTCTTGGGCAGCGACAGGGGCCGCACACCGATGACCGGGGCCGACCTGATCACCGCGTGGTCCAAACTGCAGGTGCAATATCCCATCGCCATCGTGGACTGCGGAAACCAGCTCGACGACGACCTCACCCATGCTCTGCTCGAGCACATCCGGGTCGATGCGATCGTCGTGCCGTCCACCACGCGCCTCGACGGCGCCCAGGGCGCGGCCGACACGTTGAACTGGCTGCTAGAAAGCGGCTACCCGCACCTGGTGCGCGAGGCGGTAGTGATCGTCAGCAACATCAACAAGGTCAACGCCAGCGCGCAGGTCAAGCAGCTGCACGCCGACTTCGGGCGCACGGTGCGCTCGGTGCACACGATCGACTTCGATGCGCACCTCAGTGACGCCGTACCTATCGAGTTCGACCGGTTAGCGCCCAACACTCAGCTGCACTACATCGAAGCCGCCGCTTCCCTGGCCGACGGCTTTGCCCGCGCCACCGACCGCGATCCCAGCGCCCGCCAACAGCGCATCACCGGAGCGCCCGAGGGGCAGCCACGCCCACCGCAAGGCGGCGGCTACCCCGGTTCGTGGCCCCCGGCGCCAGGCGGTCAAACGTGGGGTCCCCGCCAGTGAGCACCGTATCGGAGCGCACAGGCATTCGGCCGGCGGCCCAGGTACGGATTCGCGAGCAAGTCCGGGTAGCGGTGCTGTTCGGGGATCGGCAGACCGATCTGGTGCTGCCCGCCACCGAGGCGGTAGCCACCCTGGTCAACGAGGTGCTGGCACAGGTGGTCAGCACCGGTGACGAGGTCCGCGGCCCGGATGACAACGATCTGATCGTCCCAGGCATAGTGACGCTCAAGCGGGTTGGCGGCGCTGCCCTGACCCGGGGCCAGTCGCTGCGCGAACAAGGCATCACGGACGGCAGTCTGCTGATCCTCGAGGTCGACGACGCCGAGGTGTCGTTCACCGAGGTGATCGAGAACGCCTCTTCAGCTATCGCCCACCTCAACGCTCAGCGATTCAAATCGGTCACTCCGCAAACCGCACTGAACGTCGCCGCGGTGACCGCCGCAGCCGCGGCAGTGATCGTCTGTGGGCTGCTGCTGTGGGTCTGGCACCTCAACCACACGGCCGGCGCCTACTGGCCGGTGATTCCCCCGGCGACAGCCGCGGGGCTGGCGGTGGTCCTGTTTTTCGGTGGCGCCGCGGCGTGGTGGCGCCAGCACGTCGCCGCCATGGCCTACGGCCTGTGGACAGGAGCGTTGTCCGCCATCGCCGTCGCGGGCTACACCGCCGTGCCCGGACCAGCGGGCTCCTGGCATGTCGTGCTCGCGGCAACGCTGACCCTGGTGGCTGCCATCGCATTGTGGGCGCTGTCGCCGGCCCCGGCAGGAGTGCTGGCCTGGCTGACGTTGGTGTGCCTGGGTGCCGCCCTGCTGGGCGTCCTACACACGACCGGAATACAGATGCACTATTTGTGGATCGGCACCATGGTGGTGGCCCTGGTAGTGCTCAAGAAAGTCGAGTCGCTGTCGGGTCTGCTCGCACGGGTGCCCATGCCAAGCTTTCCGACGGTCACCGGCAAGCTGGTCTTCGACGACGCCGAGGGTATCGCCGCCGAAGCGCTGGTAGCCGCTGAGACCGAAGGCACGCCCAGCGTCGAGGAACTCAAACGCGCAGCCGCGTCCGCCAACAGCTATTTGCAGGCCATCGTTGCGGCGGTGTCACCGTTCTTCATCGCCGGCGCTGCCGGGATCGTGACCCCCGGGCACGGACGCTGGATTCTGGGCACCGTGTTCGTGCTGGGCATCGCTGCCATCCTCGTCCTCGGGGGGCGCGCCCTAGAAGACCGCGCCGCAGCAGTCACCGTTGTGGCAACGGCCCTGGCGATGACGGCCGCCCTCGGCCTCAAATATGCTCTGACGAGCCACAATCCGACAGTCAGCCTGATCATCAGTGCGCTCATCAGCGCTGTGGGACTGGCGGCGCTGGTCATCGCCGCGGTCGTCCCGCAGCGACCGTTTTCCGCGCCATTCCGCAAGTTGGTGGAGTGGCTGGAGTACGGCTTGCAGTTCCTGGTGTTCCCACTCAGCCTGTGGCTGCTCAACATCTACTTCCTCGCCAGGACGGCACTGTAATGACCGGTGCGTGGACCCAGCGCGGGGTGTGCGCCGCCGCAGTCAGCATGTTGGTGATGATGACCCCGCTCAGCGCGGGCGTCGCGGGGGCAATATCGCCCCCGGTGATCGACCCCGGTGCGGTCCCCAACCCGCTGCCGCTGGGCCCGGGCGAGCCGCTGCGCCAAGAGCATCAATGCATTCCATCGGGCCTGATGCCCGACACCGACCTCGGGGCTCCCACCGCGGCGCAAAAGTTCATGGACCTTCCCGCCCTATGGCAATCCGCGGGCCGCGGAGCTGGCCAGACGATCGCGATGGTCGACACAGGAGTCAACGTCTCACCACGGCTGCCACACATCCACGGAGGCGGCGATTACGTGGATGAAGAGGCAAATGGCTTGCAGGACTGCGACTCTCACGGAACGGTGGTCGCGAGCATCCTGGGTGCGCAGCCGACCCAGACCGACGGTTTGGTCGGCGTGGTCCCCGACGCCGACATCATCTCCATCCGCCAATCCTCAGAAGCATGGGTGCCGGCCAACCCGACCTCAGCCGACGTCGAAGCTGACCGGCGCGCCGGAACGGTCGCCTCCTTGGCCAAAGCCATCGTGCTGGCCGCCAATACCGGCGCCAGAGTGATGAACATTTCCATCGTCAGCTGCATCCCGGTCCTCAAGCCCGTCGATCAGACCACCCTGGGGGCGGCGGTGCGCTACGCGGCGGTGGACAAGGACATTGTCATCGTCGCGGCCGGCGGCAACTTGGGCGGGGCGGGGTGCGCGCAGAACCCCGACATCGATGCCACCAGCGCCAAAGATCCCCGTAACTGGAACGGCGTCGTCACCATCTCCACCCCGGCCTGGTTCTCCCAGTACGTGTTCTCGGTGAGCGCCACCGACGGCAGCGGCCAGCCCGCCGTGGACACCAACCACCGTGAGATCAGCCTGTCCGGGCCGTGGATCGGAGCCGCGGCTCCTGGGGTGTTCATCGAAGGACTCGACGACAAGGGCGGGGTGATCAACGCGACCTTCGACGCAACCGCCGGTGTCCTGCGGCCCATCAACGGCACCTCCTTCGCCGCGCCCTACGTGACAGGCCTCGCCGCGCTAGTCCGCGCGAAGTATCCCAATCTCACTGCAGCGCAGGTGATTCAGCGCATCGCGGCGACCGCGCACTCGCCTGGGGCGTCC
>JALHRH010000265.1 GCA_022841565.1 Mycobacterium sp. | reverse complement strand
CAGGTTAGCCAGTGGTCTTCGGTGGTCGTCATCGTGCTGTGCTTTCCCGGTGGTGCCCGCGATACTGGAGCCCACCGATCGTATGTTCGAATCGTTGGGTTCAGCTTATGGACGGCGTTACCTGATTTATGGCCGACGCGCCGAATGGCATCCCCGGTTTTTGGGCGCGGTCTGTTTCAATGTCTCACCCAGTGTGACCGGTGGGAATCATGGGACTTCTGGTGTTATGAGACTGACGTGATGTGATGCCGTCGGGCTAATCCGCCCGAACGCCGGGGTAGGGCCGGGGTGAACACCCGGACGGAGCCCGACCGAATGACCACTAGTCCATCTACCAGTACAAACCCAGTGCCCCCGGCACGACTCGAACGTGCGACCTAGGGATTAGAAGGCCCTTGCTCTATCCACCTGAGCTACGGAGGCAATGCGCAGGTCAGTCTATCTAAGCCGAATCATCAAGGGGCGCATGCGACAGAACGTGCCCGAAAAGTGTTTAAGTTCTCGAAATATCGGTTATGGTGTGAGCCTCGACACACGTACAACACCGGCCTGTCATCGGCCGTTAACCGCAACGAGGCGTGTGCCTGACGTCGAGGGGTGTGCTTGACGATGTGCATTGCAAGTGTGACTTCGCGGTGCTCGCGAGCGGGTGCTGAAGCGTTGCGCCAGGGCGCGCAGCTCGCGTCCGATGCCCGGGATACCTACCGGGCCGGCTCGGTGCTGCTGCGTGGATCCCAATTCGCCGTCGGCTGGATTGCCGGGTGGTTGGCCACCGAGTTCCCGCCGCACGTGCTGACCGGTCATGCATTGTCTCGGGTGACGCCGCCGGCGATCAACCGGGTCGCCACCTCGTGGGCCGCTCAGCGTGCAGACCATGCGCTCACCGCAGCCCTCGAGCAGTCGTTCGGATCTGATTTCCGTGAGCAGGTATTCCACCCCACCACGGACCAGTCGTTAAGCGCGCGACGCGGAATCCTGCCCAAACCCAAGCCCGGCCCGCACCGCCGCTATGCGGCCATGACGTCGGACATCTCCTACGGCCCAGGTGGTACCGAGCATCTGCTCGACATCTGGCGCCGTCCGGATCTCGCCCCCGGCCACCGCGCCCCGGTCCTGATCCAAGTGCCCGGCGGGGCGTGGAGTGTCAACGGTAAGCGGCCGCAGGCGTACACATTGATGAGTCGGATGGTCGAGCTGGGCTGGATTTGTGTCTCGATCAACTACAGCAAGAGTCCGCGCGCCAAGTTTCCCGCCCACATCATCGACGTGAAGCGGGCGATCGCCTGGGTCCGGGAAAACATCGGCGACTACGGCGGCGACTCCGACTTCATCGCGATCACCGGTGGGTCAGCGGGCGGGCACCTGGCTTCACTCGCGGCACTCACCCCGAACGACCCGACGTTCCAGCCCGGGTTCGAACGCGCCGACACGACGGTGCAGGCGGCGGCCCCGTATTACGGCGTCTACGACTTCACCAACTTCGACCACATGCACGAGATGATGTTGCCGTTCCTCGAGCACTTCGTCATGAAGGCGCGCTTCGCCGAGGAGCCCGAACGCTTCACCACGGCATCGCCGATTTCCTATGTGCACCGTGACGCGCCGCCGTTCTTCCTGCTCCATGGCGACAGAGACCAGCTGGCCCCGGTCGGGCAGGCTCGATCTTTCTGCGCAGCGTTGCACGGAGCCGGGGCCCCGACGGTGGCCTACGCTGAGCTCGCCAATGCGCACCATGCCTTCGACATCACCCCGACGGTGCGGTCGCGGCTGGCCGCCGATGCCGTCGCCGACTTCCTGGGTGTCGTCTACGGCCGGCGGGAGAGCGCGCTCATGGGCTCGTTTGCGCTGTCGGCGTCGCCCGCCAGCTGAGCTGAGACCGCACGGACCTGTCAGGACGTCGCTAAACCCGGCGTCTTAGCTCACCGCGCCGGAGAGCATCCTCACTTTCACCACCGCCTCAACCGGACTAGCGTTGGGTGGGCGTTCTGGTGGCGGGGCCCGATAGCAGGAGGTTTGATCAGCGGTGAGAGGGTTGACATGTCGAGTTGCCCGGCTCGCGGGGGGTCCCGAGGGTGCAGGGGGTTCCGGCCATGGCTGAGGCCGTAGGACTGTCCGACCAGCTTGGACCGGTTGACTATTTGCTGCACCGCGGCGAGGCGAATCCGCGGACGCGCTCAGGGATCATGGCGCTGGAACTGCTCGACAAGACCCCGGATTGGGACCGTTTCCGGTCCCGCTTCGAAAACGCGTCCCGCAAGGTGTTGCGGCTACGGCAAAAAGTCGTCGTGCCGACGCTGCCGACGGCGGCGCCTCGCTGGGTCGTCGACCCAGACTTCAATCTGGACTTCCACGTCCGGCGGGTACGCGTGGCCGAACCCGGCACCCTGCGTGAAGTGCTCGATCTCGCCGAAGTCATGCTGCAGTCCCCAATGGACATCTCCCGGCCACTGTGGACGGCCACCTTGGTCGACGGATTGGCCGACGGCAAGGCGGCGACTTTGTTGCACCTCAGCCACGCGGTTACCGACGGCGTCGGCAGTGTCGAGATGTTCGCCGAGATCTACGACTTGGAACGCGATCCCGCTCCCAGACCGATGCCCCCGCAACCCATTCCGCAGGATCTGACCCCCAACGATCTGATGCGCCAGGGCATCAACCACTTGCCCATGGCGATAGTCGGCGGTGCGCTGGGCGTATTGACGGGCGCCGTTGCGGCCGCCGGAAAAGCCGCGCTGGATCCCCTGTCGACGGTGTCGGGGATTCTCGGCTATGCCACGTCGGGCGCGCGGGTGTTGAACCGGGCCGCCGAACCGTCGCCACTGCTGCGTCGGCGCAGCCTCACCAGTCGCACCGAAGCGATAGACATTCGGCTCACCGATCTGCACAAGGCGGCAAAAGCCGGCGGCGGATCCATCAACGACGCGTATCTCGCCGGCCTGTGCGGAGCGCTGCGTCGCTACCACGTCGCCCTCGGCGTGCCGATCAGCACGCTGCCGATGGCGGTTCCGGTGAACCTGCGCGCCGAAGGCGATGCGGCCGGCGGAAACCAGTTCACCGGAGTCAACCTCGCAGCTCCGGTCGGCACGGTGGACCCAGTGGCCCGAATCACGAAGATCCGGGCGCAGATGACGCAACGCCGAGAAGAGCCTGCGATGAACATCATCGGGTCCATGGCGCCGGTGCTCAGTGTGCTGCCGACCGCGGTTCTAGAGGGGATTAGCACGTCGGTGATCGGCAACGACGTACAGGCCAGCAATGTCCCGGTCTACCCGGGCGACACCTACATCGCCGGCGCAAAAGTTATGCGGCAGTATGGTATTGGTCCACTGCCGGGCGTGGCGATGATGGTTGTGTTGATCTCTCGGGGCGGGTGGTGCACCATCACCGTGCGCTATGACAGGGCTGCGGTGCAGAAGGACGAATTGTTCGCCCAGTGCCTGCTAGAGGGCTTCGACGAGATCCTCGCGCTCGCCGGTGATCCGCCGCCGCACGCGGTGGCCGCGTCGTTCGAAAGCAAGCCGGTTGCCTCGGCACGATCGGCGTCGGGCTCGTGAGCGCCGCCGACGAAGGCGTGCCGCAGCAGCCCAAGGATCTGCGGTTGCCCGGTTCGGTGGCCGAAATCATGGCCAGCCCACCGGGCCCGAGTGTCGGTGCGTTTTTCGACTTGGACGGAACCCTGGTGGCCGGCTTCACCGCTGTCATCCTCACCCAGGAGCGGCTGCGTCGCCGTGACATCGGGGTTGGGGAGCTCCTGAGCATGGTGCAAGGTGCGCTCAACCACACCCTTGGGCGAATCGAGTTCGAGGAGCTCATCAGCAAGGCGTCGATGGCGTTGGCCGGGCGGTTGTTGACCGACCTGGACGAGATTGGCGAGCGGTTGTTCAACCAGCGGATCGAGTCCCGGATCTATCCGGAGATGCGGGAATTGGTGCGGGCCCATGTGGCGCGCGGCCACACCGTGGTGCTCAGTTCGTCGGCGTTGACCATCCAGGTCAACCCGGTGGCCCGGTTCCTGGGCATCGCCAACACGCTCACCAACAAGTTTGAGACCAACGACGACGGATTGCTCACCGGCGGCGTAATCAAGCCGATCCTGTGGGGGCCGGGCAAAGCCGCTGCGGTGCAACGCTTTGCGGCCGAACACGACATCGACCTGAAGGACAGCTACTTCTACGCCGACGGAGACGAGGACGTCGCCCTGATGTATCTGGTTGGCAATCCGCGCCCCACCAACCCCGAAGGCAAGATGGCCGCCGTGGCCAAGCGGCGGGGCTGGCCCATCCTGAAATTCGACAGTCGCGGCGGGGTCGGGTTGCGGCGCCAGATACGCACGCTGGCCGGCTTCAGCTCCATGGTCCCGGTGGCGGCCGGCGCGGTGGGGCTCGGCCTGCTTACCCGTAACCGGCGACGCGGCGTCAATTTCTTCACCTCGAACTTCTCCTCGTTGTTGTTGGCCACCTGCGGTGTGCACCTCAACGTCATCGGCAACGAGAACCTGACCGCGCAGCGACCCGCCGTCTTCATCTTCAATCACCGCAACCAGGTTGACCCGGTAATCTGTGGTGCGCTGGTGAAGGACAACTGGGTAGCCGTGGGCAAGAAAGAACTCCAACGCGACCCGATCATGGGCACGATGGGCAAGCTGCTCGACGGCGTGTTCATCGACCGTGACGATGCGAACTCGGCGGTGGAGATGCTGCACACCGTCGAGGACCGCGCCCGCAATGGCCTGTCCATTGTGATCGCCCCCGAGGGCACCCGGTTGGACACCATTGAGGTCGGCCCGTTCAAGAAGGGGCCGTTCCGGATCGCGATGGCGGCGGGAATTCCCATTGTTCCCATCGTGATCCGCAATGCCGAGATCATCGCGTCCCGCAACTCCACCACGCTGAACCCCGGCACCGTGGATGTCGCGGTGTTCCCACCGATCCCGGTCGACGACTGGACCCTGGAGACTTTGCCCGACCGCATCACCGAGGTGCGTCAGCTCTACCTTGACACCTTGGCGGACTGGCCCTATGACGGTCTGCCCGAGGTTGATCTATACAAGAAGCGGCCTGCGGCTAGGACGGCCAGCAAGGCGCCGGCGAAAAAGACCGCCGCGAAGAAGGCGCCGGCGAAAAAGACCGCCGCAAAGAAGACCGCCGCGACGAAGACCGCTGCAAAGAAGACCGCCGCGAAAAAGACCGCCGCGAAAAAGACGCCGGCCCAGCAACTTCCGAAGCCAACACCGGACGCCACCCCGCACGAATCCAGTGTGGACCTGACGCCCAAAGTCGAGAGGCGTGCGGAAACTACGGAACAGTCCGACTCGTCGACCTCTCAGCCTTGAGGCCCGCCGTGACCAAACCGGCCGCCGACACCAGTGCAGTCCTGACCGCCGAAGATTCGCTGGTGCTTGCGTCGATGGACACTCCCGTCGAGATGGAGCTGGTCATGGATTGGCTTGGCCAGCAGCGTGCCCGCCTGCCACAGACCACGTTCGACGTCTTGAAGCTGCCGCCGCGCAGCGCGCCGCCGAGAGCGCTGACTGCCCTCGTGGAAAAACTCGAATCCTGCGACGACCGGTCGATCGTGCCGGTTCGTGTTTTCTGGCTGCCCGCCGCTGACCGAGGCAAGGTGGCCAAGGTAGCCGCCCTGCTTCCGGGCCGGGATCCCTACCACCCCAACCAACGTCAGCAGCGGCACATTCTGCGTACCGAGCCGTGGCGCGCCCGGGTGGTGGCCGGCGAGTCGGCCAGTGTCTCCGAACTTCGCCAACAATGGCGCGACACCACCGTTGGTGAGAACCCGCAGGAATTCGCGCAGTTCGTCACCCGCCGGGCGCTGTTGGCGCTGGCGCGTGCGGAGTACCGGATCCTTGGACCGCAGTACAAGTCGCCGCGCCTGGTCAAACCGGAGATGTTGGCGTCAGCGCGCTTTCGGGCCGGGCTGGAAAAAATCCCCGGTGCCACGGTTGAAGAGGCCGGCCGGATGCTGGACGAACTGGCGACCGGGTGGAGCCAGGCGTCGGTCGACGTGATCTCCGTCCTCGGCAGGATGCTCAGCCGCGGCTTCGACCCGGACATCGACTACGACGAATATCAGGTCGCGGCCATGCGCGCCGCTTTGGAATCCCACCCCGCGGTATTGTTGTTCTCGCATCGGTCCTACATCGACGGGGCGGTAGTTCCAGTTGCGATGCAGGACAACCGGTTACCGCCGGTTCACATGTTCGGCGGGATCAACCTGTCGTTCGGCGTGATGGGGCCGCTGATGCGCCGGTCGGGGACGATATTCATCCGCCGCAATATTGGCGACAACCGGCTGTACAAGTACGTGCTCAAGGAGTACGTGGGCTACATCGTGGAGAAGCGCTTCAACCTGAGCTGGTCAATCGAAGGCACCCGCTCGCGGACCGGAAAGATGTTGCCGCCCAAGCTTGGTCTGATGAGTTACGTCGCCGACGCCTACCTGGACGGTCGCAGCGAAGACATTCTGCTGCAAGGAGTTTCGATCTGTTTCGACCAGTTGCACGAGATCGCTGAGTACGCTGCTTACGCGCAGGGTGCCGAGAAGACGCCGGAAGGCTTCGGCTGGCTCTACAACTTCATCAAGGCTCAGGGTGAGCGCAACTATGGCAAGATCTACGTCCGCTTCCCCGAAGCAGTGTCGATGCGGCAGTATCTCGGACCGCCCAACGGCCCGCTGGCCAGCGATGAGGGTGCTAAACGCCTTGCGCTGCAAAAGATGTCGTTTGAGGTAGCCTGGCGGATTCTGCAGTCCACACCGGTAACCGCGACGGGCCTGGTATCGGCGCTGCTGCTTACCACCCGCGGAATGGCGTTGACGCTCGATCAGCTGCACCACACGTTGCAGGACTCGCTGGACTACCTCGACCGCAAGCACACGCCGGTGTCCACCAGTGCACTGCGGTTGCGGTCGCGCGAAGGAGTGCGTGCGGCGGTTGACGCGCTCTCCAACGGGCACCCGGTGACTCGCGTCGACAGTGGCCGGCAGCCGGTGTGGTACATCGCTCCCGCGGATGAACACGCCGCGGCCTTCTATCGGAACTCGGTAATCCACGCATTCCTAGAGACCTCGATCGTGGAACTGGCACTGGCGCATGCCCGCACCGCCACCGGCGACCGGGTTGAAGCATTCTGGGCTCAGGCGATGCGGCTGCGTGACCTGCTGAAATTCGACTTCTACTTCGCCGACTCGGCGGCCTTCCGCGCCAATATCGCCAAAGAGATGGCGTGGCATCACGATTGGGAAGTCCAACTTGCCGCCGGGGGAGACAACATCGAGAAGATGCTGTACGCAAAGCGGCCGTTGATGTCAGACGCCATGCTGCGGGTGTTCTTCGAAGCCTACGAGATCGTCGCTGACGTACTGCGAGATGCACCACCGGAGGTCAGCCAAAAGGACCTTACCGATCTGGCACTCGGGGTCGGCCGGCAGTACGTCGCGCAGGGGCGGGTCCGCAGCAGCGAATCGGTGTCGACGCTGTTGTTTGCGACCGCCCGGCAGGTCGTCGCCGACCAGGATCTGATCGCGCCGGCGCCCGACCTTTCCGAGCGTCGGAACGCGTTTCGGCGTGAGCTGCGAAACATCTTGCGGGACTTCGCCTATGTCGAGCAGATCGCCCGCAACCAGTTCGTCGCGCGCGAGTTCAAGATGCGGCAGGGGAGCTCCGAATAACAGCGGCGACAGCGAGCCGCACCACCGCGGGCGGTGCGTGGTGTGGCGGCTACTCGCCGGCGCCGCCCAGCTGGCCGGTGCGCCAGCGCGCAGGTCCGTCCACAGTCGCGACTTTATCCACAGGCGCACCGCGTAGCACGCCGGCGCGGGCGTAATTCGTCGGTGCCGACAGGCTCAATGGCTCCCAACACCAGCACGACCCAAGAGAAAGTTGAGCCAATGTTTGAAACACCGATGACCATCGTCGGTCACATCGTCACCGAGCCCCAGCGCCGCCGCGTCGGTAACGAAGAGCTGATCAAATTCCGGGTGGCGAGCAACTCACGCCGTCGGACCAGTGACGGCGGCTGGGAGCCGGGCAACTCACTGTTCGTCACGGTGAACTGCTGGGGCCGTTTGGTCACGGGGGTGGGTGCTGCGCTGAGCAAGGGCGCGCCCGTGATCGC
>JALHRH010000264.1 GCA_022841565.1 Mycobacterium sp. | reverse complement strand
CGGGTCGTCGATGTTGCAGACCATCGGGGACACTTGCGCCAGGCCGTGCTTGTCGGCGCATGCCAACAGGGTCGCCAGGACGTCGGTGTCCGCGGCGCGGCCGTCGTCGTCGGCCAGCCAGATCCAGTCCGCGCCGTGCGCCAATGCCAGCAGCATGCCGAGGGCGAAACCGCCCGCGCCGCCGAGGTTTCGCCGAGAGTTGAGATAAATCGATGGGACCTCTTGTGCCGCAACGAGGTAATGCACCCGGCTGTCGCCGGAGTCGTCGTTGTCGATGACGATGAGCCGGTCAGGTGGCCGGGTCTGGGTGGACAGCATCTCCAGGGAACGGGCGAGTTCCTCGGGGCGCCGGTGGGTGACCACGACGGCGAAGACGTAATCACTCACGCGCGGTCTCGGCAAGCACTTCGCGGACGTGCCGGGCCGCGTCGTCGCCCTCGTAGGCGCGCACCACGTCTTCGATACCGCCGCTCTGCCGGATGACCCCGTGGTCGATCCAGATCGCCGTCTTGCAGAGCCGGGCCAGGAATTCGTTGGAATGGCTTGCAAAGACCAGGATTCCGGAACGCTCCACCAGGCTTTGCAGGCGTGACTGCGCCTTCTTCAGAAACTCGGCGTCCACCGCGCCGATGCCCTCGTCGAGCAACAGGATCTCGGGATCGATACTGGTGACCACGCCCATCGCCAACCGCACCCGCATTCCCGTGGAGTAGGTGCGCAGCGGCATCGACAAGTAGTCGCCCAACTCGGTGAACTCGGCGATCTCGTCGACTTTGGCCAGCATCTGCTTACGGGTCTGTCCCAGAAACAGGCCGCGGATGACGATGTTCTCGTAGCCGGAGATCTCGGGATCCATGCCCACACCGAGATCAAACACCGGCGCCACCCGGCCGGTGACCTTCGCCCAACCGCGGGTCGGCTCGTAGATGCCTGAAAGCAGCCGCAGCAGAGTCGATTTGCCGGCGCCGTTGTGACCCACCAGGCCGACTCGGTCACCGAGTTCGAGCGACATGGTGATGTCGCGCAACGCCTCGACAACCACCACGTTGGAGGCATTACGCCCGATCGCACCGCCGGCCTTGCCAAGGAAGGCCTTCTTCAACGAACGCGACTTGGCGTCGAAGATCGGGAACTCGACCCACGCGTCGCGGGTCTCGATGTGTGGACCGCTCGACACGGCTTACAGGTACTGTCCGGTGCCGTGCCCGTGCGGCCCCGGCTTTCCCATCCCCGGTGGCAAGGCGCCTTGCCGCATCTGCTCCAGCTGCGCCCGCGCGGCCATCTGCTGGGCGAACAGCGCGGTCTGGATGCCGTGGAAAAGCCCCTCCAACCAGCCGACCAACTGCGCCTGCGCGATCCGCAACTCGGCGTCCGACGGCGCGGTGTCCTCGTTGAACGGCAGCGTGAGGCGTTCCAGCTCGTCGCGCAGCTCCGGGGCCAGGCCCTCCTCGAGTTCGCGGATGCTGGTGGCGTGGATGTCGCGAAGCCGGGTACGGCTGGCTTCGTCCAGCGGTGCGGCACGCACCTCTTCGAGCAGCTGCTTGATCATGGTGCCGATCCGCATCACTTTGGCGGGCTGTTCGACCAGGTCGGTCAACGAACGGTCGTCGGAGTCGTCTGCATCATCGGGGCGCATCGCCAACAAACGCGGATCGACACCGCCGATTACCTCGATGCCGTCGCTATCGTCGGCATGGTCGTCATTGCCGTTACCCACGCAATCACCGTCCTCGTGTGTGTCGTCTAGGGGTGCACCGGATTGTCGCCGTGCCATTCGTAGATCTGCGCGCCGCCGTTGTCGTAGATCATGGTCCAGTACGGCGACTTGTTCAGAAAATATAGCCCTTCGGGAACTTTGAACCCTCGGATCGTCGGGCCGCTGGCGAGGACGTATCGGATATTGAGGGCCTTGATCGCCTCCAGCACCCGCGGATCGGAATCGCCCTTCTTGGCGTAAGCCCAGAAGATGTATCGGTGGTAGCCCGGGCCCATCTGCACCGGGTAGTCGTAGTGGGTCCACAGCGGATGTAGACCGGCCACTGCGTACATCCACGAGGTGCCGTCGACGTTGGAGTCGCCGATTATCGTGTCGCGCGCACCGGGCAGCTTCGCCAGGTACGCCATGGCATCGAGGTCGCGTTGGTCGACGATGATCGAGTCGTACTTGTCGCCGAACAGGAACCGGTGCCGCGGGAAGTAGTGCCACGCGCTGAGCACGCTGATGCCGACCAGCAGCACCGCGGTGGCCGCCGCCCAGAAGCGCGACGGCAGGGGTTTTCGCGTCTGCACGAACCGCTTGGCCAGGGCGACCGCGCCCGCGACCAGCGTCACCAGCGCGACGGCGGCCATCAGATTGAACAGCGGGGTGGTGGCCGCGGCGATGCGGCGCGGGTCCTTGTAGAAGAACTCGCCGACTGCCCCGGCCACCCGACCGAGCGGACCCCACAGGGGAGTGCCCGCATCGACGTTGATCACGACAAACAGCAGCCACACGGCTAGCGGCCACCAAATCTTTTTGGCCAGCATGATGAACCCGCCGACGGCGCACAGGAAGCTCAGCCCCCACTGGTAGGGGAAGTCGTTGAGATGCCGTGAGTGCATGAACACGGCGTCGAACAGGCCGTGTCTCTTGCTGAGGTAGGTCAGGAAGGAGTGCCCGGCGATGATGTCTTCCTGCTTGGTGACGCTCAGGAACTGCGGCAACAGGATCAGCCCGGATGTCACTCCGACGCCGGCCAGAACCGCGAAGTCGCTGACGCGGCCCAGCACCGGGTGCCACAGCGCCTCGAAGAGCCACCAGGCGCCCACTAGCACGACGGTGATGATGCCCCCGGTGATGTGCACCGAGAAGACGCCGACGAGCGCCAGGATGGCCACCGGGATGCGATCGCGGTGTCGCAGTGTCGAGGTGATCAGGGCCATGGCCGGAATGGCGACGCCGTAGGCCGCGAGGTTGGGCATAGCGGCGGTGTCGAATTCGACGTAGGGCACCGCCGTGAACGATGCCGAGAGCGCTGCGGCGGTGGCCGCGGTCACCGCGGTGCGCCACTGCGTGGTGTGGGTGCGCAACGCACGCCAGGTGAGTACGGCCGCGCTCACCGGAAACAGCCAGATCGCCACCGCCAGGGAGTTAAGCGTGTAGCCGGTGGTGGCGGCCGCGCCGGTCAGCTGGCAGAACACCGCGGTCAGCGCGTGGAACACCGACGGGTAGTAAAGCAGCGCATGGGTCTCGACGTTGCGCAGCTCGCCCATGTGGGTGGGCGACGCCTGGCCCACGTCGAGGATCCATCGCACGGTGTTGGCGTGCCACACCGCGTCCCAGGTGCTCGGAATCGACTGCCAGTGCGGGATGCCGCTGAAAGCCGCCCAGCCGATCAGCCCGACCCCCAGCAGCACACCGGCCGCGACGACGATCGCCGGGCCGGGGTTGATGGCGCGCGCTTCGGCCTGTTTATCCCGGAAGCGGGCGAGCAGCAGCTGCAGCACCGTTGCCAGCACGCAGACGACGGCCAGCGCCGCCAGCGCTGTCCATCCGTTCCAGGGGACGCCCAGCGCGCCGTAGGGAATGATCGCCAGCGCCACCACGCCGTACGTCAGTGCAGGTCCGACCGCGATGGCGATCGGCCAGTTCAACTGCGCAATACGTGCGACGATGGCGCCCGGTGCGATCAGCAGGACCAACGCGATCAGCGTTCCGAACCACAAGCTCACTCGACTAGTATGGCTGCCCTGGTGAGTTGACTCGGGAAGCCGTAACCGCACAAGGGTCTATGGCGCGCCTGCTACGGCTCTCACGTACACAAGACTGACTGGAGCTTTCCCAAGCTTTCTATGGCTCTGAGGTGACTGGCATGGCCTACGACGTCGCCCGGGTGCGCGGACTGCACCCCTCGCTCGGTGACGGGTGGGTGCACTTCGATGCGCCGACAGGCATGGCGATTCCCGATTCCGTGGCCACCACCGTGTCGACCGCCTTCCGCAGGTCCGCGGCCAGCACGGCGGGCACGCACCCGTCGGCACGGCGCAGTGCCGCGGTACTGGACGCAGCGCGTGCGGCGGTGGCAGACCTGGTCAATGGCGATCCGGGCGGCGTCGTGCTGGGCGCCGATCGCGCCGTGCTACTCGCTTCGCTGGCCGAGGCGTCATCCGCGCGCGCGGGCCTGGGCTACGAGGTAATCGTCAGCCGGTTGGATGACGAGGCCAACATCGCGCCATGGTTGCGCGCGTCTCACCGCTACGGCGCCAAGGTCAAATGGGCTGAAGTCGACATCGAGACCGGAGAACTGCCGACCTGGCAGTGGGAGAGCCTGATCAACAAGTCCACCCGGTTGGTTTCTGTCACGTCGGCCTCGGGGACGCTGGGCGCCGTCACCGATCTGCGGGCGATGATCAAACTCGCGCACGACGTCGGTGCCCTGGTGGTGGTCGACCACTCCGCCGCCGCTCCCTATCGACTGATCGACATCAAAGAAACCGAAGCCGACATAGTGGCGGTGAACGCGGCGGCTTGGGGCGGACCGCCGATCGGGGCGATGGTGTTCCGCGAGCCGGCGCTGATCAACACCTTCAGCTCCGTCTCCACTAACCCCTATGCCACCGGGCCCGCGCGGCTCGAGGTGGGGGCGCACCAGTTCGGTTTGCTGGCCGGCGTCGTCGCCAGCATCGAATACCTCGCCTCCCTCGACGAATCGGCCCACGGCGGCAGACGAGAACGACTGTCGCTGTCGATGCAGTCGGCGTCGTCGTATCTGAACCGGATCTACGACTATCTGATGGTGTCGCTGCGGTCGTTGCCGCTGGTGATGCTGCTCGGACGTCCGGAAGCGCGGATACCGGTGATCAGCTTCGCCGTCAACGAAGTGCCCGCCGACCGGGTGGTGCAGCGGTTGGCCGACAACGGGATCCTGGCGATCGCCAACGCGAGTTCTCGCGCACTCGACGTGCTGGGCGTCAACGACATCGGTGGCGCGGTCACCGTCGGCTTGGCGCACTACTCGACGATGGCCGAAGTCGACCAGCTGGTGCGCGCGCTAGCGTCGCTGGGTTAGACGGTCAGGAGAACCTTTCCGAACGTCTCGCCGGACTGCAGCAGGCGATGCGCTTCTGCCGCCTCCTGGATCGGCAGTCGCCGGCCGATAATCGGCTTGACCCGCTGGCTGGCGAACATCGGCCACACCGATGTCGTCACCGCGTCGACGACCGCGCTCTTACTGTTCGGCCCGCTCACCGGGCGGGCCCGCAGGGTGGTGCCGATGACTCGGGCCCGTTTGGCCATGAGTTTGCCCAGGTTGAGTTCGGCTTTCACGCCGCCCTGCATGCCGATCACCACCAGTTGCCCATCGGTGGCCAGCGCGTCGATGTTGCGGTCCAGGTAGGCCGCGCCCATGATGTCGAGGATCACGTCGGCGCCCTTCCCGTCGGTCTCCCGTCTCAGTCTCGCGACGAAGTCCTCGTCCCTGTAAGAGATGGTGATGTTGGCGCCCAGCTCGCGGCACAACCGCAGCTTCTCCGGCGATCCCGCGGTGACCGCCACCCGGGCGCCCAATGCGCGCGCCACCTGGATCGCGTGGCTGCCGACGCCGCTCGCCCCGCCGTGCAGCAGCACCAGTTGGCCGGGCCTCAGGTGTGCGGTCATCACCAGGTTGGACCACACCGTACAGGCCACCTCCGGGACGCCGGCGGCGTCGATGATGTCAACGGGTGCCGGTATCGGCATCACCTGGCCGGCTGGAACGGCGACGTACTCGGCGTATCCGCCGCCGGCCAGCAGCGCACAAACGTGTTGCCCGACAACCCATCCGGTCACGTCGGCGCCGACGTCGGCGATAGTGCCGCTGACTTCCATGCCGAGGATCTCGCTGGCGCCCGGGGGCGGCGGGTACTTGCCCGCGGCTTGCAGCACGTCGGCGCGATTGACACCGGCGGCGGCGACCTTGATCAGAACCTCGCTGGGCCCGGCGGATGCATCGGGGACGTCCTGCCAGTGCAGCTGCTCGGCGGATTCAGCGACGATGGCGCGCATGCCGGCCACGCTACAAGCATGCCTAACCTTGGCCTACCCTTGTCCGGGGTGGCGTGGCAGAGCGGCCTAATGCACTCGCCTTGAAAGCGAGAGACGGCCAAAACCGTCCGGGGGTTCAAATCCCTCCGCCACCGCTCGTGTGAGCCGCCGGCCCGTGGCGCCGAGTCTGCGCGGGCGGCGCTCAATCTGCGCTGATGGCGAGGTTTTTCGCCTGCCGACGCTCTCGTCGCAGTCTCGATGCCCTGAGCGCAGGCTCGCCGCATTCTAGGGATGCCGTCGGTCGGAGCGATCCGTTCGGACCTGCGCCGTCAGACTCGCGGGATCGCTTCCGCGATGGTGTTCATCAACGCGCGGTAGCGCTTGAGTTCGGGATCCTTACCCGGCTTGCCGCTGCTGATCAACCCGGCGGCCAGACCGCGGGCCGGATCGGCCCAGATCGCGATGTTGGCCAGGCCGAGGTTCCCGAACGCCTCCGGCGCGTTGCGTCCGAACGGCCCGAACCGGTCGGTGCCCAGCATGTATCCGGTGCCCCAGCGGGCCGGCATCAGTCCCACCGCGACATCGGGCCGCAGCCGGCGGCATTCCTGCACCGCGCCGCGCATCCGTTGCGGGCTCATGATGCGGACGCCGTCGAGTTCGCCGCCCCGACGCCAGATCTCGGCAAACCGGGACAGCTCGTCCGCGGTGGAGATGGTGTTGGACGAGGGCACCACGGTGGACAGGAAGGCCGGGGTGTTCGTGTACGGGATGATCTCGTGCACGGTGCCGCCGATCGCCTTGCGGAAGATCGCCGCAATGGCCGGCGGTAGCGGCTTGCCGGTCGGGTGGCTGGGCGCGACCAGCGGGATGTCCTTTGGTGCGACGCCGAAGTTGGTCCAGCGGAAGCCGAGCGGATCCAGGATCTCGCTCGCCAGGATGTCGCGGATGTCTTTGCCGGCTGCGGCGTAAACGATTTCGCGCATGAGCGGACCCCAGGTCAGCGCGTGGTACATATGCACCCGCCCGGGTGGGTACAGCGGCCGTAGCTTGCCGAGCTGTTCCTGCGCGTACTCATGGTCGTCGGCGCGGCGCAGGTCCGGCTTGGGGCCGGTGGGAAACGGGACTCCTGCGCTGTGCGTCAGCACGTGCCGGATCGTCGTCCGGTCCTTGCCGTGGCTGGTGTAGCTGGGGATGTATTCACAGACGCGGTCGTCGAGCGCGAAGACTCCTTGCTCGACCAGCATGTGCACCACGGTCGCGGTGATGCCCTTGGCCGCCGAGTACACGCAGAACGGCGTGTCGGTGGTGACGGGGATCTTCTCGGCGTCGGGTTCGTCGGTGGGCGCGTTGCCCCAGCCGTGGCCAATCGCGCGGTTAAGCACGACCCGCCCGTTGCGCCGGATGCAGAGCTGAATAGCGGGGTGCATTCCGGCCCGATACCAGTGCCGGGCGGCCTGCCAGATCCGTTCGACGGCGGCGCTGTCGATCTCGGAGTGGTCTTCTTCGCTGATCGCCGTCACGGCGTCCAGGTCGGCCGGCACGCGAATCCGGCCATCGGGTGTTGCGGTCACTCGCGCCAGCCTAGCTTTGGACACATGGCCGTTCGTTCGCGCTACGTCGAGGTAATCCTGATCGTCTTCGGTGTCTACTCGGTGGGTCTGGGCGTGTTCATGATCGTGGCGCCAGGCGTCTTCTTCGACAGCCTCGGCGCGTTCGGCACCCGCAACGACCACTACATCGCCGACAACGCGTCGTTCGAGCTGCCGCTGGGCTTGTTGCTATTGGCGGCGCTGCGGTGGCCATCCTGGCGGGTGCCGGCGCTGGCGTTCGCCACTGCGCACTGGGGGTTGCACACGCTCAGTCACCTCGTTGACACCGGGCACCGCGCCGGTGCGACGATCGGGTGGCTGGAGTTCGCGGCGTTAGCGATATCGACGGGGTTTCTGGCCGTCGCGCTGTGGTTGAGCGCTACTCGCCAGTGAATTGGGGCGGACGCTTGGCGAACGTCGCCGAGATACCCTCGGTCAGATCCTTCGACGGCAGGAATGCCGCGTTCCAGGCGGCCACATAGCGCAGGCTCTCCGACACCGCTGAGATGCGCTGCTGGTCGAGGACGTCTTTGATGCCGTGCACGGTCAGCGGGGGGTT
>JALHRH010000263.1 GCA_022841565.1 Mycobacterium sp. | reverse complement strand
CCCATGTCGAGGAGTGGATCTCGGGGTCGTTCATCCAGTTCCACTGACCGTGCATGACGTTGTGGCCGATCTCCATGTTCTCGATGATCTTGGCCAGTCCGATGGTCACCATTCCCGCCTACCATGCCGAGCGTTTCGAGCCACCAGCCAGGATGAGCCGACCGGTTACGTCGAGGACACGCTGTGCGGCGATGGTACGGCGAATATAGCGCGCGTCGCGCTCGCCACGGGAATCCTCTATGTCCAACCGGATCGCGTCGAGCTCAACGGCCAGATTCTCGATGTCGGCGTCGGTCAGGTGGGCGAAGGCTGCGATATCGGTGATCGCCATGGGTCTCCTCAATCGGGCCGGCTTCAGGGTTCATAGCCGTAGGCGGCAGCGAGCAACGTGGGAACTACCACACCCGCCGTAGGAAGCCACCCACCAACGCCTAGAAGGGCAGGGCTGTAAGCCCTTCAGATCCGGTCTGTCTGGGCGCTTGTTGCAGCCCGGCGGCATGGGCCGCGTTGACGTCGACTTGGGCTGGCTGAGCCGGTGAACCGATGGGTATATCTGATCGGTCAGTAGTAGTGTCGACGGCCGCCGACGGCGTGTCCCATCCGTCCCATCAACGTCAGTAGCAGCCCGACAACGAGGAGGATCACCCCTAGCACCAACACCAGATGGGCGAAGGCGAAGGTAGGCACGACGCTGGGGAGGAGTAACCCTAGGACGATAAGAACGATTCCGAGGATAATCATGATGTTTGCCTTGTTTCTGCGTAGATGTTCGGGAGGGAAGGGGTCAGTGCCTTATTGCGTCATTCCCTGCCTGGGCGCGTCTCATTGCGCGACAGGCTATTCCCGTTATCACCGGCACGGTTGCTTCTTGCTCGGTCGCCAGCCGAGTGAGGGACAAGCCGACGGCCGCCGGGGTGGGTTAACGCGGACTTGGCGACACTCCGGATCTTGGCGTAACGGGGGGATTCCGGTTAACGAGGGAATGAGCGGAATGTGCATGCTGTCTGACCGCAATGGGGTGGAAGTAGGCGTGTACGGCGCGAGCATGTGCTCATGAAGTTCGGCGGCGTACAGCCAAACTTGCTCCGGACTGGCTGAAGGACTCAGCAAATACAACGTTACACCTCAACCGAACCGGGGATCTCGGATCCAATCCTGCCCAGGCACTTAGCGGCACTGTTGGCGTTGACTCAGCTGACGATCGCTCGTCCGGCCGTGCCCGTTCAACAGTGAGCGCAGCGCGTAGCATCCCGCGGCAGGACCGGTGTGGTTGGCGCAGCCGATGATTGGGTGGCAGGTCAGCTGACCTCATCGCGCACCGGCGGGCTTTCCGCCATGAGCTTGTCCAGGATGATCTGGGCGGCGGTGTGGGGATCGGTGGCCGCGGCGTCCGTTTGGAGGTCGAATTCTCGACGCGCTTGCACCGGGGTGTAGCCGCGGCCGATGAGGACCCCGATGACCTGATTCATGACCGACGCCGCGCGTAAGGTCATCCGGGCCTCCGACCCCCAAGGCACGCGGAGGTGACGATCCAGGGTGAAGTCGCTGGGTGGGCAGCCGGTTAGCCACGCCAGGTCCGCGCTGAGGTCGACCCATGCTCCCAGCGTCCCCGCATAGAGGACGATGTCAACCGACGGCAATGCCCGGCCGTCAGTAACACCGGGCAGCGTCAGTCCAAGTGAAGTGCACACATCGTCGGCCGCGCCGTCCTCAAGGGTGGTGAACGTGAACGGTGGATCACTGCCGCCCACGGTCACGGTCAGACCGAGATAGCTGGGAACCGCCGCTCGGGCGTCAACGCCCAATTGGCCCAGGCTGCACAGCACATCGGCGCCGGGCTCATCGAGGGCAGCGGTGAGGATCTCCAAATCGGCGGCCAGCGCCGCAACGATCTTCATGACCGGATTGCTCCGCCGGGCGCTCCCAAGCGCGGATCGAGCCTGCCGGTGCCGGACAAGCGAGTCGCCTGCACGGTGGGGAAGCCGCGACGCAAGCCAGGACCCGTCGCGTTGATTCTTGCCCCACGCTCCAACGTACGCGCTTCTCCTCGTACAGCGATAGTTCGGCATTGGCCCGACCTGGTGGTTCTGACTGGGTTCGGGTTGTCTCGGGTGGCGCGACGCGCGGCTTCGTTAACGATGTTTTTGGCCGGCAAAGCGAAGTTGCGGTGCTTGCTCGGCCGATCGCCGACCGGGGACTGGACGCCTTCTCGGCGCTGGGTCCGCTGCGTCCTCTACACCGCGACCGCCGCGAGATGCAAACTCCGGCACCGCCGGCAACCGCTGCGCTGCAGCCGCGGCCTGACACATGGAATGACTGGCGGCTAGTCTGCTGTCCTAATGGGTGTATCGTCATGGTGCTGGGAATTAAGCTACTCCGGGATGAGTTCAGCCGTCCGCCGCTGAGTTCAAGGAACATTGTCTCCTAACCCTGACACGCCGGGGATCAAATTTGCATCAGGTCACCATGACCACTTCACTTGCTTTCCGTGCCAACGCCCGCGTTTGCCCGACGGACCTGTCCGGTCCGAACCCGTTGAAGTACGGCCGAGAAATTCCGCAGTGATGACAGCCTCGTCGTCAACGCGTGCAGACACGGTTGGCGCGCCGAGTGGGACACGCCTCAGGACCATCGCGAACGCGCCGATCGTTGCCATCTGCATTTCGATTTGGAAGGGAATTTCGATTGTCTGTTGCTAGAGCGATGAAGCGGCGCGTGACAGCGGCATCGAACTACTCTCCGATGCCCGTCACGGTATTTTCGGCCCATCGCCCAGCAAGCGCTGCAGCTGACCGGGGCAGAAATCACACTGGTCGCCATCGCGACCAATGACGACATGTCCACATCGCCGGCGGCCAACATGATGATCGTGGAAACCGCTGGTGCTGCAATGACTTCCACACTCGCCCATGCCATCCCCGTCGCCGGAAGCTCGATCGGGCGGGCCTTCGCGGAGCGGACCCCCCAACGACTCAACAACTTTGACGTTGCCATCGACGACGTCGAACGCGCCGGCCCGGCGCTGGTGCTACCACTACGCACCGCCGAAGGCGTGCCTGGCGTGTTGGTCGCGCTGCGGCGTGCCGGCGCCCGTAGGTTTAGCGACGAGCAGCTTGAGATGATGGCCGCGTTTACCGCCCAGGCGGCGCTCGCCTGGCAGCTGGGGTCCACACAGCGCCGCCTGTGTGAACTCGAAGTTTTCGCTGAGCGCGACAGGATCGCTCGCGACCTGAACGACCACGTGATCCAGCGGATCTTCGCGGTCGAACTGGCTCTGCAAGGGATCATTCCGCGGGCGCGATCATCTGATGTGCGGCAGAGACTGACCGGCACCATTGATGATCTTCAAGACGCCATTCGGGAGATAAGCATTGCAATTTTCAACCTGCACGATGCGTCTCCGGGCATCACGCTGCGACACCGGCTCGACGAGGCGGTGGCGGAGTTCTGCGGACCCGAACTGGTTACCACGGTCCAGTTCGTGGGCCCCGTGTCGGTCGTCGATGCTGCACTCGCCGATCATGCCGAAGCTGTTGTGCGCGAAGCGGTCAGCAACGCCGTTCGGCATGCAGGCGCGACTACACTTGCGGTGATCGTCAAGGTTGAGGACGACGTGTGCATCGAGTTATAGACAACGGTCGAGGCGTCCCCTCCGACATCAGCGGCAGTGGCTTGAACAGCTTGCAACACCGCGCGCAGCAGGCCGGCGGCGCGTTCACCATCGCGGACGATCCCCGCGGAGGCACGGTGCTGCGCTGGACAGCACCGCTGGCCTGATCATCACTCACCGTCTACCCGGTGGTTGTGAGAATGCCTCGGCTCAAAGGGGTTTCGCGGATCTCGGCAGTCCGCACGCCACCGATCGCATGCGAGTGGCTCAGAGGGTGGACGCCACCAGGTCGGTGAGGTCGACGAGGCGGTGGGAGTATCCCCACTCGTTGTCGTACCAGCCGACGATCTTCACGAGGTCGCCAGTGACTTTTGTCAGCCCGGAGTCGAAGATGCACGACGACGGGTCGGTCACGATGTCGGAGGAGACGATGGGGTCCTCGGTGTAGGTGAGAAAGCCCTTCAGCTCACCGTCTGCCGCCGCCGCGAACGCCGCGTTGACGGCGTCGGCGGTCGCCGGCTCGCGAACGATGACGGTGAGATCGGTGGCGGAACCGGTGGGCACCGGTACCCGCAGCGCGTACCCGTCGAGGCGGCCCTCGAGCTGGGGCAGCACCACGCTAATCGCGCGGGCGGCCCCGGTGGACGTGGGCACGACGTTGATCGCCGCGGCGCGGGCTCGGCGCAGGTCGCGGTGCGGGCCGTCCTGCAGGTTCTGGTCCGGGGTATACGCGTGGACGGTGGTCATCAGCCCGCGCTCGATTCCGAACACCTCGTCGAGCACCATGGCCATCGGCGCCAGGCAGTTCGTAGTGCACGATGCGTTGGAGACGACGCTCTGCGTGCCGTCGTAGTCGCGGTGGTTGACACCCATCACAACGGTGAGGTCCGCACCCTTGGATGTCGCGGACACCACCACCTTCTTGGCTCCGCCGTGGAGGTGACCGCGGGCCTGCTCCGCGGCGGTGAACCGACCGGTCGACTCGATTACGACATCCACGCCGAGATCCCCCCACGGCAGCGCCTTAGGCCCGTCGGCGAGCGACCACGCCTTGATCCGCTGCTCACCGACCACGAGGTCGTCGCCGTCGACCGACACATTGTGCGGTAAGCGTCCGAGAACGGAGTCGTACTTGAGCAGATGCGCCAACGTCTTGTTGTCAGTGAGGTCGTTCACCGCGACGATCTCGATGTCGGTGGTGCCGGCGGCGCGTTGTACATCCACCGCACGAAAGAAGTTACGGCCGACACGCCCGAAGCCGTTCACGCCCACCCGGATAGCCATAGTGATCTCCTAGTTCTGTGATCTGGGCGCAGCATCGGTTGCGAGCCACTAATGAGTCTGACCGCACTTGGGGCCGACGAGCAGAGGACAAGGTCCTCGCATTCCCGGCAAAGTTCGGACGATCGAGACCTGCCGGATTCTCCAGCTGTCAGGGGCGTCACCCTCGCAAGACAGGCGGTCTGGTCGTATCGACACACCGGGAGGCGCGACATCACGACGCATAGCTGAGTCCAGAGCCGACGAACGACCCCTAGGCGCGGGACTTCCGTCCCTACCGCCGCCCTGGTTCAACTGGTCGGATTCACTCAGCGCTCACAACGTCCCCAGAGAGCAGAACCCATGGCAATGACGGCGCCCGCGACGCGGGAAATGACCACCGCGACCATCACATCCGGCCTCTTCCCGCTCCTGGCGAGCGGGCGAGCACTATCCGTTTCTCAGACAAAGATATTGCTGTGACATCGCCCGTCACTGTCGACCCGCGCTACCACGACGCCGTGATCTTCAACCTCGACGCCGTCGTGGACGGTGTCGCCGTGGTCGATGCGACGGTCAGGCTGGTGCGCAGACTGCTCGACGCTGGGGTCGTCAGCGCGGTCTATGCATTGCGCCCGGGCGGTCAGCAACTCTTGAAAGCCGCGGGCATCGACGACCTTTTCGGTGTCTGCGCCGAGGGCGGACTCGGATCGGTCCTCGCCGACCTCACCGGCGAAATCGGTGTGCGCGCGGAACGTTCTATCGTCGTCGACGACGGCGGTGCGGGGGTGGCTGCGGCCCACGATGGTGGCTTCGCACTCGTCATCGGTGTCGACCGCTCCGGAAATGCCGACGAACTACGCTCCTGCGGCGCCGACGTCGTCGTTGCGGATCTGGAGGAGGTCAGCGTCCGTCGGGGTGACCGGCGGATGTCGCAACTCCCGGATGCGGTGATGTCATACGGACAGCTCATCGGTGTTCTGGACGCCCGAGACCCGGTGTTGTTCCTCGACTATGACGGAACCCTGTCCCCCATCGTTGCCGATCCCAGCGTCGCCACGCTGGTCGAGGGAGCCGCCGAGGCGCTGGAAACCTTGGCATCGCAATGCCCCGTTGCCATACTCAGCGGTCGCGACCTCGCCGACGTCCGAGCCAGGGTACCGATTCCAGGCATCTGGTTCGCGGGTAGCCACGGCTTCGAGCTCACCGGGCCGGACGGCACCAGTCACCGAAACGAAGCGGCCGATGCTGCCGTGGGGCCGCTCGAGCGGGCGGCGGCCGAATTGACCGAAGTGCTGGCACAGATTCCCGGGGTGCGGGTTGAACACAAGCGCTTCGCCGTCGCGGTTCACTACCGGGAGGTCGCGCCGGAGCATGTCGGTGAGATCGTCTCTGCCGCACATAAACTCGGACAACGCGATGGCTTACGGGTGACCAATGGGCGGATGCTCGTCGAATTGCGTCCCGACATCGACTGGGACAAAGGGACGACGCTCGCCTGGATCCGTGACCGCATCGACCCCGAGGGTCGCCTGCTGCCCATCTACATCGGCGACGACCTCACCGACGAAGACGCCTTCGAGGCAGTCGAATTCGACGGAATCGGGATTGTGGTGCGCCATGACGAGGACGGCGACCGTAAGACAGCCGCCCGATTCAGTCTGCAGAGTCCCGATCAGGTGCGGGAGTTTGTCCGGCGTGGTTCGAACTGGCTCATCAACAAACACGAGACATCCTCCAAGGCTTGGGATTTCACTTACGAGGGGTATGACCCGCAGGCCGAGAAACTTCGAGAGTCGCTGTGCACGCTGGGAAACGGCTATTTCGCCACCCGCGGCGCCGCTCCTGAATCGAAGGCCGGTCAAGTGCACTATCCGGGAACCTACGCAGGCGGAATCTACAACCGTCTCGTCGACGACGTATCCGGCACCGAAGTCGACAACGAGAGCTTGGTCAACCTGCCCAACTGGCTCGCACTGACCTTCCGGGTCGACGGCGGCAGCTGGTTCGACATCGACACGGTCCGGGTGCTGTCGTATCGACAGACCCTCGACCTTCGCGGGGCGGTGCTGACCAGGGAGGTGCGCTTCTGCGACGACGCGGGACGCACCAGTTCGCTGAAGCAGCAACGTTTCGTCGCGATGCACATGCCCCACGTCGCTGCCCTTCAGACGACGATCGCCGCCGAGAATTGGTCGGGGAAACTCGAGATACGCTCGACGTTGGACGGCAACGTCACGAACTCGAACGTCGAGCGCTACCGGGATTTGGCCAAGGATCATCTGGCATTGCTCGAAAAACGGGAGTTGTCCGACAACTCCGTGCTGCTGACGGTTCAGACGACTCAGTCACGTGTGCCGATCGCCATGGCGGCCCGAAACGTCGTGTGGCGTGACGGGAGCCCGGTCCCGGCTACCTACCGCCTGATCGACGACGCATCGGAGATCGGTCACGAGATCGCTGTCGAGGTGTCAGCCGGTGACGCGTTGACGCTGGAAAAGATCGTGACCCTGTTCACCGGTCGCGATGTCGCGACGTCTGAGCCCGCTGTCGACGCCGAGCGCTGCCTGCACCGACTGGGCCGGTTCGCCGAGTTGCTCGACGGGCACCGGACCAGCTGGGTACACCTGTGGGAGCGCTTGTCCATCGAGTTCGAAGACTTCACAGACGAATTGCGCATCCTGCGGCTGCATCTGCTGCATCTGCTGCAGACGGTCTCCCCCAACAGTTCCGATCTCGACGTGGGGCTACCGGCCCGCGGACTGCACGGTGAGGCATATCGCGGGCACATCTTCTGGGACGAGCTGTTCATCTTCCCGGTACTCAACCTGCGGTTGCCGATGATCACCCGGTCGCTTCTCGGGTATCGCTATCGGCGACTGCCCGAAGCCCGCGAAGCCGCCAAGGCGGCCGGCTATTCCGGTGCGATGTTCCCGTGGCAATCCGGCAGCGACGGACGCGAGGAAAGCCAACGCCTGCACCTCAATCCGCGCAGCGGCCGGTGGAACCCCGACTCCAGCGCCCGGGCGCACCACATCGGCATCGCCGTCGCCTACAGCGCATGGAAGTTCTATCAGGTGACCGGCGATCTCGCCTACCTGATCGACTACGGCGCCGAGTTGCTGACGGAGGTCGCACGGTTCTGGGTGAGCAGGGCCACCTACGACCGAGAACGCGACCGCTACAGCATCCGCGGTGTCATCGGGCCCGACGAATTCCACTCGGGCTACCCCGATGCGCCCTACGACGGCATCGATAACAACGCGTACACCAACGTGATGGCGGTCTGGGTGATCATGCGGGCCTTCGACGC
>JALHRH010000262.1 GCA_022841565.1 Mycobacterium sp. | reverse complement strand
CCGAAGAGATTGACTCTCGCCAGAGCCGTGGTGATTGCCCTGTTGGCCGCGACCACCATTGGCGACACCGTGGCGGCACGCGCCGCATCGAACGCCGCCGCGACCGCTGAGGCTCCACCAGCCGCATCTTCGGAATGGGCAGCCGCCGCGGCGAGGAACGACGAATAGGGCGCGGCCGCCTCGACCATTTTTACTGCTGCCGGACCCTGCCAAGCCGCACTGGCCAGCCCCGTAGTTATCGCCGCGAAAGACTCTGCTGCTGAACGTAATTCGGAAGCCAACCCGCCCCAGGACGCCGCCGCGGCAAGCATCGGCGCTGATCCGGCTCCGCTATGTAGAAGCGCCGAATTGACCTCCGGGGGCAACATGGGGTACTTCACGGCGAATCCCTAACTGGTTCTTGACGGCAATCGCTACTAGTGACTTCGAGCTGTCGGCCCGCGCCGACACGGCTTTCCGTACCGCAGGCCACACCGGCCACGAGCGTCGCACCGCCGATCACAGTCAGCATGTCCGAGCGTTCGCGCCTAAACACCATGCTGCGCCTACCTCTAACCATTTGAGCGAAATGATCGTGTGGCATAACGGTCATCGACAAGATATCGCTGGCCGAGCGGCGCGTCTATATTCTCGACCCAATGCAGCTGCGGCAATCAGTTTTCCGCTCGTCCTTACTAGGCGTGAAAGTTGTCGATCTAACAAACACCGCAGCGGCGGGGAGGTGGCACCTTGGCGCCTCCCGACATCGACGTCGTGGTGATCGGTACGGCCGCTTCTGCCCCGCGCATGCAATAGAAACTCAGGGCAATATCACCGTGCGGGCCACCGGCTCCGCGGCGGCCTGACGCGCGGACAGCGCGCGCTGCAGCGACGCCAACAACGCATCCCGGGTTTCGCGCGGATCAATGAGCTCGTCGAAGCCCATACCTTCGGCCGAGCGAAAGGAAGCTTGCAACTCGGCGTCGCGCAGCTTGGCCGTCAGGTTCTCGTCCGCGTTTGACGCGCGACTGAGTGCGGCGGCACTCATGGCCCCCATGGTGGCTCCGGGATAGGCGAAAGTGGCGGACTGGTGATCGAAGCCCAGCAACGACATCACCATGGAGCCAAAGCCATAGGCCTTGCGCAACGTCAGATGCAGTTTGATGGTCGTTGCGGCGGTCTGCGCGGCGAACATCCGCCCGCCGCTTCGCAATACGCCAGCGCGCTCCGAGCGGCTGCCGGGCAGCATTCCCGGATTGTCGGCCAAGAACACGATCGGCAGGTGGAAGGAGTCGGCTACCAGGATGAAATGCGCTGCCTTGTCTGCGGCGTTGGCGTCGATCGAACCGGCCAGCACCTGCGGCTGGTTGGCGACGACGGCGACGGGGTGCCCGCCGAGGTGCGCCAGCGCGCAAATTATTGCTTTACCGAAAGATGGTTGAACCTCGAACCAGTCTGGGCGATCAAACACCACGTCGAGCACCGCACGCATGTCGTAGCCGCGACGATTGTCGCGGGAGACGATATTCAGCAACTCCGGAGTCGATCGTGGTGCGGTCGTTTCGTCCGCAGAAAGCGACGACGGGTACGACCAGGCGCTCCCCGGGAAGTAGGACAAGTATCTGCGGATCTCGTCGAGCACGGTTTCGTCGTCCTCAGCGACGTTGTGGATCACCCCGCTGGCCAGCGCCACGTCCGGCCCGCCCAGATCCTCCTTCGAAATGTCCTCTCCCGTTGACTCTTTCACGACGGGAGGGCCGGCGGTGAAGATGGTGCCGTGCCGGCTCATGATCCGGAAGTCGCAGACCGGGGCCACCAGCGCGCCGTGCCCGGCCGAGGGCCCAAGCACCGCAGCGACCGTCGGCACCCGCCCCGAACACCGCGTCTGGGCCAACAGGTCGGTGGGGGCACGACCATAGTTTCCCCCGGTGGGCCGAAAGCCGGCACCATCGAGCAGCATCACCAGCGGAACCCGATCACGCACCGCCAACTCGGCGATCCGGTACCGCTTGGAATTGCCTCCCGGCCCGATGGTTCCGGCCATCGTGGTGAAGTCTTCGGCGCCCACCAGCACCGGCGTCCCGTTGACCAGACCCCAACCCGTGATGATTGCGTCGGCCGCGACTTCACCCCCGACCAGGGTGCCGATTTCGCGAAACGTGCCTGGGTCGAGCAGGCGCTCGATTCGGGCACGCGCGTCGAGTTTGCCTTTGCCGCGGTGCTTGTCCAGGCGCTCCTGGCCACCCATGCCGCGCGAGTGCCGGCGGCGACGGTCAAGATCGTCGAGCGTCTCCTGCCAGTCCTCAGAGTTGGCCATGCCTGCGGTCCTCACTCGAAATGCTTACTCTAGCTGCCAGCGACCGGCCGTGGGCGTGGCATTGACGTTGGCCCTACCGAATTGCCTACTGTAGCTTCTGCCTTATCATATCCAGGCTTGCCCATCTCCTGTGCCGCCTCGCCGAAATGTATTCTTTTGGCGCTGAATCAGTTTCGTTGGTAAGCGCGCCGACGATCGATTGAGCACCGACCCATCGCCGGGGTGCTGCCGGACTACGTTTCGGCGAACCGCGGTGCGGACGTATGCGCCGATCTGTTCCGCTTCGACGTCCGTTGCGAGCCGAACAGGCATGTGGCGTTGCACATGAATTGCACTTCCGCATGGGGACGCGCTGGCCAGGATGGCGGTCCTGGCTGCACTGCATCGAGCTGGCTGGCGATCCGCAACTGGTCGCCGCGACGTTGGTGGGGGGTCTCAAGCCACTGCCGAGTCGGTACTGGCTGTCATAGGATGCCAGCGATATGAGCAGGACGATTGTCATCACGGGTGCCAGTGACGGCATCGGCGCCGCCGCTGCACGGCAGCTATCTCGTAGCGGCGAGAACGTTGTCGTGGTGGGCCGCTCGCAGCACAAGACCGTTGCGGTGGCAGGGGAATTAAACGCGGACTACTTCGTGGCCGACTTCGCCGACCTGTCCCAGGTACGGGCATTGGCGGACAAGATTCGTTCGGAGTACTCGCGCCTCGACGTGCTGGCCAACAACGCAGGCGGCATGTCCAGAGAAATCGAAATGACGGCCGATGGGTTCGAACAGACCTATCAGGTGAACTATCTGGCGCCATTCCTGCTGACCACACAGCTGCGGGAGATGCTCGTCGACTCCCGCTCGACCGTCCTCAACACCACCAGCTCGTCGCAGCGACTGCTACCCAAAGTCACCATCGGTGACCTGGAGCGCACTTTCGCACGCCGGCCCAGTGTTGCGTACGCTCTCACCAAATTGGCAATCGTGTTGTTCACTAGGGAATTACATCGCCGCTACCACGGCTGTGGACTGTCGGCGGCGACGTTCCACCCCGGGTACGTGAACTCCAACTTCGGCGATGCCTCGGGATCACGGCTCCTGTTGTTCATGAAGAACCACGTCCCGGTGACCACCCGATTCGCCGCCACCGCAGAACAGGGAGCCGAGCCACTGGTCTGGCTGGCATCAAGCGCTCCCGGTATCGACTGGCAGCCAGGCGAGTACTACTCCAAGCGCAAGGTCTCCAGGGCCAACCGCGCGGCCTACGACCCGGTCCTGGCCGAACAACTGTGGGACCGCACGCTTGCCGCACTGGATCGGAGCTAGCCGGGGTCGCTGTCCGGCCGTTGCCGCGCAGACGGTAATACTGAACGCGCTACCGGAAGGGGAATTCGTGCTGGGTGTTCATCACGCCGCCATCTGTACCGCCGATGTCGGACGGTCGCTGCGTTTCTGGCGAGACGGGCTCGGGCTGACCGAATTGTTTGATCAAACCTTCGCCGGTGACTGGCCGGCGTTGTTCGCCGCGTTGTCCGGCGCCGACGAGGCGCCGCAGGAGTACTCGGTGCCCCGACACGGCTTCTTCCTCCTCTCGCTGCAGCGCGAGGTTGACGTAACCCTGTCCACCCTGGCGGACCTGGGTTTCACCGACGGCGTCCGGCAGCTCACCATGTCAGCCACGGCCGGCAAGGCCGTTCCCACGGCCGTGATCACCGCGCCGGACGGCGTGCTGGTCGAATTAACCGGACCCGCGGCGTGACCGCCTCGGTGGCCCTGGTGACCGGGGGCGGGTCCGGAATCGGGCGGGAAGCGGCCGCGATGTTGCGCGATGCCGGTCACGACGTCGTGGTCTGGGACCTGACCGGCGGCGATATCCAGTGCGACATCAGCGATGCCGACGCCGTAGCGGCGGCGATGGAGCAGACCGTCCGCGAACACGGGGTGCCTACGCGCGTGGTGGCGTCCGCCGGCATCGGATCCTCCGGTTTGTTGCTGGCAATCGAACCGGCGGACTGGCAACGGGTTCTGGAAGTCAACCTGACCGGCACCTTCCACACAATCCGCGCCGCCGCTCAAGCCATGGTCGACGCCGACGTGCCGGGCTCGATAGTCGTGGTATCGAGCATCAGCGGCACGATCGCCGACCGGGACATGGGTGCCTACTGCGTATCGAAGGCCGGCCTGGACATGCTGGTGAAGGTCGCGGCCGTGGAGTGGGGTATACACGGCATCCGGGTCAACGCCGTCGGACCCGGCGTTACCCGAACCCCGATGCTGCCCGATGCCGAGAAGTGGCCCGCCTGGGTCGAGGGCATGTCCAAGCGGACCGCGTTGCGCCGGCTAGGGGAGCCCGGTGACGTGGCACAGGCTATCGTCGGCGTCCTCGAAATGTCTTGGGTGACAGGGCAAGTGCTACATGCCGATGGCGGGCTGTCGCTGCACAGCCCGATAGACGCCTACGGTCAGGTCGAGAAGTTAATGCGGCTGAAGAAGCTGCAAGAGTTGCACAAGCAGAAGCAACGGGCTAACGACGCTTAGCCTTGGGCTTAGCCTTGGCCTTAGCCTTGGCCGCCGAAAGTGAAATTGGCGACGCCGCACCGGCGTGTTGCGTCGCCATACAACGCTCGGCGGAACGGGTGCGGCGCCAGGGGTAGCTACAACCCGTAATCGATGACGCCCCGAATGATTTCACCGTTCAGCAGGTCGGCGTAGGCCTGATTGATGTCGTCTAGCCGATACCGCCGGGTGATCATCTCGTCGAGTTGAAGTTGCCCGGTCTGGTACAGCCGGGCCAGCCGGGCGATGTCGGCCCTGCCGTTGCACGAACCGAAGATGGTGCCCGCCAACGTCTTGTTCATCAAGATGAAGTCCTGCAGATTGATGTTGACCGAATGCGTCAATTGCGAAGTCATGCCGGTGAGTACGCAGGTGCCGCCCTTGCGGGTCAGCTGCACGGCGTCCCGTACGTCGTCGGCGGTGATCAGCGACGGCGAGACCACCACCGCGTCGGCCATCACCCCGTAGGTGAGGCCGCGCACCAAGTCCAGCGCCTCGGCCACCGACGCGACGCTGTGCGTGGCGCCGAACCGCAAGGCCGACTTCTGTTTGAACTCCAGCGGGTCGACGGCGATGATCTGCGCGGCGCCGTTGATCCGGGCGCCCTGGATCGCGCCGGTGCCGATGCCGCCGGCGCCGATGACGACGACGGTGTCGCCGCCGCGCACCCCGGCCCGGTTGGCGGCCGAGCCGTAACCCGTCGGAATCGCGCAGGAGAGCAGAGCGCTGGGCACCAGCGGCAGGTCCCGCTCGATCTTGATCAGCGAATTGATGGAAACGACGGTGTGTTCGGCGAACGCGCCGACCTTGGCCAGATGGCCGAGGGGTCGGCCGTCGGCGGTGTGATGACGGAAAGTGCCATCGGTCGGCATGCCCGGGATCATGGTGCCGATGCCGGTGTCGCAGAGGTACTCCATGCCGGTGGCGCACCAACGGCACCGGCCGCACACCGCGACGAACGACATCACCACGTGATCGCCCACCGCGAAATCGGTGACGTCAGGCCCGACTTCGCGCACGATGCCCGAGCCCTCATGGCCGCCGATCATGGGGAACATGGTCGGCAGCCCCATTGCCTTCATTACCTCGTTGGGTGCCGACATGTCGCCCTTGAGGATGTGGTCGTCGGAGTGGCAAAGCCCAGCCGCGGCCATTTCGACAAGGGCCTCGCCGGCCCGAGGCGGGTCCAATTCGAAATCTTCGACCGACCACGGCCCGCCGATGCCGTGCAGGATCGCCGCGCGGCTTTTCATGCGGCTGCTCTGAACGTGACGGGAAGCTTGTTGGGGGAGCGGAAGACCAGGCCGACGATCTTGGACTGCACGCCGGTGCCGTCGTCGGGGACGAACTTGAGATCATCGACCCGGTCGAACAGGCTGTTGAGCATCACTCGTGTCTCCAGTCGGGCCAAATGCATGCCCAGGCACATGTGAATGCCGCCGGCGAAGGCGATGTGGGCTTGCCGCGGACGGCGGATGTCGAAGATGTTCGGGTCAGTCCAGCGGGCTTCGTCGCGGTTGGCCGAGCCCACACACATGTCGATCTGCGCGTCGGCCGGAATCGTCTTGCCGCCCAATGCGATTGCCCGAGTAGTGGTGCGCATGACCATGGTGAGCGGGGTTTCGTAGCGCAGCCCTTCTTCCATCGCCATCGGTATCAACGAGCGGTCCCGGTAGACCATCTCCAGCTGGTCGGGGTGGGTCAGCAGCAAGTACAACAGGTTTCCCGACGAACGGTAGGTGGTTTCCAGTCCGGCCGGCAGCAGCAGGCGCAGGAACGCGATGATGGCCTCGTCGGTGAGTTTCTCGCCATCGATTTCGGCGGCCACCAGGTCGCCGATGATGTCGTTGGTGGGCGTGCGGCGACGCTGTTCGACCTGGTTGAGGAAGTAGCCGTGCAACTCGGCCGCTGCCGTCAGGCCCGCCATGATGTCGGTCGGAATGGAGATGAGATCCAGCGACAGCCGGCGGAACAGGTCGAGATCCTCCGGCGGCAGCCCGAGTAGTGAGGAAATGATTCGGGTGGGAAACTCGAACGTCACCGCCTTCACCAGGTCCGCTTCGCCTAAGTGCTTGATTTCGTCCACGAGCTGATCGCAGACCGGTCCGATCACCGACGGTTCCCAACGCTGCAGCGCGGTGGCCCGAAACGCCTTGGCGACCAGATTGCGGTGGTCGTGGTGCTCTTTTCCGCCCATCGCGAGGATCGTGTGGCCCATCACCAAGCCGATGGTCTCGTCGTACTTGGCCGAGGTGAACGTCGCATCGTCACGGAACGCCCGGAAAACGTCGTCGTAGCCGAACAGGGTCCATTCATCGCTTGGTCTGAGTTCGTCAGGCATCTGTTCTTGGTCCGAGAGCCCGCCGTGCCATACCGGGTCGGTATGGCGCATGTGCTCAAAGAACGGGTACGGGCTAGTTTGACCGGTGAAGTCGAGCGCGACGGGCGCGCCCTCTTGGTCGGTGCTCAGCGTCATCAGTGCTCCTCCCTGAGCAACCGAGTTTGCCCGTGCACGCGGGCCGGAAAGCGGAATTCGCTATCATAGTATAAATAGCAAACCTAGCGGTGCGTGCCGCAATTGATCGGCAATTGGTATGCATGCACGTGCATGAGCAAACCGGTGCCCACCCTGACGGTGACCGATGGACAGCGCGAAGTGTGAGAGGTGTTGGCCCGATCGCAGGTGAATCGCATCGGGAAGTAGTGCGGCCACGGCCTAGCTGATGGCTGCCTACGGTATGTCGATTGAGACGATCGCTGCCCGGGGTGTTGCGGTCGCGGGCCAGCGTGGCAAACTCGTGCACCCAATTTTCCAGAGCGGTCTGGTCAAACGCGATCGTGCTATGCGCCGACGAGAAGTCCTCGGTATTGACGCTCGACTGCACGCAAGCCTCGCTGTCGATTTCGGCTCGGCACTTACCAGACACCCGACCATCTTGACCTAAAGGGCGCGTACGGTGCCTCTCGACGCCTCAGCGGTGGGCCTCCGCCTGACGTCGCAATCACAAAAGATATTTCGGGCTCGCAATCGCCTCGAGAGGTGCTGAGAAGAAGCCGATGGTATCGCGAATGCGCAGCTCATTCGGCCTTTCGTGGGAAACCGGGTGTCCGACCAAGTGACGGCGTGCGTGCCGGCGTCAGCCGGGCTGGCCGGGCTGGCCGGACTCTCCGGGTAAGCCGTTGGCGCCTGGCTGGCCGGCATTCCCGGCCGCGCCGCCGCCACCCGTGCCGACCGGACCGCCCTGGCCACCGAGGCCGCCGCTTCCCCCGGCACCGCCGTTACCCGCGGCACCGCCGACCCCGTTTCCGCCCGCCTGGCCGAATAGTCCGCCCGCGCCGCCCGCGCCGCCATTA
>JALHRH010000261.1 GCA_022841565.1 Mycobacterium sp. | reverse complement strand
AGGTCGAGAAGCTGGAATCCGAGCCGGGCGCGAACGTGTCGCTACCGGTCGCCCTGGTCGTCGACGGCGCCAACGTCACCACCGATGCTCAGGCGCTGGCCAAGGTCGCCGTCACCGGTGAGGTGCTCGAGCACACCAAGGGCCCGAAGATCCGTATCCACAAGTTCAAGAACAAGACCGGCTACCACAAGCGGCAGGGACACCGTCAGCAGCTGACGGTCCTGCGGGTTACTGGTATCAAGTAGTAGGGGCGAGCAGACATGGCACACAAGAAGGGCGCTTCCAGCTCACGTAACGGTCGTGATTCCAACGCTCAGCGGCTTGGCGTGAAGCGGTTCGGCGGTCAGGTGGTCCAGGCCGGGGAAATCCTGGTTCGCCAGCGGGGCACCAAGTTCCACCCGGGCGTCAACGTCGGCCGCGGTGGCGACGACACGCTGTTCGCCAAGGCGGCCGGGGCGGTCGAATTTGGCGTCAAAGGCGGCCGCAAGACCGTCAACATCGTTGCAGCCGGGCAGATCGCCGACTGACTGTCACGGGTGCGCGTTGATCAGCGCCGCGCATCCGTGATCGATTAAGGGGAAGCCCGATGCCTCGATTCGTCGATCGGGTGGTCATTCACACGCGAGCGGGTTCCGGCGGCAACGGCTGCGCATCGGTCCACCGCGAGAAATTCAAGCCGCTGGGGGGTCCCGACGGTGGTAACGGCGGCCGCGGCGGCAGCATCATCTTCGTGGTGGACCCTCAGGTGCACACCCTGCTCGACTTTCATTTCCGCCCGCACGTCACTGCGCCGTCCGGCAAGCAGGGGATGGGCAACAACCGGGACGGCGCAGCGGGTGCGGACCTGGAAGTCAAGGTTCCCGACGGCACCGTGGTCCTAGATGACAACGGTCGACTGCTGGCCGACCTGGTCGGGGTCGGCACCCGCTTCGAAGCTGCCGCGGGCGGCCGCGGCGGTCTGGGCAACGCCGCGCTGGCCTCCCGCGCCCGCAAGGCCCCCGGCTTCGCGCTGCTCGGGGAATCGGGACAAGAACGTGACCTCACCCTCGAACTCAAGACCGTCGCTGATGTAGGCCTGGTCGGGTTTCCGTCGGCGGGGAAGTCGTCGCTGGTGTCGGTCATCTCGGCGGCCAAACCCAAAATCGCCGACTATCCTTTCACCACACTGGTTCCCAACCTCGGCGTCGTCTCCGCCGGTGAACATGCCTTTACCGTTGCCGACGTGCCCGGCCTGATCCCCGGCGCCTCCGAAGGTCGCGGTCTGGGCTTGGACTTCCTGCGGCACATCGAGCGGTGCGCGGTGCTGGTCCACGTGGTGGACTGTGCCACCGCCGAACCGGGACGCGACCCGATCTCCGACATCGACGCGCTGGAAGCCGAACTCGCGGCCTACACTCCCACCTTGCAGGGTGACGCGGTGTTGGGGGACCTGGCCGAGCGGCCACGGGCGGTGGTGCTCAACAAGATTGACGTGCCCGAGGCCCGCGAGCTTGCCGAGTTCGTCCGCGACGAGATCGCCCAGCGCGGCTGGCCGGTGTTCCTGGTGTCTACAGTGACCCGGGAAGGGTTGCAGCCGTTGATCTTCGGCCTCTGGCAGATGGTGTCGGAATACAACGCCGCACGCCCGCCGGTGGTGCCGCGCCGCCCGGTGATCCGCCCGGTGCCGGTGGACGAGAGTGGATTCACCGTGGAACCCGACGGGGAGGGCGGCTTCGTAGTCACCGGTACGCGGCCGGAGCGATGGGTGGGGCAGACCAACTTCGACAACGACGAGGCGGTCGGCTATCTCGCCGACCGGCTGGCCCGCCTTGGCGTGGAGGACGAACTGCTGCGACTTGGCGCTCACTCGGGTTGCGCGGTCACCATTGGTGACATGACGTTCGACTGGGAGCCGCAAACCCCCGCGGGTGGCCAGGTTCCGATGACCGGACGCGGCACCGACGCGCGGCTGGAGCGCAGCGACCGGGTGGGCGCCGACGAGCGGAAGGCCGCCCGCCGACGTCGCCGCGAACCGGCTCGGGACGACGAGCGCTTGCGCGAGGAGGGGCCGAGCCGCGCACGAGGCGAGCGAGGCGGTTGATGACCAGCCCGCACCGGGAGAGCATCCGGACCGCGCGCAGCATCGTCGTCAAGGTCGGCACCACCGCGCTCACAACGGAGTCGGGCATGTTCGACGCCGGCCGGCTGGCCGCGCTCGCCGATGCCATCGAGACACGGATGAAGGTGGGCTCCGACGTCGTCATCGTCTCCTCGGGCGCCATCGCCGCCGGACTGGAGCCACTCGGATTGACCCGTAAGCCAAAGGATCTCGCCACCAAGCAAGCCGCCGCCAGCGTAGGGCAGGTTGCGCTGGTGAACTCCTGGAGCGCGGCCTTCGCCCGGTACGGCCGCACCGTGGGGCAGGTGCTGCTGACCGCGCACGACATCGCGATGCGGGTGCAGCACAACAACGCCCAACGCACGCTGGACCGTCTGCGGGCGCTGCGCGCCGTGGCGATCGTCAACGAGAACGACACGGTGGCCACCAACGAGATTCGCTTCGGCGACAACGACCGGTTGTCGGCGTTGGTGGCACACCTCATCGGTGCGGACGCGCTGGTGCTGCTGTCCGACATCGACGGCCTCTACGACTCCGATCCGCGAAAGTTCAAGGGCGCCAGATTCATTCCCGAGGTGACCGGACCGGCGGATCTGGACGGCGTGGTCGCCGGCCAGAGTAGCCATCTGGGCACCGGCGGCATGGCCTCCAAAATGTCGTCGGCCCTGCTGGCCGCAGACGCCGGGGTGCCGGTGTTGCTGGCACCGGCGTCCGATGCCGGGACCGCGCTCACCCACGCCTCGGTGGGCACGGTGTTCGCCCCACGGGCCGAACGGATGTCGGCGCGCCGGTTCTGGGTCCGCTACGCAGCCGAATCCACCGGTTCCCTTTCGCTGGACGCGGGGGCGGTACGCGCCGTTCTCGGCCAGCGCCGCTCGCTGCTGCCCGCCGGCATCACCGCGGTCTCGGGCAAGTTCTTCGGTGGCGACGTCGTGGAATTGTGCGGACCGGACGCCACCGTGGTGGCCCGCGGCGTCGTCGCTTACGACGCGTCTGAGCTCGCGACGATCATGGGTCGCTCCACCTCGGACCTGCCAGGGGAGATGCGCCGGCCCGCGGTGCACGCCGACGACCTGGTGGCCGTGTAACTCACCGTGCTGACGTGAGATACAGTGCGGCCCAGATTATTTCGACCAGCGTGTCGGTGAGTTCAGCGTCGTAGTCCGGCGGTTGCACCGGCAGGTTCAGCTGGCAGGCCCGCTCCACCATCAGGGTCAGCGCACTGGCGGTGGCCGCTGCCGGGATGCCGGGCCGGATCAAGCCGTCCGCCTGGCCGCTGTCGATCACGCGGTGCACGCGCTGCGATATCGCGGTCAGCAGTTCGCGATAGGTCTGGGCGGTCGCTGGGTCGTAGCCGGCCATCTCACTCACTGCGATCAGCACCGGCTGGTGGCGGCGGTAGGTGGCGACGATGCCGGCGATTGCCGCCTTGAGGTCGTCGGGATTGCGCCGGTCGGCCACCGACCACCAGCGTTCGCCGGCCGTGGCGAGATCGTCGAACACGGCAGCGGCCAGGCACCGCAGCAGGTGGCTCTTGTCTTCGAAATAGATGTAGAAGCTGGCCCTCGAGATGCCGGCCTCACCGGCCAAGCGGTCGACGCTGAGTTCGGTGAAACTGGCGCCGTCGCCCATCAGCCGCTCAGTGGCATCCAGCAGCCGGCTCTCCATGTGTTCGCGCCGCTGCTGGCGCCCCTGGCGCCCGTGCGGCTTGCGGGTGACCGACGGCATTCGTCGAGCATAGCGGAGGCTCGGACATATTGACTAGACAAAGTGTCTAGTCATAAAGTCAGGCGCATGCCAGCGACGTGCGCAAGCGACCGTACCTACGACCCGATTGACCTGTCCTCGCCCGAGTTCTGGTCGACGACCGCCGAGGATCGGGAACGCTCGTTCGCGATCCTGCGCGCCGAGCGTCCGGTGAGCTGGCATTCCCCGGTCAAGGACACCCTGATGGACGATCCCGACGACCCCGGATATTGGGCGGTCACCCGTCGTGCCGACATCGTCACGGTGAGTCGCAACAACGATGTCTTCCGGTCCGGCAAGGGAGTGATGTTCGCCAGCATTCCCGAGGAACTGCTCGAAGCCTCCCAGTCCTTCCTGGCGATGGACCCGCCCCGGCACACCAAGCTGCGCAAACTGGTCAGCGCGGCGTTCACGCCCAGACAGGTCCGCCGTATTGAGCGGTCCATTCAGGCCAATGCCAAGACCATCGTGGAGGAGTTGCGGGAGGCTGGCAGCGGCGCCGACTTCGTCGAGTACTGCGCTAAGGAGCTGCCGATCCGGACGCTGTCGGACATGGTGGGGATTCCGGAATCCGAGCGGCAGCGGGTGGCGCACGCGGCCGATGCGTTGGTGTCCTGGGCCGATCCGGAGTACCTCGACGGCCGCGAACCGCTGCAGGTGGTGTTCGAGAACCAGGTTTACCTGCACCAGGTCGCCGGTCAGCTGGCCGCCCAGCGCCGGGAGAACCCGGGGGAAGATCTGTTCAGCGCCCTGGTCAACGCCGAGGTGGACGGCGACCGGCTGGCCGATGCGGACGTGGCCGCGTTCTTCGTGCTGTTGGCCGTGGCCGGCAACGACACCACCCGGCAGACCACCAGCCATGCCCTGAAGGCGCTCACCGACTTTCCGGGTCAACGAGCTTGGCTGCAAGCGGCTTTCGAGGATCACATCGGAACGGCGGTCGAGGAGTTCATCCGGTGGGCCACCCCGGTGATGACCTTCCGCCGAACAGCCGCAACGGATTTCGAGCTTGGCGGGCAGCAGATCAGGGCCGGGGACAAGGTGGTCATGTTCTACGCGTCCGGAAACCGGGACGACGAGGCGTTCGACGAACCGGGCCGTTTCGACCTGAGCCGCAGCCCGAATCCGCACCTGGGTTTCGGCGGCGGGGGCGTGCACTTCTGCCTCGGCGCCCACGTGGCCCGAGCGCAGCTGCGCGCCATCTTCGGCGAACTGCTCGCCCAGCTGCCCGACATTCAGGCGGGCGAACCGGTGTACGTGCCGGGCAATTTCATCCACGCGATCCGCAGCATGCCCTGTACTTTCTGAATTCCGGTCGCGAGGGGACTGCATGTCGCGGAGCGAATCATGTGGGCTTTGACAGCATTTCACGGCATGCGGGTCGACGACCGTTCGTCGCGGAGGTCAGCAGCGCCCGTTGACCACCAACTCGGCGGCCAGCAGCGTAAGCAATTCCGAACAACCACCGTCGACCGTCACGGTGGCCAGGTCGTCACCGCGAGTGCGGCCACGGTTGACGATCGCCACCGGGATCCCGTTGGCGGCGGCGTGACGGACGAACCGGTAGCCGGAGAACACCGTCAGCGACGAGCCGGCCACCAGCAGCGCCTCCGCCTGATCGATCAGTGAATAGGCCTGATCCACAATGTCTTTGGGAACGCTTTCGCCGAAGTAGACGATGTCGGGCTTGAGCATGCCCCCGCAGCGGGGGCAGTCGAGGTAGCGGAACGAAGCGGTGTCGGCGACGACGGCGTCCGCGTCCGGAGCCACCGCCAGACCGCCCACGGCATCGGAGCGCTCGATGAATCCCGGGTTGAGCACCTCGAGTTGACGGGCCAGCGCGGCGCGGCTCATGCGGTAGCCGCAACTGAGACAACTCACCAGGGCGTAAGTGCCGTGCAGATTGACGACGTTGGAACTGCCGGCCTTGGTGTGTAGCAGATCGACGTTCTGGGTGATCACCCCGTGCACCACGCCCGCGCGTTCCAGCGCCGCCAGGGCCCGGTGTCCGGCATTGGGCTGCCTGTCGTCCATGTGCCGCCAGCCGACGTGGTTGCGCGCCCAGTAACGCCGCCGGAACTCCGGGTCGGACGTGAACTGGCTGATCGTCATTGGATTGCTGGGCGGGGAGTCAGGTCCGCGGTAATCGGGTATGCCCGAATCCGTGGAAAGACCCGCGCCCGTGAGCACCGTGATCCGGCGGCCGGATAGCACCGAGATGAGCTCGGGAGATTCCACTCCACCGAGCCTAAGCAGTAGTTGGCACCCCGTCACCCGACCTCGACTTCGGGGGATGCGACAGTAACGCGAGAATGGAGGACGATGAGCTTCTACTCCGCATACCAGCACGGGTTCGTGCGCGTCGCCGCGTGCACGCATCACACCACGATCGGCGATCCGGCCGCCAATGCCGCGTCGGTTCTGGGGTTGGCGCGCCAGTGCCACGACGACGGCGTGGCACTCGCGGTTTTTCCGGAACTGACATTGTGTGGCTATTCCATCGAAGACATCTTGTTGCAGGATGCCTTGCTTGACGCGGTGGAGGAGGCGCTAGGTGCGGTTGTGACCGCATCGGCGGAGCTGCTCCCGGTACTGGTGGTCGGCGCCCCGCTGCGGCATCTGCACCGCATCTACAACACCGCAGTGGTCATCCATCGCGGAGCCGTCCTCGGTGTGGTGCCGAAGTCCTACCTGCCGACCTATCGGGAGTTCTACGAGCACCGCCAAATCGCACCGGGGGACGGTGAGCGGGGCAGCATTCGGATCGCGGATAGCGACGTTCCATTCGGCCCCGACTTGTTGTTCACCGCGTCGGACCTGCCGGGTTTCGTCCTGCACGTCGAGATCTGCGAAGACATGTTCGTGCCGGTGCCGCCCAGCGCGGAGGCCGCCTTGGCCGGCGCAACCGTGCTGGCGAACCTGTCTGGCAGCCCGATCACCATCGGCAGGGCGGAGGACCGCTGCCTGCTCGCCCGCTCGGCATCGGCACGGTGCCTGGCCGCCTACGTGTACGCCGCGGCGGGCGCGGGTGAGTCGACGACCGACCTGGCGTGGGATGGCCAGACCATGATCTGGGAGAACGGCACTCAGCTTGCATCGTCCGAGCGTTTCCCGAAGGGCGAGCGCCGTTCGGTCGCCGACGTCGACACGGCACTGCTGCGCTCCGAGCGGTTGCGGATGGGGACCTTCGACGACAACCGGCGCCACCATCGGGCGGCGACGGACTCCTTCCGCCGCATCGAATTTCGCGTCGACCCACCTGGCGGCGACATCGGCTTGCTGCGCAACGTCGAACGGTTCCCATTCGTGCCGGCCAATCGCGAACGGCTGGCACAGGATTGCTATGAGGCCTACAACATCCAGGTCGCGGGGCTCGAACAGCGGCTGCGGGCCCTGCATTACCCGAAGGTGGTCATCGGCGTCTCCGGTGGGCTGGATTCGACACACGCCTTGATCGTCGCGGCCAAGGCGATGGACCGGGAAAGCCGTCCCCGTAGCGACATCCTGGGCTTCACCCTGCCGGGCTTTGCCACCGGAGACCACACCAAGAACAACGCCATCAAGTTGGGCAAGGCGCTCGGCATCACCTTCGAAGAAATCGACATCCGCGAGACCGCCCAGCGCATGTTCTCCGAGATCGGGCATCCATTCGCTAGCGGCGAGCAGGTGTACGACGTCACCTTCGAGAACGTGCAGGCCGGCCTGCGTACCGACTACCTGTTCCGGTTGGCCAACCAGCGCGGCGGCATCGTGCTTGGCACCGGGGACCTCTCGGAACTCGCGCTGGGCTGGTCGACCTACGGTGTTGGGGACCAGATGTCGCATTACAACGTCAACGGCGGTGTGCCCAAGACACTCATTCAGCATTTGATTCGCTGGGTCATATCTTCCGGGCAGTTCGAGAGTGACGTCACCGAGGTGCTGCAATCCGTCGTGGACACCGAGATCACCCCCGAACTGGTTCCCGCCGGCGAGGAGGAGGAACTGCAGAGCAGCGAGGCCAAGGTCGGACCATATGCACTGCAAGACTTTTCACTGTTTCAGGTGTTGCGGCATGGATTTCGGCCGTCCAAGATCGCGTTCCTCGCCTGGCATGCGTGGAGTGACCCCGACCGCGGCGAGTGGCCGCCCGGCTTCCCCGAGGGCAACCGACCGTCCTACTCGCTGGGCGAGATCCGCCACTGGCTGCAGGTCTTCGTGCAGCGCTTCTACTCGTTCAGCCAGTTCAAGCGCTCGGCACTGCCCAACGGCCCCAAGGTTTCGCACGGTGGTTCGCTCTCGCCGCGCGGGGATTGGCGCGCGCCCTCTGACATGTCCGCGCGGATATGGCTCGAAGAGATCGAGCGTGAGGTGCCCGAAGGCTGATTGGCTTTTCAGGGTCAATCGGGTTCGTCGTCCTCGGGTGTGAGCAGTTTTTCGGGGTGGTGG
>JALHRH010000260.1 GCA_022841565.1 Mycobacterium sp. | reverse complement strand
GCCGCTATCCGGGTCCCTGGTTCTGAGCCATGAAGGCGTCAACCAGCTCGAGGTCGTAGCACCCGGCGTCGGTGCCAACTCCGCCCGCGACCTGCGCGGCGACGGCACATCCCAGGCGCGCCGACCGGGTCAGGTCGCGTCCGAGAGCGCGACCGAGAATGAACCCCGCCGAGAACGCGTCGCCGCATCCGGTGGTGTCGACGACCTCGACGGCGAAAGCGGGCACCCCGATCGTTTCGTCCGCTGCGACGACGAGCGCGCCGTCGCAGCCCCGGGTGACGGCGACGCAGCCGACACCGGCTGCCAGCAAGGCCCTGGCCCCCGTCTCCAGATCGGCTGCGCCGGTGAAGCCGAGAATCTGCTCGTCGTTGGGCAGCAGGTAGTCGGTGTGCGGTAGGGCATCCGCGATCCATGCCAGCAGCCCCGGGCTGCCGCCGGCAAGGATGTCGACCGACGTGGACAGCCCGTTGTCTTTAGCGTGCTGGAGCAGTGTCGCGGCGGCAGATCCGCCAAGGAATTCCGGTCCGCCCAGGTGCAGGTGCGACGCGCGGGCGATGTCATCGAGGTCGAGGGCGTCGAGACTGAGGGTGGCGTTGGCGCCCGGACAGTGCCAGGCGGGCCGGTCGCCGTTGGGGCGCACGGGGATTACCGAGGCCGAGGTCTGGCTTGCCGTGGTGCGCACCAGGCCGCCGACGTCAACGCCGTGGGCCTCGAGCAACCCAAGCAGTGTGTCGCCGAGCGCGTCGGCGCCGACCGCTCCGTACGAGCGGACCCGGGCTCCCAGGCGGCTAAGGACAACAGCCGTGCCGCCCGCGGTACCGGCCGGGGAGATTTTGATCGTCTCCACCAGCTGGCCGTCGGAGCCATCCGGAATGGAGGTGACGCCGATGACGTGCGTGTCGAGGACGTGGACGCCGACGACGGCGATATCGACCTGGCTCACCATGTGTTGTCCTTCACTGATGCGGTACCGGTCGGGCAGCCGGAATTCCCCGCAGCCTAATGATTGTCGGGCTCTTAGGCCTCGTGCGCCCGTCGCGCCTTGGCGCGTCGCTTTCCTTCGTGCATGGCAGCGACTCGAGCGACCGGGATGGAGCGGCCCTGCTCGATGAGATCGCTCGGCAGCCGTTGTGCCGCGGGCATTGACTCGGCCCAGGGGTCACGCCCGGCGAGGGCGTCGATCGCCGTGTGCACCGTGAAGTCAGCCGGATTCACCCGCTCCAGCTCCGACCAATCCACCGGAAACGACACCGGAGTCCCCGGACGCAACCGCGGGCTGTAGGCAGCGACGACCGTGGCGCCCCCGGCGCGCGTTGCATCGACGAACACCTTGCCCGCTCGGTCCTCCAGGATGAAAGCCGTTGTCGCCGAGGCAGGGTCGAGCGCCTCGGCGCGAGCAGCCAACGCGCGGGTGGCCGCCGCGACATCGTCGGCGGGCGCCTGGCTGTCGACGGGCACAAACACATGTATGCCCTTGGCGCCGCTGGTCTTGACCGCGCCGGCCAGACCGCAATCCTGCAGCGCCCGCCGGACGAGGTGCGCCACCCTGACCACCGCGGCGAAGTCACCGTCGGTGGGCGGATCGAGATCGAGCACCAGATGTGTCGGCCGATAGATGTTGTCGGCCAACCCCAACGCGGGGTGGTACTCAACGGCGCGCTGATTGGCGAGCCAGAGCAGGGTGCGCCGGTCGTCGCACACCGGGTAATGCACCTGGCGTCGAGAGGCCTCCGCCCAGATCGCTTCCGTACGCACAAACTCCGGGGTGTACTTGGGCACGTTCTTCTGCATGAAGGGCGCCCGTCCACGCAGCACCCGCAGCACGGTCAGCGGCCGGCCGGCCAGGACGGGCAACATCCTGTCGGCCACCGCGTCCAGGTAGTCGACCAGGTCGCGCTTGGTGGCGCCGGCATCGGGACTCAGCGGCTGATCCAGGTTGGTCAGATCGATTCCCGCGCGCTGCTCATCGGCGCTCATATGCAAACCCTATGCGCTGGTTGCTGGCAGCCTCGAACCGCGAAGTTGCGCGTATCGTTAGATCATCGAACCAACCAGTCGGGAATCGATCATGATCGCAGTAAAGATGTTGGCAGCAGCCGTGCTGGCCGCGGCCGCCGTGTCGCTGGCCGAGGCCCCGGTGGCTCAAGCCGACCCGCTGACGCCCGGCCAGACGCAGTATCTCAGCAATGGCCCTGGTGATCCGCCCTGCCAGGACAACGGATGCCCGCAACCGCCGCGAGCGACCCCACCACCGATCCGCGGTGTCCTGGGATGCGTGCGCGGTGTCTGCATCCCCAAGCCCAATCCACCGAGGTCTCGGCGCTAGCTACTACGCAACGGCGGCCACCAGCAATTAGCTTGCCGGGCAGGATTACCGTCGTTCGCTATGGGCGCGTTGGACGGACGAGTTGCAATTATCACTGGCGGAGCCCGAGGGCAAGGTCGCGCGCATGCGCTGGCGCTGGCCGCCGAAGGGGCCGATATCGTCGCCGCCGATGTGCCCGGACCCATGCTGGGCCTCACCTACCCGCTGGGCACCGCGGACGATCTACACGAGACGGCCAAGCTCGTCGAGGAGCGGGGACGGCGTTGCCTGCCGATGGCCGTCGACGTGCGCGACTCGGCGCAGGTCGCCACGGCCGTCGAACAAACCGTTGCGGACCTGGGCAGTCTCGACATCGTCGTGGCCAATGCCGGCATCGTCAGCACCGGGCCACTGGACCAGGTCAGCGACCAGATGTGGCGGCAACTCGTCGACACCAACCTGACTGGTGTGTTCCATACGCTGCGGGCGGTCATTCCGGTGATGCGAAGCCAGCGGTTCGGTCGGATCGTGGTGACGTCCTCGATGGGTGGCCGGATGGGGATTCCCGATCTCGCCGCGTACAACGCCACTAAGTGGGGCATCATCGGCCTGGCCAAATCCGTCGCCCTCGAGGTCGCCAAGGAGGGCATCACCGTGAATGTCGTCTGCCCGACCACCACCCAGACGCCGATGGTGCAGCCCGCCGGCGGCGACGATGTTCCCGACGATCTGGTGCGGCGGATGATGCGGGCCAACCCGATACCCCAACCGTGGCTTGCGCCCGAAGACGTCAGCCGCGCAGTCGTGTATCTGGTCACCGACCCCGGGGTCATCACGGGCAGCGTCTTGGAGATCGGGCTGGGCGGCAGCGCCCGCATCCACTGAGGCCTTACCCGGTGGCCGCGGACATGGAATGCTCGTCTCATGCCTGACCTAGCAGACCCCCGTTTTCTGGATGACCGCCTCGCCCACTGGGCCGCCACCAAGCCCGACGATGAGGCGATCGACTATCTGGATCGGAAGTGGACCTGGGCGCAGTGGAACGACCGGGTGCGCCGGTTGGCCGGTGCGCTGCGCGCGTTCGGCGTCAAGCGCGGCGACGTGGTGGCGTTCCTCGACAAGAACCATCCGGCGTGCGTCGAGCTCACCATTGCCGCCGCATCATTGGGTGCGGCCAACGCGATCATCAACTTCCGGCTCGCGGCCGACGAACTCGACTATGTCCTCAACGATTCCGGCGCCAAAGTCCTGATCGTCGGTACGGAGCTGAAGCCGAGCGTCGACAAGATTCGGGGCGACCTCGCCCACGTCGAGCACATCATCACGGTGACGCCCGAAGGCGGGGACGGCGACGAATACGAGGCGCTGCTGGCCGGCGCAACACCGGTGGGCAGGGCCGACGACGTCGAACCCGACGACGTGTGCATCATCATGTACTCCTCGGGCACCACTGGGCGCCCCAAAGGCGTGCAGCTGACGCAGGCAAACATGATCGCGCACACGCTCAACGCGCACGAGGGCTTCGACTTCGACCCCGGCGACAAGAGCATGGTGTCGATGCCCCTGTTCCACGTCGGCGGATCGTCCTACATGCAGTTCGGGATTCACGACGGGGTACCGAGCGTGATGACCCGCGACGTCGACGGCATGACGCTGGCCGGCGCGATCCTGAAGGGCGCGAACAGAACGTTCCTGGTGCCCGCGGTGTTGGCGAAGGTACTCGAATCCGGGGAGGATGCCGTAAAGCTGTTCGGCGCGCTGAAGACGTATTCGTATGGCGCGTCACCGATGCCGCTTCCGCTGCTACGCGCGGCCTTGGAAGCATGGCCGAACACCGACTTCATCCAGGCCTACGGGCTGACGGAACTGTGTGGTGTGATCAGTCACCTACTTCCCGAAGCCCATCGCGCGCAGGATCACCCCGAGCGCCTCAGCAGCGCCGGAACGCTGGTGCCGGGCGCGGAGGTGCGAGTCGTCGACCCGTACACGCTCGAGGATGTGCCGGCCGGCGAGCAGGGCGAATTGTGGTTCCGTTCACCGCAATTGATGAAGGGGTATCACAACAGGCCGGAAGCCAGCGCCGAGGCGATCACCGCGGACGGCTGGTTCCGCACCGGCGACATCGGACGCGTCGACGACGGTGGCTACATCTTCGTCGAGGACCGGCTCAAGGACATGATCATCTCGGGCGGGGAGAACATTTACTCGATCGAGGTGGAGCAGGTACTGGCCGAGCACCCGGCCGTCGCCGAGGTCGCGGTCATCGGGGTACCCGACGACAAGTGGGGCGAGGTGGTGAAAGCCGTTGTCGCACTTGAGGGTGAAGCCACCGCGGAGGAGATCATCGCCTTCGCTCGCGAGCGGCTTGCGGCCTACAAGTGCCCGAAAACCATTGACTTCGCTGACGAGCTGCCCCGCAACCCGACCGGGAAGATCCTCAAGAAGGAACTGCGCAAGCCGTACTGGGAGGGGCGCGACCGCGCGACCGTGTGAACTCAACGCGCCGGGGCCACCTCGGATGCCATCACGTCGACGGCCCGCTCCCACACCCGGTGCAGGCCAACCGCGTCAGCCAGCGCGGTGGTGAACTTCCGGTCGGGCTTGTCGGCGACAAGTACGCCGGGCGCATCCAGCTCGATGCCCGCGGCCGTCAACGCTGCAGTCCCGTCACCCCACGCGGCTATCGGCTTGCAATGCCGAAATGCCTCCTGCAGCAACACAACCAGCTTGAGATCGTTGGTAGGCTTCGTCCCGGCAGCCACCACCACCGCGTCGAATTCGATGGACCTCGCGGTCAGCAATGTCCGTTCGACGATCACGCTGCGCCGGCCGGACTTCAGCACGCCACCGATGGGCGCGGTCACCAACGGCGTTGCGTTGAGCCCGAGTATCGCGTCGACGAGTTTGGATACCCCACCAAGATCGGAGTCGGCGCCTGCGACGATGCCGATCTTGCGTCCGTCGATCGGTCCGGGGGTTTCCACGACCTGCGACAGGGCCGGCGACAACAGAACGTCCTTGGGCGGATTGCCTTTCGGCGTAGGTAGCCCGAGCCCGATGGCCACCTGCTGGCACAGATCGGCGTCGACATTGGCGAGCACTTCCAGTTGGCGTTCCTTGATGGACTGCTCGTAGCACTTTCCGAGTTCGAACGTGAACGCCTCGACGATGTGCGCTCGCTCGATCGCGGACAGGCTGCGGTAGAACATCGCCGGCTGGGTGAAGTGATCCTCGAACGAGGACGGATTTTCCCGCACCGCCGGGCCCTGCACCTGGCGTGGTGTCTGCACGTAGCCGCCCTCGTCAGCGCCGGCCACCAGAGGTTCCCCGTCGTCAATGCTGTTGGGGCGATACGGTGCCTGGCCGGTGTGGATCGCGGTCTGGTGCATGCCGTCCCGCAGCATGTCGTTAACCGGGCAGTGCGGCCGGTTGATCGGCAGCTGGGTGAAGTTGGGCCCACCGAGTCGAGTGAGTTGGGTGTCCAGATAGGAGAACAAGCGGGCCTGCAGCAGCGGGTCATTGGTCGGTTCGATGCCGGGCACCAGGTTCCCGAGATGGAACGCCACCTGCTCGGTCTCGGCGAAGAAGTTGGTCGGGTTGCCGTTGAGGGTCAGCTTGCCGATCAGCTGCACCGGCACCATCTCCTCGGGCACGAGCTTGGTCGGGTCCAGCAAATCGATGCCCTGGAAGCTGTCGGTGCCGTCGTCCGGCATCACCTGGATGCCGAGCTCGTATTCCAGAAAGGCGCCCGCTTCGATGCCATCGGCCATGTCCCGGCGGTGAAAATCGGGATCACAACCGGCCGCGATCTGCGCCTCTTCCCAGACCTGGGAATGCACGCCGGCCACCGGCTTCCAGTGAAACTTGACCAGGCTCGTCTTGCCCTTCTTGTTGACCAGGCGGAAGGTGTGGACGCCGAATCCCTCCATGGTGCGGTAGGAGCGCGGAATGCCGCGATCACTCATGTTCCAGAACACGTGATGGGTGGCCTCGGTATGCAGCGACACGAAGTCCCAGAAGGTGTCGTGGGCTGATTGGGCTTGTGGGATCTCGCGGTCGGGTTGGGGCTTTGCGGCATGAACGACGTCGGGAAATTTAATGCCGTCCTGGATGAAGAACACCGGAATGTTGTTGCCCACCAGGTCGAAATTGCCTTCGTCGGTGTAGAACTTCACCGCGAAGCCCCGGGTGTCCCGGACCGTGTCGGCCGACCCGCGGGAACCCAGGACCGTCGAGAAGCGGCAGAACACCGCGGTCTTCTTACCCTTGCGCGCCAAGAAGCCGGCCTTGGTGACCGATGCCGCGGTGCCGTAGGACTCGAAGACACCGTGGGCGGCGGCGCCGCGGGCGTGCACAACGCGTTCCGGGATGCGCTCGTGGTCGAAATGAGTGATCTTCTCCCGCAAGTGGAAGTCCTCGAGCAGGCTCGGACCGCGGTTGCCGGCCTTCAGCGAATGATCGGTATCCGGGAGAAGCAAGCCCTGCGCGGTGGTCAGGTACTTACCGCCCTGGGCGCGCACATCGAAATCCCCGGCCTCTCCGTTGGTGTTACCGGTCGGGCTTGTTCGCTTGGGCGCGGCTTGATCGGGCTGGCGGCGTGGTGGCATGGCTGCTCCAAAGCTGGGTCGTCAATTACGGCGCTTCTACGGGCGCTGGGATACCCCGAACTCGCCGCCTTAAGCGAAAGATTGACCGTGCGCGGTTTCGGGTATTTCACTCGCAATCCCCGATGGGAGTTCAGCACTAATTGAAGTGAGCAGCATGGTCGGTTGGCTGGACAGCTTGCAGCAACGCAACCGCGCCGTGGGTGTGACCGTGGCGGTCATTTACAAATACCTCGATGACCAGGGCAGTTACCTGGCAGCACTGATCACGTACTACGCATTCGTGTCGCTGTTTCCGCTGCTGTTGCTGCTGACCACCGGGCTCGGCGTGCTGCTCGCCGGCCGGCCCGACCTGCAGGCGCAAGTGCTGCAGAGCACGTTGAGCCAGTTTCCGGTTATTGGCAGCCAACTGCAGCAGCCGGAAGGTCTCAGCGGCGGAACCATCGCCGTGGTCGTCGGCATCGCGGGTGCGCTCTATGGCGGGCTAGGGGTGGGGCAGGCGGTGCAGAATGCGATGGATTCGGTGTGGGCCGTGCCGCGAAACAATCGCCGCGATCCGCTCCGCTCACGCAGCCGCAGCGTGCTGCTGCTCCTTATCCTCGGTTCGGCAGCTATTGCGGCCACCCTGCTCTCCGCGGTCGGCCACGCCACCAGCTCGCTGGGCACGTTTGGAAAGGTCGGCGTTGTCCTCATCGCGGTTGGAATCAACGCGTTCATCTGCTTGGTGGCTTTCCGCCTGACCACCGCGCGGAAGCTCAGCTACCGGGAGGTGTTGCCCGGGGCCCTGCTCGCTGCGGTTGTCTGGCAGATCCTGCAGTGGTTCGGCGCCGGCTATATCGGGCATGTCGTGAAGTCAGCCAGCGCAACCAACAGCGTCTTCGCCCTGGTGCTCGGCATGCTGGCCTTTCTGTTTCTCGTGTCGTCGACGCTGGTGCTCTGTGCCGAGATCAACGTCGTTCTGGTGGAGCAGCTCTACCCGCGCGCGTTGCTTACCCCGTTCACCGATGACGTCGACTTGACGCCGGCGGACCGCAAGACCTATGCCCGGAAGGCCAAAGCCGAACGGGTCAAGGGCTTTCAGCGTGTCAGCGTCAGATTCGGCGACGCCGCAGAGAGTGACACCCGCGGGCAGTGATTCACGCGGTTGCAGCCGCGGATTACAGTGACAAGCATGGAGTTTCGTACTTTCGTCGAGCCACAACAGGGTGCGACCTACGCCGACCAGCTGGCAGTTGCCCGAGCCACCGAGGAACTCGGCTTCAACGCCTTCTTCCGCTCGGATCACTACCTGGCCATGAGCGGCGACGGGATGCCGGGACCGACCGATTCGTGGGTGACATTGGGCGCGATCGCGCGCGAGACGTCCCGCATCCGGCTGGG
>JALHRH010000259.1 GCA_022841565.1 Mycobacterium sp. | reverse complement strand
GCCGTTTGGGCTCGCGACGGGAGATGAAGGGCACCAGGAAGATCCCGCCGGCCAGGAAAGCCGCCGCGGTCCAGAACAGGGCGAGTTGCAGATGCCAGGTGCGGGCCAGGTTGTAGGGCAGCACCCGGGCCAGGTCCAGTCCGAAGAAGGTGGACAGGTCGGCCCGGTAGTGCTCGGCCGCGGCGCCCAGCAGCGCCTGCAGCAGGAACAGCACCGACACGACCGCGAAAAACCAGATGGTGGCGCGCTGCGCAGGCGTCAGGCTCACTTCGCCCGGCTGGCGGAATGACAGCGTGGACGTCTCGGCGCCGTGCCAGCCGACCTTCTGGCTCCAGCGACCGTAGATCGCAAACATCACCCCGATGCCGCCCAACAGCGCGATCAGCGAGAGCGCCGACCACACGATCACCGCGGCGGTCGGGCCGTTGTCGACGCGTCGCTCGGCGGGCCAGTTGTTGGTGTAGGTGTAGTTGTGGCCCGGTCGTTCGGCCGCCGCCGCCCATGCGGTCCAGGCGAAGAACGCGGTTAGCTGGCGGATTTGGGTCTTGTCGGTAATCAATCGCGGCAGCAGCCCGTATTTCGTGGAGTTCTCACCGAAGTAGGCCGCGTAGTGACTCTGGATTCTGTCGAACGCCGCCGCCTGCCGGTTGGTAAAGACCAGCGTCTTGGTGTCGGGTTGGTAGCGGTTGGTGCGGAACTCGCTGACCACTCGGCCGCGCGGATCCGCTACACCCTCGGCACGTAACTGGTCGGCGACGTCGTCGGCTGCCATCCTCAGGTAGTCGGCGGTGTAGTCGGGTCCCAGGTAGGCGCCGTGGCCCAGCACCGATCCGTACTGCATCAGGCCGCGGGCTTGAAACAGCTCTTGGCCCGCGGTGATGTCGTCGCCGGTGAACAGCACCTGGCCGGATTCGGTGACCACCTTGTTCGGCATCGGCATCGCCGCCGTGTAGGTCCGATAGGCCAGGATGCCCATCACCAGAAAGCCGAAGATCAGCACCAGCGCGACGCCCTGAACCCATCCTCTCCCTACCAGGGGTTGCGACGCCGGTTGGGCGGAGTGTGGCGATGTCTCTTGAACAGCCATGGCAGGAAACCCCCGGTAGGTGACCAAACTTCTCCGGCTTCCGACACGCAACGAGCGTGCCGGTGCCCACGTCTATCAAATTCGCGTTCTGCCGCGCTGGCAAGGGCCGGTTCACCCGCGCGTTGCTGCATAGGGACCTAAGGCCCTCATCCGGGGACCTATGTCTCTGGGGTTGTGGGCCGGCCGCCAGTAACGTTCGCATCGGCCCAGTGATGCAGCTGAAGTGTTGAGTTAAGGAGAGAACGCGATGGGCAGCCGTCAGTCAGGTTCTGCAGTCGTCGTGGGTATCGACGGTTCGAGAACGGCTTTGCATGCTGCCCTGTGGGCGATCGACGAAGCGGTCGCCCGAGACGTTCCACTGCGGCTGGTCTACGTCATCGAGTCGCCGCCAGTCTCCGGCGGCATCGCCGGACACCAGGCAGCCGCCCGCGCGGCGTTGTTCGACGCTCAGCAAGCCATCAGGGCGACCGGCAAGCAGGTGGCGGTCGAAACCGAAATCCTGTGGGGCAGAGCCCTCACCAAACTCATGCACGAGTCCAGGTCCGCGTCGATGATCTGCGTGGGTTCGATCGGGCGCAATCACGCTCACAGCGGTGAGGGATCGGTCGCCGGGGCGTTGGCCGGATCCTCGCTGTGTCCCGTGGCGGTGATCCACCGGTCGCCGGACGGCACCACAACGCCGACGATCAGGCGGGTCGTCGCGGAAGCGGACAACGGCGCGGTGCTGCGCCACGCGTTCCAGGAGGCCCGGCTGCGCGGTGTTCCACTGTGCGCAGTCTCCGTGCAGACAAATCACTCACCGGACGCACCGGGCGACGGAAACCGCTTGGCGCAAGCGCAATTGGACCGCAGGCTGACCCGGTGGACGCGGCTGTACCCCGACGTGCCGGTGGAGTCCGCCATCGTCCGGGGACAGGGAGGTCGCTACATGGCTGACAATGAGGGGCCGGGTCAGCTCTTCGTCACCGAGGCACACGCCGCACAGGTGCGCAGCGTGTACAACGCGGGGTCCTCGGTACTGACCGTGCGCGGCAGCAACCTGTAGCAGCGAGTCCGGGAGTGATGCCTTGGTAAGAGTCTTCCTGGTCGATGACCATGAACTGGTGCGGCGGGGGCTGATCGACCTGCTCGGTGCCGACCCGGAACTCGACGTCGTCGGAGAAGCGGGCTCGGTGGCCGAAGCGACATCGCGGATACCGGCGGCGAACCCGGACGTGGCGGTTCTCGATGTTCGACTGCCGGACGGCAATGGAATCGAACTGTGCCGAGACCTGTTGTCCCGCTTGCCCGAACTGCGCTGCCTCATCTTGACCTCCTACACCTCCGATGAAGCGATGCTGGACGCGATCCTGGCCGGCGCCAGCGGCTACGTCGTCAAGGACATCAAGGGAATGGAATTGGCACGCGCCGTCAAAGACGTGGGTGCGGGTAGGTCGTTGCTGGACAATCGCGCGGCCGCGGCCTTGATGTCCAAGCTGCGTGACGCCACCGTGCAGCAGGACCCCCTGTCGGGCCTCACCGAGCAGGAGCGGGCACTGCTGAGCCTGCTCAGCGAAGGTCTGACCAACAAGCAGATCGCCGATCGCATGTTTCTTGCCGAAAAGACGGTGAAGAATTACGTGTCCCGGTTGCTGGCCAAACTGGGCATGGAGAGAAGAACCCAAGCTGCGGTATTCGCAACCGAATTGAAGCGCTCGCGCGGTGACGGCCGATGACTGTCGGCGAGCCGGTTGAGACCGGACCGCAAGCCGGTTTGCATCCGTTGCGGGAGACGCTGTCGCAGTTGCGGTTGCGAGAACTGCTGGTTGAGGTGCAGGACCGGGTTGAACAGATCGTCGAGGGCCGCGACCGGCTCGACGGCCTGCTGGAGGCCATGCTGGTGGTCACCTCCGGGTTGGACCTCGACGCCACCCTGCGCGCGATCGTGCACGCGGCGACCAATCTGGTCGATGCCCGCTACGGCGCCCTGGAAGTGCATGACGGGGAACAGCGGGTGATGAACTTCGTCCACGAGGGCATCGACGAGGAAACGGTGCGCCGTATCGGCCACCTGCCCGAAGGCAAAGGCATCATCGGTTTGTTCATCGATGAACCGAAAGCGCTACGGCTGGAAGATCTTTCGAAGCACCCGGCCTCAGTGGGCTTTCCGGAGCATCATCCGCCGATGCGGACGTTTCTCGGGGTGCCCGTCCTGGTGCGCGGGGAATCTTTCGGCACGCTGTACTTGACCGACAAGACCAACGGTCAACCGTTCACCGAAGACGACGAAGTGTTGGTGCAGGCTCTGGCGGCAGCGGCGGGTATCGCCATCGCGAACGCCGACCTTTATCAGCAGGCCAAGGAACGACAGTCCTGGATCGAGGCCACCCGTGATATCGCTACCGAACTGCTGTCCGGCACGGAACCCGCAACCGTGTACCGACTGCTCGCTGAGGAGGCGCTTAAACTGACCGCGGCGGATGCAGCCCTGGTTGCCGTTCCCCTCGACGAGAACGTCTCACCGGCCGATGTCGCGGAGTTGATGGTGATAGAGACGGTCGGCACTGCCGGGGAGTCCATTGCGGGTCAGACCATTCCAGTCAGCGGCACAGCGCTGGGGGACGTGTTTGTCAACGGCATGCCCTGCCAGGTCGACCGCCTGGACCTGGACGGATTGGACGGCCTGGGTGAAGCGGGTCCGGTGTTGCTGCTGCCGCTGCGGGCCACCGGCACGGTGGCCGGTGTGGTTGTCGTCCTGCGCCACGGGGACGCTGGATTTTTCACCAAAGATCAACTCGAGATGATGGCCGCGTTCGCCGACCAGGCAGCGCTGGCCCTGCAGCTGGCAAGCTCGCAGCGGCAGATGCGCGAACTCGACCTGCTGACCGACCGCGACCGCATTGCGCGAGACCTGCACGACCACGTGATACAACGCCTGTTCGCAGTAGGGCTGTCCCTGCAGGGCGCGGTACCCAGGACTCGTGAACCCGAAGTGCAGCAACGTCTTTCAGGAGCAATCGATGACCTGCAAGCGGTCATTCAGGAGATCCGGACCACCATTTTCGATCTGCACGGGGCATCGCAGGGCATCACGCGGCTACGTCAGCGCATCGACGCGGCCGCGGGCCAGTTCGCCGGCGCCGGCTTGCGGACCAGCGTCCAATGCAACGGGCCGCTGTCGGTGGTCGACAGCGTCTTAGCAGATCACGCCGAGGCGGTGGTACGGGAAGCTGTCAGCAACGCCGTCCGGCACGCACATGCCACCACGTTGACGGTGCGGGTCACGGTGGACGACGACTTGTCCATCGAGGTCAGCGATAACGGCTGCGGAATTCCCGACGATTTCACCGGCAGCGGACTGACGAACCTCCGGCGTCGTGCGCAGGAGTGCGGTGGCGAATTCACGGTTAACAGAACGTCTTCCGGAGGGACGATGTTGCGCTGGTCAGCGCCGCTCGTCCAATAACTGCTCGGGCCAGTCGACGACACGGACCAGTCGACGCCGCGGCGTGGCCGGCAACGGATCGGCGTTGATCGGCGCCCATCCGACCCGCAGCAGCATCTGAGGGTAGCCGCTGTCGCCGAATACGTCGGCTCGAACCGCGGCACGGGTCTCGGCGATCTCCAGCGGTTCGGTGATCGGGCAACACGCCAAACCCATCGCCGTTGCGGTGAGTAGCACGATGCTGGTGGCCTCCCCGGCGCGCAGTTGCGACAACCGATCGTCTCTTTCGGTACCCAGCGCCAAGATTGCACCGCAGTCGTCGGCGGGCGAGATGCCGGACGGCTGAGCAAGTCCGGGACCGGCAAACAATCGGCCGGGGATCGGGGATTGGGGGTTTGACGGCGGCGCGTTACGAGCCGGCACGCCGGCCACCGCGCCGTATCGCCCACTCCACGTGGTCAATTCGCGCATGTACGCGTCGTTTTTCGCATGGTCGTAAACAGCGCGCGCCACAATGTCTTTCATCTTGGCCAGGGAGTCGACCTGGCGCAGCATGACGCCACAGCGAGCTGCGCGAGCCGCCATTTGCGCGATGTCGCCGCCCGGCACCGGCCAGGAACTGTAGGCGCGACGGTCGGTCCGGCGCCGCGGGATGGCTGCTGCCAGTGCGATGTCGGCCGGATCGGGAACCTGCGGCACCACCTCGATGGTGGCCAAATGACGGGGGTCGTCGGGATCAGGAAAACGACTCACCTTGGCGTGCCAGCCCATTGATGCCAGGGCGACGACACAGTGATGCAACGCGACGCCACAGCTGATGATCAGGTCACGACCGTCGGGATCGGTGTTCTGCAACTGCATCTCCGGCTCGGAGAACAGTTCCAGGCGCGCCGCGCCGACCCGCCAACGCCAAGGCTGGGTGTTATGGATGGAAGGAGCGCGGGTCGCCAGGGTGAGGACCGTCTGCAACGTGTCGGCATCGGGAAATGGGGCGTTCATGGGTGCCGAACCCTTCCTATCCATGACTGTGGTCACTCTTCAAGGATCGCCGCTGCCTGACCGCCCGCGGCAGAGCACGAAGCCCCGCCGGCGTGGGACCTTTGGCCCTGCTCCGAGCATCCGGGCCGCGTAAAGGTCCGCTCAAAATGCCCAATGAGCATTACCGAGTCCAATGCGCCAACGGGAAGGCGTGGGATGGAAGGAGCCGGAATGCACCGAACGCTTGTCGCCGGTTTAGCACTCGCTGGTTTCGTGTCTGGTGGCCTGGGCGTCGCAGCTCTGACCATGGCAGCAGGCACCGCGCTGGCGGCGCCCAATTGTTCACTGGCGAACGCTAATACCCCACCCTGCGCACCGCCCGAGGGTCCCCAGGGTAACTGCGACGCCGACGGCGTATGCGGCCAGCTATGGTGCCCCGGTTCGGGGATGGTGGGAATACCGAATTGGGACATGAATGTCTGCCATACGTTTTACTTCGACCCTAACGCTCCGTTGACGAAGCCCATCATCATCGCCGGCCAGCCCCTCGGTCCGCCGGCATCTCCGCCGCCGCCGTGCATACCACTTGTCAACTGCTTGCCTGGGTTGACGCACCCCTGACATATCGGCGCAAATCGAACGGAATCTGTAAGCATCCGGCAGCCTGGTGGGATTTGGTTGGCGCGGAGCGACACTGTTGAGGTGTCGTCGGCGCGATCGTGGTGCGCGTGCCGCCAGCGCCGGGCCCATGTCGTCACGATCCAGGCCTTTGCCGGACTGCGCTGGCCCGAGCTGGCGGGTTTGCGCGTCAGGCGGCCGCGTGATTCATGGCGGACAGGGAGCTAGCCAGGATCGCCCAGTCGATGCACCGGCTTGAACGGCGTTGATGTGTTGGTCGCACGCTGAAGCCTTACGAGACGGTCTCGTGGTGATTGGGCTCCGGACCGAACACGAAGCGGCGGCCCGTGATGTCGTTCGGGGTGATTCTCACGTAGTTGGGCTTTGCCGTCGCGACCCACGGGTAGAGCCCGGCCCGATCGGCTTGCTGGATGTCGGAGTCGGTCTTCAACAGCTGGGCGCGGCCGCGCACGATCACACTCCAGCCTTCGGCGACGTTGTGCTCGTCGACCTCGAAGATCACCGTGCGATTCGCGACGGCCGAGAAGAGTTTGGTGCCCCCGGCCGTCCGGAACAGGATAGTGCGGCCCTGTAGCACGAAGTTAACCGGGAAGATCTCCGGTTCGCCGGCGAAGTTGGTCACCAACCGGCCGAGCGAGGCGGTGCCTAACAGATCCCAACTCTCGCTTTCGGACAGGACGGTGATCGGCTCATTGCTCATTGGCTCATCCTTTCGTGCGGAGTCTGCGGAGTGTGGCGAATTTCAAGCACGGCAGTTAGCGGCCGGCGTGGTGTCGGTGCGGGGAGAGCTTCCATCGGCGGCGCAATCCCGACGCGGATCAGGACCTGGGGTTCGCCGCGCCGCCCGATCAGGTCCCGCACAATGTCGCGGCTCTCAATCGATTCGATCAGGTGGGTCAGCGTGCAGGTCGCCATTCCGGCCATCGTGCATTCAAGGAGCACAGTAGAGAGTACTTCGCCGCATCGCAGCACGTCGGCGTGGGTGTCGGCGGGCGTCGACAACACAAGAATTTTCGACCAGTCTGTCGCGATCTCGGGGCGGCGGTCCTGGTGACCGCGCACTGGGAACTCCCTGGCCACATCCACCCGGAGTCGTTCGATGTCGGACGCCAGAGTGGCCGGTGGCATCCCTTCTGACAATGCGAATGGTGAAGTCCACCAGTCGAGTTCGGCATGGTAAGACGCGTCTTCACGTCGCAACGCCTCGCTCAGCTGCGACGCCTCGACGAGCCTCAAGCGATGTTCGTCGTCGAGAACGTCGAGGGTGGCGACCCCGTCTTCGAATGCGCCGCGCAGCACCGGTTCGAAATGGTCCCAGTACATCGGGCGGTCGAACGGCAGCCGATCCGTGTAGCGCTGCAGAATCGCTTCGGCACGATTGCGTTGCGCCGCGGTGACGTGATCGATCGGACGGAACCGCACCCTGGCTAGATGGGCGTGGTCGTTCGGGTCGGGAAAGCGAGTGATGAGGGCACGCCATCCCGCAGCTGCCATGGCGACCTGGAGATGATCGAGGGTTGCGCCGCAGCTGATCAGTGCGTCACGCCCGGAATGGTCTGTGGCACGAACGGTTCGGTTGCGATCGGCGAACAGGTGAACGCTGTCGCGCTCGACTATCCAACGCCACGGTTGACTGTTGTGGACGGACGGCGCCCGGCAGGCCAGCAAGACTGCGCTCTTGACGGTCTCGATGTCCACGGCAGCGACGTTACGGTTGTGCGGTGCGGATGGGAAGGGACCTTGGTCATTCGGCGATATGCCCTGTGTCATTACCGCTGCACCGTGAGCGAAATCGGCTGTCGCGCTTAATCTTGTCGGGCTTGGGCGCCGGTGCTTGTCGGTGGTCCTTCGTAGAATTGGGGTATGGTAGCGAGTTCGCGTGAGGAGATCGTGGAGGTCTTCGATGCGCTCGATGCTGTGACGGACCGGTTGTGCGCGTTGAGTTTTGATGCGCTCACCACCCCGGAGTGGATGCGGGCGTTGGAGCGGCTAGAAACGGTGCAGCGCCGGCTGCGTACGCCGCGGCATGCGTTGATCAATCACCTGCTCGCCCAGGCATCCGAGGAAGAACTCGGCGCCAAACTGGGTGCGGCGTTGGCTGAGCGGTTGCGGATCACCAAGGCTGATGCGCACCGGCGCATCGCCGAAGCCGCCGACCTCGGGCAG
>JALHRH010000258.1 GCA_022841565.1 Mycobacterium sp. | reverse complement strand
CCGCGGCGGCCGGCGCGGCGGGTGAGGCACCCAGCGGCGCGACCGGCGGGGGCACCGCCAACGCCGCAATCAGAGCGCTCAGCGCACCGGAGTACGCCCAGCCCACCCCCGAATTGTGTGGCCAATGCTCGCCGAAGTATTCAGAATCCCGCTCGACGATCCCCGGCGTGTTCTGGCCGAACCAGTTGGTGGCATTCAGAACGGTCCACTCGTCGCGGTTGGTCTGCGAGACCATCGACGGAATGACCGAAGACCGCGCGAGCATAAACGCCTCCACCGCAGCCTGCGTGACGTTGATCTTCTCGGCGGTCCAGCCCACCAACGTCTGCAAGCCGGCATTGAGGCCGGTCGCGGCCACCGTCGAGGCGGCCGACCCGACGCCCTGCCACTGCGCCTGCGTGGCCACGGTGTTGACCGCGGAGAGACCCGCCGACAGCTCGTTGTTGGCGGTCTCGGTGACCCAGACGACGTTGTTGGCAATCACCGAGGCGGGGGAGCCTGCCTCGAAAATCGCCGCAACGACTTCGGGCGGACCTGTCCAGCGGGGATCTGGCATGGGCGTCCTACAGTCCGACGGCGCCCGCGTTGGCAGCCTCAGCCGCGACGGTGGCGGCCGACGACAGGCCCTGGGCACCCGAAAAGGCCGCGCGCTGCCCGACGTGCTCAGCCGCCGTACCCAGGTAAGCGGCTCCGGCGGCATTCAGCGCCGCCGCGAACTCGATCGAGTCGGCGTCTGGGGCCATCGGCATCACTCCGGTGAGTGCGGCCGCACCTGCCGCCGTGGTGGCGGCCATCCCCGCGCTGATCCCCGCCTCGGCTGCCGCCGACAAGTCGACAGCGCCCGGCACCATCCCGAAGAATCCACCCATATCTACCTCCCGATTGATCGCGGCCCGGCGGCAAGTTCCGATGAGTCTAGGTTGAGGCTCGGCGCCTGTCGATTCACGTTTGCGGCTCCGCCACCAGCACGCCTTCCATCCCGCCGTCGCTGGTGACCAACAAGCCGCGACCGGGCGGCAGTTGCTGGGCGCTGGTCCTGCCGAACACCTTCACCGCCGCCGGGTCGTTGTCCATGAACAAAGTCGGCGCCCGTGAGCCCGTCATCTTCTGCAGGAACGGGTTGGTGACCGACACGCCCGCCCAGTTGCCGGGCAGCCGGGACGCGATCACATGCAGGCCGATCTCGCGGCTGCGTTCGATCAATCCCCACAGCGGCGCCGTCGCCGCGTTCTTGCCTAGGACACCATGCGGCCGCAGTTCCTGCTCGTCGTCGATCAAGACGAAGTGGTGGGGGCCATCCCAGCTGCTGCGCTCGAGTAACTCCTGCTGACTCAGACCGGACGGGGGCAGGCGGTCGCGCAGCAGCTGCGCTAATTCGCCGATCGCCGCGTCGATATCGTCGGCGGTGTACGCGTATGCCCGCACATGGTCGCCCTGAACCCTGCCGATCAGCGAGGTCTTGGGATCGATGATGGTGATTTGCGCCTGCTCAGGGGTGCACCGGGCCGCGATCATTTGCCCGAACACCGCCAAAGTCGTTGTCTTCCCACATAACTGACGGCCGACCACCAGCATGTTGGGCACCAACCGAGTGGGCAGCGCCGCCGGCTGTAGGGCGGTTTCGCCGATGCCGAACGGGATGGTCAACGGATCGTCGTCGCGCGCGCTGCCACCGAACGCGTCGGCCACCTCGCTGAGCGGAATCCGTTCGGGCAACCGGGCCAGAGACTCGACCCGGCCGGCGCCGGTCAGGTCGGCAATGAACGCGCCGATGTCGCGTGTCGACACCCGCTCCCCGGCCGGACCGACCACCTCGGGCACTCCGACCAACAGCTCGAAGCCCTCCCGGGTCAGCCCAAAGCCAGGACGGTCCAAGGTGTTGCGGGCTGCCTTCTTCCGCTCGAATCCCTCACCCATCTGGGTTTCGTCGGGATTGCTCAGCCGCAGCTGTACCCGGGCGTTGGAGACGTTGACCAGTTGCTGCTTCTGCCCGATCAGCCACGCCGTCGCGGTGGTCATGATGTGCACCCCGTACGACAGACCTTGGCGGGCAATGGCAATCGCGCGTTCTCCCATCGCGGCATCTTTGTCGTAGAGATCGCTGAAATTGTCGATGACGAGGAAGACGTCGCCGAACTTGTCGTCGGGGTCGGTATTGGCAGTGCGTACGTGGACGTCGACATCCACGGCGAACCGCCGGTCCCGAAACTCGGAGATGTCGATCTGATACTTCTTGAACGCGGCCTCTCGGGCCAGGATCAAACCTTCGATCGAGGCGATGGTCCGGGACACTCCCTCTCGGTCGGTCGGGCTGACCACCGATGCCACATGCGGCAGTTCTTCGACCGGGTAGAGCGACGCCCCTATGCAGAAGAACGTCACCCGTTCCGGCCGGTACATCAACGCCGCGGACGTCATCAGTGTCATCAATGTGGTGGACTTGCCCCGCTGTGCGGTCGCGACCACCATCACGTTGTCCATTTCGGCGTTGATCGCGTGCACGCGCTGATCGTGTTCCTCCGGGATGTCCACGATTCCCAGCGGAAACACCAGGCCGGGGTTCTGTCCATAGGCCACATGCCATGGTCGGCCGCGCCAACGCGCTACCAGCGCGTCGACGGGCTCGCTGACTTCCAGTGGCGGAAGCCAGATTTGGTGTGGCGGACGGACGGGGTGCGAGAGCAGTGACTCTCGGACGACGTCCACGAGCTTCTTCTTGCGGAAACCGTCGGAGTGGAACAGAAACTCGTCGGGCTCTTCGGGAGCATCGGCGACAGCTAACGCGGCACTGTCGGATTCGGTGAGGGGCTGATAGTCCGAGGTGTACGCGCGTGGCTGCGTAAAGCTGACGGCCACTGTCTTGTTCATGTTCAGCGCCGGTTTGGGCACCACGAACGGCGCCGAGACGTAAAAGCATCGGAACTGCTCGAGGTCGCGGGGGCCGACTTTGAGCAGGGCGTAGCCGTTCTCCTGCGACGGAAGATGCAGCGCGGCGTCACTGCCGATCACGTCGCGGGAGTCCTCCGCGGTTTCGGCGCGCAGTGCCACGCGAAAGGCGATGTTGCTCTTGGCCTTACTCAGTGAGGACAAGTCCAGCCGCTGGCCGCCGAGGGTGAAGAAGACATTGCAGCCGCGACCTTCCTGCCCGATATGGATCACCAGGTCGATCCACTCAGGGTGGTGAATGAACAGCTCGAGGTACTCGTCGATGATCACCAGCAGGATCGGGATGGGCTCCAGATCGCGTCCAGCCAGCCGCATCTCCTCGTACTCGTTTGCATCGCGGGCCCCCGCGTCTTTCAAAAGCCGGTAGCGACGCGCGATCTCGCCGTTGACTGCCTTGCGCATCCGCTCGGCCAGGTGGCGATCGTCCTTGCCCAGGTTCGACAGCGATCCGGCGACGTGGGGAAACCCCTGCAGATCCTGGGCGGCCGACTCGAACTTCATGTCGACGAAGATCACGATGAACGTCTCGGGTGAATGGGTCAGCGCGATCCCGCTGCACAATGACAGGAAGTATTCCGACTTACCGGAACCAGAGGTTCCGATCACCACCGAGTGGAATCCGTAGCCGCCGAAGTCTTTGGCGCGCAAGATCACATACTGCAGGTCGCCGCCTTGCCGGACGCCGACGGGGACCATCGCCCACTTCGGATCGCCCCGGCCGCGGCTCTCGGCCCACAGCCGGTCGACGTCGAGCACCCGCGGGTCGGTGATGCCCAATGCCCGCAGCAGTTCACCTGCCTGACTGTCGGTTTCAGACAGTTCGCCAGCGCTCGTCGGCGACCAGCGGGCCAGCGCACGCGCGTACCTGTTGGCGGTGCTGTCAGCCAGGGTGTCCGCGACGGCATAGAAGATGTTGCGGTGGGTCAGCCTGCCCTCACGCAACGCGAACTGCTGGCTTTCATCGGCAAATCCGACGCCGACGCCGACGCGAGTTGCCAACCGCAGCACCGTGATTCCGGCCATTCCCTTCTGACCCGTCACACCTTCCCACTGCTCGGGGGTGCCGACATTGTCATCCACGATCACCCAGTGCGGACCCAGCGGTGAGCTCGTCGTCGCTTCCATGGGCGACGGCATGGACGTCGGGCTCGCTGTGACCGGCGGCGACCACGGCCCGCGCCCCTTCCGGTGCAACTCGGCATCGAGCGCCTCCTCCAGCTCGGTCGGCGACGCGAAAACCAGGCGCCGTAGTCCGCATGCGTCGAACATCTCGTCATGTTGGTTGTGCGGCAACCAGACCAGCCACTGCCAATGCTGGGGATGGCGGGTGACCACGATCAGCTTGAGATCGTCCGGGCTGTGATAGACCGCAAGCGAGCACAGCAGCGCGCGCACCATACTGTGCAATTCGCTCGGGTCGTCGGCAGTGAAGCTGAACCCGGGTTTGGACCGCAAGCTCAGGACCTTCCCGATCCCGCGAATCTTGCTCTGCTCCAGGATGAAATCCCGCAGCGCACCGCCGGTTACCGGTTCGAGCTCCTCACCGATCGGAACGTCCGGCCACTGCAAGGAAACGGCCGCTTCGCCGGACTGCTGAACACCGATACCCAGCCGGACATCGAGAAAGTCCGGATCCGTAGGACGCCGCTCCCACATCCGCGGGCCGCCGATCACGGTGTCGAGTTTCTGTGGGTCGGCGTGCCCGAACAGCTGGCATCGGCGCTGCTCCCGGGCCGCGCGCTGCACTTCTTCGCGATCGTCGTCGAGCTGGCGCAGATAGCTGCGTCGCTGCTTTTCCAGTTCACCCCAACTGATTCGACGTCCTCGGCCGAATCGCCCACCGAACATCAGCGCACCAAAGCCGACCAGACCGACCATCGGAAAGAACCCGGACTGCAACGACCGAACCCCGGATGCGTACATCACCACCAGCGTTCCGACGATCCCGACCAGCAGTGCGGGCAGCGCGATCATCAGCCAAATGTTGCGCGGCTCGCGTTCAGGCAGCGCCAACGGCGCCGCGACCGCCACCCGCACCGGAGGAACATGCGGTTGCGGCGTCCGCTTTGCACGCACAAAGCCTCGTTTGGACATCACTAACCCCCGGGTTCGCTGGAGTCGGGAATGGGTGCCAGGACGCCGCCCGCCGGGATGGCGTCGCGGGCGACCAGGGCTGCGTCGCGACTGATCGCCGGACCCGGCGCGAAGGCGCGCACCAATGGCCAGGGCGCTTGCACGGCGAGGCGCGGATCCAGCCCCAGCGCCTGCAGAGTTCGCGGATCCGATTGGATGCCGTAGCGAACGCCCTGCGGCGATACCCAATACAAACTTTCGCGGCTGCCAGCGGTCACGACACCGCTCGTCGTGGCAACGAAGTTCGCCGCACCGGGCAGCATCAAGGTCTGGTTCGCCTCGCTCGACTCGGGGTTGCGGTCGTCACGCACCAGATGTACCACCCGGGCGTCCATGCCGGTCGGAACCGGCAGGCCCCGACCCGAGACGAGGGCGATCCGGGCCTGAGGATCCCCGGATTGTTTCTCCCATCCCACACAAATCACGGGGTTAGCCTTGGTATCAATGAATTCCAGCTTTCCGGAAGGGTAGTAGTCGACATCGAGAACGTCGACAACCGGGATGTGGATCAGCTTGTCAGGCGCTATCAGGATGGGCACCGTTGAGCCCTGAGAGTCGCCGGTGCGCAACAGATCTGCGACGAAGCTGCTGATCTTCTGCACCCCTCCGCTGAGCAGCACGTAGAACCCGTTGACGGTCCCGCCGGCGTCGCGGGATTCCAGCACGCTGCCCACCTTGGCCTCGGGCAACCACCGCGACGCACTGCCCGACTCCGGAATAGCTGGTGACACAAGCGGTTCCGTCGCAGGCATGGCATCAAAGAGCGCGTTGGAGACTTCGATGGGGAAGGTTACTCCGGGATCCAGGCCAAGATTGAACGTCACCGACCGGTCGGTCGGCTCGATCCGGGACCGTTGCCCTCCCCAGATCACATAGGTCGCACCTTTGTGGGTCGCCAGGATTGCCTGCTTTGGGCTCATGGCAGCGCCCCGGTCCGACGGGGTCAGCCGTCCCGCTATCGCGGTGACCAACGGCGGCGTGACGCTGCCCCGGGCCGCTCCGCCGGTCGGCGCGGTATCGCACAACGCCCACGCCGAGACCGCGCCGACCGTGACCGGCAAGCTGTCGGGCACACCGGGAATGCCGATAGTGGGGCCGGTCGGGTACTTCGCGATTTCGGTTGCCGTTACCCAGGTGGGAGCCGCGGCATTGCCGACCACCAGCCGTGCCGAGGTCAGGTTGAGCGCCGGGTAGAGGCGTCCGCTGACTTTGGCGTAGACGGCTCCGGTGTCCCGGTTCCCGACGACGGCCGAACCCGCAACCAACCCGGCCGGTTTCATGATGTGCAGCAGGGCCATCCAACCGACGCCGATGAGGACGAGGACCATCGAGAGTGCCACGGCCGCTTGCTGTTTGCGGTCATCGTGCTTCATCCGGACGGAGAATCGGGTAATCGCGGCGCGCAGCCGGCGGTTATAGAACAGATGCCCCGAATTCTGGTCACGGTTGGACAGATTGAGTGGCACAGTCTTCTCCTTCCGGTGGCCGGTACGGACCCGATTCCGTACCCGTCACCCCTGCAGGTGGCCGCCGTACCGTGCCTGGTTGTCGGCTTCGGCCTCTTCCCGCAGCGCCGCGATGGCGAGATTCAATCTGTCAGCCAGCTCGCCGGGTGCGTAGCCGGTCATCACGTCCGGGTGCAGCGTCAACTCGAGCAGACGGCCGTCCGAATTCACCACCGCGTGCACGTCTCCCAGGTCCACGCTGTAGGTGACTGTTTCAGCCTGCGCGACGAGTGCTTCCCACTTGTCGGCTGCCTCGCTCAGTTCACGAAGAACCGCTTCGACGAGGTCTGCATCGCTTCCTGCGATTCGGTCGCTGAGTTCGCTGAAAGGACCCGACCCCGACACCATGACAGTATGTCGACGCCCCCCACCAGCGTCAATTCATACTCAACCGGCAGTTTGCGGTCTCGTTTTGCCCCGATCGGCGGCCGGGGCGGCATCCAGTTTCGCGAACCAAGCGAAGTGATAGTGCGCCGACACCGGGTCCCCGGAGACGCGGCCGTCGATGGCGGCCAACAACATGCAGTTGAGCAGCTGCGCCGGGTCGACCTCGGGGTACTGCGCCAGGACCTGATACCGAAGGGTATCCAGATGAACCCGCAGCAGATCGATCTCCTGATCGACGATGTCGGCGCCGGATGCGACCGCTTTTGCCATGGTGCTCACCAGGCGCGGCAGCCCTTCGCGCGAGTGCGTAGCGACCTTCAGCTCCCCATCCAGGTCCTCGACGGCCGGCACCTGCAAGGGTCGCTCTGATGTTCGCGGATCGGGAAAGTCATTCGACCACCGGGCGGGATCACCCGGTGTGTAGGTCACTGCGCGGGCGGTGGCGCCCAGCAGGTCCGCGGCGCGACCGGGACGGCGCTGCGGTTCCAGCAGGTGCACGCCTTCGGGCACGGCGATACCAGGCGGAATCCAGCCATGCGCGAGGTCGGTGACCAGCACCGTCGTACCGTCCGGCCGCTCGCCGACCGCCCAACTCAGCCCTGGCTCCTGGCGTGCGACAAACGTCAGCAGCCGCCGCAACCGGTCGTGGTCGGTCCCGGCGGGACCTGCTGCTGCTCCAGCCCGTTGTGGCCCCTCGCTGCGGGTCGGTTCGGGAACGGGCGGCTCGTCGCGGACGGCGGGCAGCACCTTGGTCGTGTCCAGATCGCTGCCCGGGCCTGCCTCCTGCTGGAGCTGCCGCAGTTGGCGTCTCGTCGACTCGACTCTGCGTGCCGCGCGGTCGCGTGCCTCGTCGATCACTTTGGCCTCGACGTGGCGCCGGACCGCGTACTCCATTCCGGCTCGGCCGATGGCGCGCAGCTCGTCGTTGGCGGAGCGGGCGATCCGCTGGAGGTCGGCCTGGAGATACGCAGCGAGGGTCGCGGTTTCGGCGGTTCCGGGCGATAACTCCGACGGCCATAGACCGCCGATCACCCAGGGTGTGCAATCGAGCGGCGCGCCGAACGTGGGTACCGACAGCGATTCCTGGGTCGCTCTGCGCAGGCGTTGACGCGCCGTGATACGCCCGAAGATCCCCACTTTCCCAGCGTAGCTGTACACGCGTGGTCGGCCGGAGGATCGATGCTTTGCTTGTGTCCCGTCGAGATTGCCTCCATGGTCGTGGCTCTGGCGAAGATCACAACCACTCTGGCAATCTCGGCGCCCGGCCAGGCCCCGGCGCCCACGCCCCCCGGCGCCCACGCCCCCCACCACCCCCCGCACCCCACCACCCGCGTGGGCGCTGCGGATGGAGATCGGAAGAGCA
>JALHRH010000257.1 GCA_022841565.1 Mycobacterium sp. | reverse complement strand
AACTGGCGCGACAGGTACTCCGAGCGCTCCACGCTGGTGGTGCCGATCAGGACCGGCTGACCCTTCTCGTAGCGCTCGGCGACGTCGTCGACGACGGCGATGTATTTGGCCTCTTCGGTCTTGTAGATGAGGTCGGACTGGTCGGTGCGGATCATCTCCATATTGGTCGGGATGGAGACAACGCCCAGCTTGTAGATCTCGTGCAGTTCGGCCGCCTCGGTCTGGGCGGTACCCGTCATGCCGGCCAGCTTGTCGTAGAGGCGGAAGTAGTTCTGCAGGGTGATGGTGGCCAGTGTCTGGTTCTCGGCCTTGATCTCGACGTGCTCCTTGGCCTCGATGGCCTGGTGCATGCCCTCGTTGTAGCGGCGCCCGATCAGCACGCGGCCGGTGAACTCGTCGACAATGAGCACCTCGCCGTTGCGGACGATGTAGTCCTTGTCGCGGTTGAACAGCTCCTTGGCCTTAAGGGCGTTGTTGAGATAGCTGACCAGCGGGGAGTTGGCGGCCTCGTAGAGGTTGTCGATGCCGAGCTGGTCTTCGACGAACTCCACGCCCTTCTCGTGCACACCGACGGTTCGCTTGCGCAGGTCCACCTCGTAGTGCGTGTCTTTTTGCATCAGCGGCGCCAGCCGGGCGAACTCGGTGTACCAATTGGACGCGCCGTCGGCGGGGCCGGAGATGATCAGCGGGGTGCGAGCCTCGTCGATCAGGATGGAGTCGACCTCGTCGACGATGGCGAAGTTGTGCCCACGCTGCACCAGGTCGTCGAGCGAGTGGGCCATGTTGTCGCGCAGGTAGTCGAAGCCGAACTCGTTGTTGGTGCCGTAAGTGATGTCCGCGTGGTAGGCGACCCGCCGTTCGTCCGGCGTCATCTGCGCCAGGATGACCCCGACGTCGAGGCCGAGGAAACGGTGTACGCGACCCATCCACTCGCTGTCGCGTTTGGCCAGGTAATCGTTGACGGTGACGACGTGCACGCCCTTGCCGGCCAGCGCATTGAGGTAGGCCGGCAACACACAGGTCAGGGTCTTACCCTCACCGGTCTTCATCTCGGCGACGTTGCCCAGGTGCAGCGCGGCAGCGCCCATCACCTGCACGTCGAACGGGCGCTGGTCGAGCACCCGCCAGGCGGCTTCGCGGGCCACCGCGAACGCCTCGGGGAGCAGGTCTTCGAGCTCCTCCCCGGCTTCGAGGCGCGTTTTGAACTCGTCGGTCTTGGCCCTCAGCTCCGCGTCGGTGAGTTTTTCGACGTCGTCGGACAACGTATTGACATAGTCAGCCACCTTCTTGAGGCGTTTGACCATGCGACCTTCACCAAGGCGCAACAACTTCGACAGCACAGTGTTGTCCCCTTTTGGGATGTTCCCCTACGGGTAGGAGTCTCGGGCGACCCCCATCCTAGGTGACGACCGCGAATCGGCAGGCGGGCCAGCCTCAGGCCAGTCGGATCAGGCCAGTCGGATCAGGCCAGTCGGATCAGGCCAGTCGGATCAGGCCATAGTCGTAGGCGTGCCGGCGGTAGACCACCGACGGCCGTTCGGTCTCCTTATCGAAGAACAGGAAGAAGTCGTGCCCGACGAGCTCCATCTCGTAGAGCGCGTCGTCAACCGACATCGGTTTGGCCGGATGCTCCTTAACCCGGACCACCTGTCCCGGCTCATGATCGAGTCCGGCGCCGTCGTGATCGTGGGGTTCGGCTGATTCGGCGGCGAAGGCCTTCTCCGGGGGCGGCAGCACCGCGGTGGCCTCGGAAAGCGACACCGGCGTCTTGTCGCCGTAGTGCACCTTGCGGCGGTCCTTGCCGCGCCGCAGCCGGTTCTCCAGCTTGTCGACGGCCGATTCCAGCGCGGCGTAGAAGCTGTCGGCGCAGGCTTCGCCGCGCACCACCGGGCCGCGCCCGCGCGCGGTGATCTCTATGCGTTGACAGGCCTTGCGCTGGCGGCGGTTGCGTTCGTGGTCAAGTTCGACGTCGAAAAGGTAGATGGTCTTGTCGAATCGCTCGCAGCGAGCGAGCTTCTGTGAAACGTAGATGCGAAAATGATCGGGAATCTCGACGTTGCGACCCTTGAACACGATCTCGGCGTTGGCCGTCGGTTCGGCCGGGTCTTCGGTTCCGGCTTGATCGAGAACCTGCTCGGAATCCGCGGAAAACCTTGACATTCTTGACAACTCGTTTCTCTCTTCACGTCACACGCGCCCTGCGTGTCCGGCATTCCATACGCGCCGACGGGGTTAGAGCGGTTGCAAAAGCCACCGCCGCAGGCTGCCCGCCGGAGCAAGAAGTCGAATCTCACCTCCTACCGCGGGTGCTGCACAACCTGGCAATTTCGGCGACCGTAAGTCGAGAGTCTGATATCGACGTTAGCCCTTGTTCGCCTCAGCTTGCCACCCCATTCGCAGACCTGTTGCGAGTTCTTCACGCGGCAGCGATTGCCAGAACCGCGGCCACCCGCACGCCGGCGGCCTGAAGTACCCGAACCGACTCCCCCGCGGTGGCCCCGGTCGTGACGATGTCGTCGACGATCAACACCTCGTTACGCGGCCGCGGACCACGCACCCGTACCCGTCCGGCGATGTTGCGTTCGCGAGCCGCGGTGTCCAGGCCCACCGAATCCCGGGCCAAGGCCCGCATCCGCAAGACGGCGGCAACGCTGAGGTCCGGGTGGGCCGCCACGGCAAGGCTTGCGATGCGAGTGACGGGATCGCCGCCGCGTCGGCACGCCGCGGAACGTCGCGTGGGCGCCGGCACGATAGTCAGTGGGGTGTCCACCATGCCCCAGCACAACAACCGGTGGATGCCGACGGCCAAGGCCCGTGCCAGAGGTGTGACGAGGTCGCCACGGCCGCGCTCCTTGAGGGCCAGGATGGCCTGGCGGCGGACGCCGGTGTAGCGACCGAGGGCGAACACCGGGACTGGCGGGGCGACGCGGGGGCTGAGCACCAGCGGTTCGCCGGGTTCGACTTCGAGTTCCTTCGCGCACGCCGGGCACCATCGCATTGCCGGGGCTCCGCAGCCGCCGCACTGCAGCGGCGCAATCAGGTCGAGCATGTCGAGCATGTCGTGAGTGTCGCGCCAGGGGGTGACAAGCCCGGACGGAGACCGACTTGTAACCAAACACTGACCGACATGTGCACGCGCGCTTTCATTTTCGCGCTGGTAGCACCCATACCATCGAGCGGCGACGACTTATACCCATCCGACTGACCAACCCTGGAGTGAAGCCATGCGGGCGGCGATCCGGTCTCTACTGGTGTTCATCGGGGTCACTTCGACGGTGATCGCCGGGCACGCCGGCGTCACGCTGATGGCGGCGAGCAAACCGAGCGGCTACTCCGACATCCTCGCGATCCTGCCGGTGCGCGGCTCCGTGGTGGGGATTGCGCACCCAGTGGTGGTGACCTTCGGCGGCCCGGTCGCCGACCGGGAGTCCGTGCAGCGCGCCATCGAGGTGACGTCAGAGCCCGCGATGAGCGGCAGGTTCGAGTGGCTGGACAGCAACGTCGTGCAATGGGTTCCAGACCGGTTCTGGCCGGCGCACAGCACGGTGGCGCTCTCGGTGGGCGGTCTGCGCACCGAGTTCGCGACGGGTCCCGCCGTCGTCGGCGTCGCCGATATCACCAACCACACCTTCACCGTCAGCATCGACGGGGTTGCAGCGGACCCGCCGCCACCCGCCCTGCCGGCGCCTCATCACCGGTCGCATTTCGGCGAGGCGGGCGTGCTGCCGGCGTCGATGGGCAGGCCGGAATATCAGACGCCGGTGGGCACATACAGCGTGCTCGCCAAGGACCGCTCGGTGATGATGGATTCGAGCAGCGTCGGCATTCCAGTCGACAATCCCGATGGCTACCGGCTCCAGGTCGACTACGCCGTCCGCATCACCAACCATGGTCTTTACGTCCATTCGGCTCCGTGGGCCGTGGCCGCCATGGGGGCCGAGAATGTCAGCCACGGCTGTATCAGCCTGAGCCCCACCGACGCGGAGTGGTATTTCAACACGGTCCACGTTGGCGACCCGGTGATCGTCAAGGAGGGCGTCCCGGCCGTGATCAGCGACAAGGAAGCCGACGCGAAACCCCAGCAACCGTCGACCCTTAACCCCGACCGGCCGGCTAGTTAACGAGGGCCCCGGTCAATAGGGTGGTGGTTCGGCGTCGGGGTCCGGTGGTAGGCGGCTGTCGGTGTAAGCGAAGTAGTCGGCGATGTTGGCGGGGTGGGCGATACGGGCCTGGCGGTTGTGGCAGCGTTCGGCGGTGACGCGGTGGGCGCGATCCTGGGCGCGGGTGCGGCGGCGTCTAGGCATCATCGCGGCGCGGTCGGCGCAGTAGTCGTCAGGGGTCGGGGTTTCGGGGGCCGGCATGCCGCCCACGGCGTGGCACAAGCTGGGAAACAGCAGAGCGCTGCCGGGGGTGGTGACGTGGGTGTCTCCGGCGGGGGAAGTCAGAATCAGGGTGCCGTCGGCGAGTTGTTGTTCGGTCCAGCCCCAGAAGGTCTTGAGCAGGTGATGGGTGCGGCAGTAGCACTTGATGTTGCCGGCGTGGGTGGGCCCGCCCTCGGCATAGGGGGTGGTGTGATCCAGATCACAACGGGTGGCCGGGACGTCGCAGCCCGGCCAGCGACACGTGAGATCCCGAGCCCGCACGAAGTCGGCCAGCGCTTTGGAGGGGGTGTGCTGGGATTCGGGGGGACCATAGCCGGGATGGATCAGCGGTACTTGTTTGGCGGTCAACGCCAACTCGCGAAGCAGCTCGGCGGCGATCAGATCTTCGGCGCCGAGCAGACACCCCGGACTGTCGCTGTGCCCGCTGAGGGTCGCCTGTTCGGCGACCACGTGAATCACCACCGGCGAAGACGGCTTACGGCCCGCGGCGGTGCAGTCCAGACGCCTACACTCACACGCCAGCCGCGTGGCACCGGCGGCCAGCGCGCCCAGCGCATCGGCACGGCGCTGATCGCGGGTGCGCGGATCATAGGGGCACACGGTGGCCGCCAGCGCCGATAGCCGCTGATCGACGGCCTGAGCATCGGTGGCACGCACTCGGCCTTCGATCGAGCACAGCCCGTCGTGCTCGCCGCCGATCCATACCTGGCGCTCGGCCTGCACCTCCTTGCGGCGACGCACCGCATCGGCATCGGCGCGGATGACGATCGCGTCTACCTTGTGCGACAGCCGCACCCGGCTCATCGAGGGCCAGCGTGTCACCTTCGCGGCGACCTTGGCATCCACCGCCGCCAGCACGTCGGGGTCTTCGATCAGATCGGTGCGGTACACGATCGTGGAAAACGCCTCAAAATCAATGTCGCCACTCTGAAACACCGCTGCCACCTTGGGCAGCCGCTCGCGCATCGCCCGGGCATAGCGCACCTTGGTATCCGCGCGGCCCTGGCTGATCTTCAACCCCGCGGCCACCTGGCCGGCCACCGCCTTGGTCGTGTCGACGGCCCAATTGTCGGTCTCCCCACCCCGGGCCAGCCAGTAGGCGAATAACTCCCCAACCGCCACCAACTCGGCCGCCGCGGCCTGGTTGAGCACCCGCGCCGCCCCAGCGATCCGCTCTACCCACCCGGTGGACTCGGCTGTCGCCTGCCGCAACACCTCCCGGCGAACCGCCACCTCCCGCAAATGGGCATCGAAGCGCGCCCACTGCTCGGCAGAAGGAGCCCTGCAGGAGGGCTCGGCCCCCGAAGCCTCACCCGAGTTATCGAACATACATTCGATCATACTCGCATCCCCCGACACGGGCGGTTCGGTGGGGCGGCAGGTGTGGATAGACAACGAATTGCTTCCGTACGTCCGCCGAACCGCACAGCTGCGGCTGAAATGCCAGGTCATCCTCTTGAACCCGGGCCTCGCCAATCACCCGTCGGCGATCCGGATGGATACATCGGGGAAGTTTCACCAGAAGACGTCGATGCCGTTCGCATAGCGTGCGAGGCGTGGGCGTCGCCGACTCCTACTGCGCCGGAGCGCCCACCGCCCCACATGCGGGCAACGCCGTCGTCGTCCCCGCCAACACGGCCGGGATCGGCGACGACGGCACCTCGGCGGCCACGGACTGAGGCGCCGGCGCCTGCGGACCGGGCAGCACGACCGGTTCGGCGGTCTTCCCCGACGACGGAGTCATGGGCGCACCCTTGCCGGTGCCGGCCTGTGCCGTTATCGGGCCAGCGACCGGCACACCGCCAGCCGCTCCTGCACCGCCACCAGCAATCGGAACGACCGGGACGACAGGCACCGGCGGCACGACAGGCACAGGTGGCACGACGGGCACCGGTGGCACGACGGGCACCGGTGGCACGACGGGCACCGCCGGCGCGATCGGCACCGGACCGGGCAGCACCACCGGAGCGGCGGCTATCGGCGCAACACCGAGCGCCACTTGTTGCTCAATGCAGTTCGCGCCGCCCGTTCGCAACGGAGTGGCCAACGCTCCCGGACTTAGCGCCAGCGCGGCCCCGCACAACCCCGCGCCCGCAGCAACCGCTACGCAAAATCGATCGATAATCCGCAACGCCACTCCATTCATGCTTCCCCATCAATCACCGCACCTACCAACAATGCGGAACCGTATCGGCGCGCCGAATTCTTGCCTAGAGCGTGAAATTGATAGTTGCCGAACCGATGCGTTGCACCGGCCGCGTCGTGACAGTCTCTTTCCCAATTAGTTACGTGCGGAACGGATTTGACGGCCAAACCTGTGCTACCCGCCGCTTGTTGACCAAAGTGCGGGCAACGGCCGGCAAATCATGCCGCTAAATGACAAGCATGTAATTTATGCTTCCGTAATTGATTGGCCCGTCAGTCCGAGCCCCACCACAGCGACGGCCAACTGAAGCTCAGCGCACCCTGACTCAGCCGGGTTATCACGTCTTCCAGCGCGCGCAGCGGCAACTCCATTCGCCACTCCGGCAACAACCCGCGCAGGTGCAGAGAATCCGATGTCAGCTCGACGCCGGTGATCATCAGCCCATGCGGCAGCTGCGGCAGCGGCACCTGGTAGGCCGGCGTGCGCACCGGCAGCTTCCACCGCCGCTGCCCCGCCACCACCGCGCGCGGACGCAACCACAAGGTCGAGCCCACCACGTCGGCGTCGACCTCAAGACCGCCCAATCCAGGTCGTCGTGCCCAGCTCAGCCGCGCCGTGCCGTCCTGCCCCGATTCGCTGCGCAGATGTGGCGCCGCCTGCTCGAGCACGTTGTCGAAAATGTCTTTCGGCAACTCCGTGGTCAGCTCCGTCGGAGCCGCCACGACCAGCGGCGGCACACCGGGCCGGATGTGCACATTGCGCAGCACCGCCACAGCACTCTGTAAGCGGTTATCGTCCCAGCAGATGTCGCGGGCCGCGACCCGGACTTCGCCGAGTTGGCCCACCGGCAAACCCTGTGGATCCAACTCCGAATCCAGTTCGACGACGGTCAGCCTCACATCGTGATCGCCGATGCGAACGGTGACTTCCTTGCCGACCAGCAGCTGTTGCAGCGTCGCGAACAGGGTCCGGTAGGGCATCGCCACCGCGTGGGCGCCGACCGACGGTATACCGGTCGACGACCACAGCGAAGCCAGCATCTCCAAGGCGCGGAACGGGTCGTCCCAACGCAGGAAGGGAACCTTAGGCGACATCGCATGCGCCTCCTCACCAGCAGAGTATCCGGTGCAGTCGGCGGGTCTACCCAGTTATCCCGGCAACACCGGCGCAGCCCCACCGATCATCAGGCCGGCGACCTCGGACCAGCCCTGTTGGGTCTCGGCCGCCGACGCCGAGTACATCAGCACGCCCTGCGGACCGGCGACGTACACGGTGGACGGGCTGGCCGCGATCGCGAACAGCGGGATCTGCAGACCGCGGGCGGGCGCGTCGGAGTTCACCCCGTCGAGGTTGACGTAGGACACCGGATGCGTGGCGTCATTGCGGGTCACCACGATGTCGTCACCGGTTCGCCAGTACAACGAGACCACGGACGTGCCCAGGCCGAAGCCCAGCCGCCGCGGGTACGTCAGCGCGAACTGGCCGGCCTGAGTCTGCTCGACGCCGGCCAGGATCACCTGTCCCCCGATCACCATCGCCGCACGGGTTCCGTCGCGGGACAGCTGCAGATCGGTGATCGGCCCGGGGAAACGACTGGACACCGCGGTGGCATCCACTGGGATCCGGGCCGGTTGCCCGGATGCAGGCTCCTGGATCGCGCGCAGCACGTTGTTGGCGTCGACCACCACCCATACCGCGTCGTCCAACGACCAACTGGGCCGCGACAGGTTGTGCCCGTCGGCAGACTGCACCGCCTCGCCGCCCAGGTCCCCGATCCACAGGGACGCCGCCATGTCCGGGGCGCCGCGGCG
>JALHRH010000256.1 GCA_022841565.1 Mycobacterium sp. | reverse complement strand
GAAGGGGAACCGCAGCTCGGCCGAGGCGGTGCGACGGTCCTCGACGGTGTCGATACCCAGTCGCCGGGCCAGGGTGTCGAGGGCCGCCTCCATGGGGTCCCCGTGGGCCCGCCACTGCCCGCCGACCTCTTCGGCGTATCCCGTGGAGCAGCGTTGCCCGGCCAGGGCGAGCGTGCTGACGGAGTCCTCTGCGGTCGGTGAGGACGACGTCAATCTGGCTGTCGGCCCGTAGCCGGCGCCGTCGACGGTCAGCGACCCGGCAGGCGTCCAGGCTTCGACTACGGTCATCTGGTTTCGGGTGAGGGTGCCCGTCTTGTCGGTGCAGATGAACGTCGTGGAGCCGAGTGTCTCGACTGCCTCGAGGTTCCGGACCAGGATCTGCCGCTTCGCCATCTGCTCCGAACCCCAGGCAAGGGACAGCGTCACCGTCGGCAGCAGTGCTTCCGGGACCAGGGCGACCGTGACACCGATCGCGAACACGAAGGCCTGCTGGATCGGGAGGCCCACGAGCACCGAAACGAGCAGGAACAGCACGCCCACGCTGACCGCGATTGCGGCCGTGAGGCGTACGACGCCGTTCAGGCCGCGGGTCAATGGGGTGTCGGGCTTCGTGGTTGACGTCGACAGGCGGGCGATCCCGGCCAGCCGCGTCTGTTGGCCGATCGCGGTGACCTGGGCGCGCGAGTCTCCCTCTACGACGAAGGTGCCAGCAAAAAGCGCCTCGCCCTCGGCCACAGAGCTGGCCTGGCTCTCGCCGGTGAGCATGGAGGAGTCGACGAGCAACTGATTCTCGGCAAGTACCACGGCGTCGGCCGGCACCCGGTCGCCGCTTTCGAGCAGCAGAACGTCGCCGACCACCACATCCTCGGCCTCGATCAGTCGCCGACGGCCGTCACGCCAGACCGTGACACGGGTCGGCAGCATCTCCTGAAGCCGATCGGCGGCCCGGTCGGCCCGCGCTTGCTGGATCAGGGCGAAAACGCCGTTCAGGACGATCACCGCAATGATCGCGACGCTGAGTTGCGGAAGTCTTGCGAGGAAGGCCAGCGCTGCGGCCGCCCACAGCAGCAGGGCGAAGAAATGCGTCAACTCCCCGAGCAAACGGCGGGCGACCGACGGCCGCTTCGACACGGGCAACCTGTTGGCACCGCCCTGCGCACGGCGCTCAGCAGCTTCGACCGTGGTCAGCCCTGATGCCGTCACACCGGCCATGTTCTCACCCATGCGCAGTTGCCGCCTGCCCCGTTCGCGGTAGCGTTAGCACACCAAACAAGATTGCAGCAGTAGCAGCATCGAGGGGTCGTGGGGGTAAGAACCGTTTTCGCCATCTTGTCGGTCGCGGTGTTCGCTGCGACCGGCTGTTCGGGGTCCGGTGGCAAACCGGCGCGCCAAACCCCCACGGCCCACGACAGCCCCTCCCGGCTACCGCCGATCTATCCGGGGACCACCGTCTCGATCCCGTCCTCGACTTCCTCGTCGGCCGCCACTTCGAGTCCGTCGTCTTCGGCGTCGTCCGCACGCACCATTCCGGGTGACGGGACATTTCGGACGGGAGCGGACCTGGTGCCCGGCACCTATCGGTCGCAAGGCGGCGACTCCTGCTACTGGGAGCGGCTGCGAGGCTTCGGCGGGCAAACGGCCGATATCATCGCCAACGGGGCGGGCATCCTGCCGCAGACGGTGACGATCGCGCCGACGGACGCCGGGTTCAGATCGCAAGGCTGCGCTCCCTGGACGTTGGTAACGGATGCCGCGACGACGACCCCGACCACGACCACGACCACGACGTCAGTTGCCCTCCCGTCGGGCGCTCAGGCGTGTCCGCCGACGTCCGGGCCGGCCGGTGGTTTGGCGCACTCCGCAGTCGGGTCCGCAGACACCTCCTGCCCGTTCGCGGAGCAGGTTCGGCTTGCCTACGGGGCCGGCGGGCCGGCCACCGTGACACCACGTCAGGTCGACGCCGTGAGCCCGGTGACCGGCCAGCAGTACACCATGACCTGCGCTGCCAACGGTTCGATGGTGGTGTGCAACGGTGGCAACGGCGCGGTTGTGTACGTCTATTAGTTGTTGCCGCGCAACGGGATAACGCATCGAAACGAGGAAACATGGAGCCCGGAGAAATCTTGGAGGTCGGCACGAGCTATTGCCTCAACTGCCGCGTCGACGCGGAGTATCACATCATCGACATGACGGGTAACGGCGACCGGATGGACCGTCAGTGGCTCTGTCCGGGTAACCACCGCGACACTCACGTGCAGGACGAGTACAAGCAATACACCTGGGAGAATCGGCGGCGCGCCAAGAAACAGGGGTCGTAGGCGCGGCCACGGAGCATTGTCCGGGGGCTACGGTTTAGCTGTGTCATTTCGACGAGAAAGTCCGTTGCGCGGGCGGCGGCTGCGCGTCCACGAAGCCCTGTTCGAGCGCTTCGCCATGAGCCGGGCCGGCGACGTGCTCGCTATGCACGTGATGCCGCGCCTCGACCAGGTGCTGATACCGCGGACCAACGGGCGGCTTAGCGGGATGGGGCTGGACAAGGTCGGGCTCGTCACCTCAACCGGCGCCAAATCCGGGCAGCCGCGCACGAATCCGCTGACGTTGATCGAGGATTCCGACGGGCTGCTGGCGATTGGGTCCAACTACGGTCGCCCCTCGCACCCGGGGTGGAGTGCCAACCTGCTGGCCCATCCCGAATGCACGGTCGAGTGCAAGGGGCCGCCCCGTCAGTACCGGGCCAAACTGTTGACCGGCGACGCCCGCGCGGCGGCATGGGCTACCGCGGTCGACTTCTACGCCGGCTACGAGCGCTACCGGATCAGGTGCGCGCCGCGAGAGATCAGGGTGTTTCGGCTGCGGCCCGTCAACACCGGGGACAGCGCACCCCACAGAGGTCGGTGAGCTTTCATCGGGAAGCGAGGGCGTTGCCAATATCCCGCTGTGGCCGCTGCGCCTTGAGCCAGATGGTTGCCGCCTCGACGCGGTTGGCTGCGCCGAGCTTTCGCAGGATCCGTTTGACGTGTGACTTCGCGGTGTCCTCGGTGATCACCAGGCGTGCGGCGATGCGGGCGTTGGACGCTCCCGAGCCCAACAGCGCCAGCACCTCGAGTTCGCGTTTGGAGAGGTCCCCGGGGATTTCGCGGTCAACGGTAGGGAGGATCGCGGTGGTCGCGCGCGAGGCGGCGGTGCCCTCCGAATCGCCGCTCACGAGCTCGACCTCGGCGTCGAGGTATTCGGCGACCACGGCTTCCGTGCGCTGCAGAAGTCGTCGTAGCTCTTGGCCTTGCGCGCGCAACCGGTCCGTGAGCTGGGCTCGTTCCACTGCGAACCCGAATCCCTCCGCGAATGCCCATAGGGAGTCGCGGTCGAACTCGTCCACTCGGCGTGGTTTGAGCCGGTGGTCAGCGTGGATGAAGCCGATGACCCGACCCTCCGGCATGATCGGCGCGGCGACGTAGGAGTGCGTGTCGTAAGCGTCGGCGAGCTCGGCGAACACCCGTGGATTGCCGACCACCTGTTGGATCGCCATGGGTCTGCGGCGCCGGACCATTTCGGTCTCGAGAACCCGGGAGGCGAGGATGGCCGGGTGCTCGCGGCTGAATGCCAGCAAGCGGGCCGCGGCTTCAGGATCGCCGTTAACCCAAAACGCTTCAGCGAGAAGCTCTTTGCCGCGGACGCGGTAGAGCACCGCTCGATCGAAGCCGCAGGCTTCGCAGGCCTGTTGCGGGGCTGCGGCGATCATCGCCTCCGCACTGGACATCCGGCGCAAGTGCGCGAGGGCGGTATGGACGCGGGCGAGGACTTCGAGCCGGTCGCGGAGCTGAGCGTCGGCGGCTCGGTCGCGGCGTTCGTGTAGATCGGTGAGGGCACGGACGGCGGCTTGCAACTCGGGTGCGGCGGTGGCGGTGAGCCTGCCGAGGCGCTCCTCGAGATCCGCCAACTCGTCGTCGAGTTCGGCGCGTACCGCAGAGGTTGGGCTGGCTGGAGCGTTGTCGGGCCATGCGGGCAGCGGCCCGTGCAGGGCATCGGTGCGTGGGTCGCTGCGGGCGTGATTCACAGCTCGACGCTAACAGCGAAGTAAACAAGGCGTCGACGGCCGAAATCCCGCATTCGTTAGCGCTCGGGCCCCGCGAGCCGGGGCGCCTGTCGCCCCGGGGTGTAGGCGGGCAGGTCCGCGCTCGGTTCCCACGAGTGCAGCCGAAGCGCCTTCATCGCCCGATACTTCAGGACGCCGTGCGCATTGCCCGCGTACCACACGAGATGCACCGAGATCGGGAATGGCGCGTTCCAGAACAACTCAGGTATGGGATCACGCGGGGCGGGTTCGGTGAGGGCCACATCCGCGCATACGTACCCTTCGCCGTCGTCGTAGGACATCCGCTGCAGGATGACGCCGTCGGCGTCGCAGATTGTCGTCTCTCCCAGCATGCGCGATGGATAGCTCAAGCCGGGGACCAGCGGCGTCTGCATCGTGAAAGGGCCGACGTGCGAGGGATGCACCGCAGGCACGCCGAGCATTCGGGCCATCCTGGGCGGGGTCTCGCGGCAGTACTGGAGAAGGAACTGCTCATCGCGGCGAATGAGCCAGGCCCGGGTGAGCGCCCAGGTCGGGAAGGACGGGAAGTGCATCCCGCCGGCCAGCAGTCGGACGCGGCCCACCAGGCGCTTGGCCGTGCGGACTCGGCCCCATTCGAACCCGTTCGCGCAGCCGATCGGACCCAGCGAGGTCGCCATGACGCCGTCGTCGCTGCCCCCCGCGTAGTAGTTGTTCTCCCAGAACGACGGCTGGTCTTTGTCGTGTAGGTGAATCGAGCCGTCCGGCTCGCACAACGCGTACGTCCCGCGGGTGTCGCGTCCGCGGACGGCGATGAACCCACCGCCCACCAGGCAGCCGTGCTCGCGAGCCAGCGACCGCAGCGTCTGTAGGGGTGCGCCCAGCAATGGCCGTGCCACTGACCGCATGCGGGAGTCATAGGCGTTGGGCGAGGTCATCGCCTCGGGTAGGAAAATCGCCTCTGGGGAATGCTCGCGGGCGGCGGCGTGCACGAGGTCCGTGCACCGCCGCAGGTTACCCTCGACGTCCCCGATCCGCAGCGCTGGCTGGATCGCGACGACGCGCGTCATGGGTTGACCCGGTGCCGCGCCACGATCGCGCCGGCATCGATGCCAGCGGGCAGGCAGCCGAGCACACCGCCGCTGTCCTCCAACTTGGCTGCGCAGTAGGCGTCGGCCACCAGGACCGGTGCGAAACGCACGAGCAGCGAGGCCTGCAGGCAACGCGCCATCCGGCCGGTCAGCTCGCGAGCGCGGGCCTCGTCGACCCCGCTGGCAACCATGTCGCACAGTTGCGCCACCGCAGTGTCCAGGCGCCGGTTCGCCCCGGCCGCAAGGTCGAGCTCGTCAAGAAATACCCCCATCGCCTCCGGCTCCCGCTGCATCGCGCGCAAGACGTCGAGCGCTTGCACGTTCCCGGAGCCCTCCCAAACCGACATCAACGGCGCCTCTCGATAGGAACGCGGCAGCCGCGACTCCTCGATATAGCCGTAGCCGCCCTGGCACTCCAATGCCTCAGCGGCGTGCAGCGGCGCCCGCTTGCAGATCCAGAACTTCAGCACCGGCCCGGCTAGGCGGCGCAACGCGATCGCCCTCGGATCGCCGCCCGCGGCGTCCTGCGTGGCGCGTGCGAGCCGTAACGCCGACCAGGTGGCGGCCTCGCTCTCCAGGGCAAGGTCGGCCAGCACAGCCGTCATCGCGGGCTGTTCGGCAAGGCGACGCCCGAATGCGGAGCGATGCGAGGCCCAATGGATCGCCTCGATCGTCCCGGTCCGCATGACGGCCGTGGACCCGAGCACGCAGTCCTGCCGCGTCCCACCGATCATCGCCATGATTGCCCGGACGCCCCGGCCGGGTTCTCCGACGAGCTGGGCGCGCGAAGCCTCGAACCGTACCTCCGCTGTCGGGTTGGACCGGTTTCCCAGCTTGTCCTTCAGCCGGTCCAAGGTCCAGCCGTTGTCATCGCCGTCGTCGAGCCGGCGGGGGACCAGCAGACAGGTGAGCCCTTTAGCGGTCTGCGCAAGCACGAATATCGCGTCGGAGTGCACCGCCGACACGAACCACTTCTCGCCGGTGACCCGGTACCACCCCTCGTCACCGTCAGGAACGGCGACCATGGTGTTGGCGCGCACGTCGGAGCCACCCTGCTTTTCGGTGAGCGCCATGCCGATGAGGGCACCGTGCTTCTGAGCTGCCGGCAGCGAGCGGGGGTCGTAGACGCCGGCGGTGACCAGCCGCTCCCATCGCTGGGCGACCGACACGGTGAGCCGCAGCGCCGGAACGCAGGCATAGGTCATCGCGAGCGGGCAGGTGGCACCGGCCTCGACCTGCGCCACAGCAATGAACTTGGCTGCGCGAGCGACTTGCGCGCCCGGGCTGTCGTCGGCCCACACCGCTCCCGCGGCTCCGTGCTCGACCGCGAGCCGCAAGATGTGGTGCCACGCCGGATCGAACCGGATCTCGTCGGTCCGCACGCCTGACCGGTCGTAGGGCTGGTGCATCGGTGGGCGCTCGTTGGCGAAGAATCCGGCCTCCAGCCCCTCAGCCGACCCAAGTGCACGCCCAAGAAGGCTGCATTCCGCCACCCGCTCGCCGGCGCCGAACGCTTCCATCGCCTCGATCAGCGCGATGTCGTCTCCGATCACATCGAAATCCTGAAGACGGGGCGGGGTATTGAAGGTGGCTCGGTTGGAAGCGGTGGCACGCCCAGGGTCGGTTGCCACGGGGTCGGCGACGATGCTCATGAAACCGATTCAAACGGCCGGGGCAGCCCGTGGAAAGCGGATTGACTCTGAATGGCGACAAGGTGCACCCCGAATGGCGACGAATCCACCCCCCGGATCGATCTACGGTTTGTTTCGTGTTGGAAATCAAGCGTTACGACGTCGACGACAGCGCCGCACCCCCGGATTGCGGGGAGGTCAGTGAGGACAAGTCAATGAGCTCAGCCATGCCGACGCAACACTTGGACACCGACTATTTGATGCTGGGCGCCGGCGCCATGAGTATGGCGTTCGCCGACGTGATCCTCTCCGAGGACCCCTCGGCGCGCATCGTCATGGTGGACCGCCACGCCAATCCGGGCGGGCACTGGAACGACGCCTACTCCTTCGTCAGGCTGCATCAACCCGCGGCCTTTTACGGCCTCAACTCGACGCACCTCGGGCAGGGCGGCGAAGATCTGAGCTCGGGGGCCGATATCGTCGCCTACTACCGCGACGCCATGGACCGCTTCTTGCACACCGGTCGGGTGCAGTTCCTTCCGATGAGCGAGCACCAGGGGGATGGCCGGATTGTCTCCACGGTCGACCGCGACCGCGTCACCACGGTCACCACGCACCGCAGGATCGTGGACGGGACCTACATGCAAGTGAAAGTGCCGTCGATCTGCCCACCCCGCTACACAATTGACGCCGAAGCCACCGTGATTCCGCCCAATGGCCTGGCTCACATCCGGCGGCCGCACGAGCGCTACGTCGTCATCGGCGCAGGGAAGACCGGGATCGACGCGATCCTGTTCCTGCTGGACAACGGTGTGTCGCCGGATCGGATTCAGTGGATCGTGTCCAACGACGCGTGGTTGTTGGATCGCGGCACCATGCAGCCCGGGCTCGTGCTGGAGACGGTCGTGTCCATGATGCGGAGCATCGCCGACGCCACCGACATCGATGATGTCTTCCTGCAACTCGAACGCCAGGGGGTCGTGTTCCGACTGGACACCCAAAGCCTGCCGACCAAATGGCGTTGCGCGACGGTGGACCGTCGGGAGCTGGCCCAGCTGCGCCGGATCGACAATGTGGTCCGGCGGGGCCGGGTACAGCATGTGGGTAGCAGCGAGATCCGTCTCGACCGCGGAACGATCGGCGCCGTCGAGGACAGCCTGTTCGTCGACTGCTCAGCCAACGGGCTGGCCAAATTGGAGGCCCGGCCGATTTTCTCTGCGGGCCGCGTCACGTTGCAGTCGGTGTTCATGTGCCAGCAGACGTTTAGCGCGGCGCTGATCGCACACCTGGAACTGCGCAAGATCGGCGACGAACGCCGAAACGGGATCTGCACGGCGGTGCCGCACCCGGAGCTCACCCAGGATCTGACCACGACCCTGGTCACCACCGCCCAGAACATGATCAACTGCAACCGGCATGTACCCCTTTGGCTACGACACAGCCGCCTATATCTCGGGCACCATTCGGCGCCGCACCGCTACCTGATGGGCTCCGCCAAGCTGGCCTTGCTGCAGCGCCGGGCCGGTGCCGCCATGAGCAGGATGCGCCAGCGGGCGACCGTTTCGTAAGCGTGTGGCCTCAGCGCAAGCCGCCCGGCGACGGTTGCCTTGTTGTGATCCTGATGTTCACCC
>JALHRH010000255.1 GCA_022841565.1 Mycobacterium sp. | reverse complement strand
CGCCGGTGCCGCCCTGGGCGGTGGCACCCGTGCCGGTTCCGGCTGCCCCGCCTTGTCCGCCGACCGTTCCGCCGGTGGCGCTCGTGCCACCGTTGCCGCCGCGCCCACCGTCGCCACCGGTGGCGGTCCCGCCGGGGTTGGTTCCGGTGCCGCCGGTGCCGCCGGTGCCGCCGGCCTGGGTGGGAGAACTGCCATCAGCACCCGGCAGGCCGTTTTGCCCGCTCGGCGTGCCGTCCTGCACGTCACCGCCGTTGCCGGCGTGCGGCCCGACGGGAGTCAGCGCGGTGGGATTGACCCCATCGGCCCCCTTGGTGCCGGCACCTCCGAATCCACCGGCCCCCCCGTTGCCGTATAGCAATCCGGCTGCTCCGCCGTTGCCGCCGTCGCCGCCGCTTCCGCCGAGCACGATGGCGGCGCCGCCGGCTCCGCCGTTGCCGCCGTTACCGAACAGCCACCCGCCTGCCCCGCCGTCGCCGCCCTTGCTTCCGGCGATACCGGCTCCGCCGTTGCCGCCGTTTCCGATGAGCCCGGCGGCGCCTCCGGCGGTGCCGGCCTGGCCCGCGATCGCGCCTCCGCCGTTGCCGCCGTTGCCATATAGCAAGCCTCCGGCCTGCCCGGGCTGTCCCGCCGCGCCGTCGGCACCGTTGCCGATCAGTGGTCGGTTGAGTAGGGCCTCGGTGGGGGCATTGATCAGGTTGAGAATCGCCTGCAACGGCTCGGCGCCGATGGACTCGGCGCTCGCGTATGAGACTGAGGCCGCGGTCAGAGCGTGGGCGAGCTCGTCGTGAAACCGGCCCACCTGCGCGCTAAGCACTTGATAGGACTGACCGTGCTCGGAAAACAGCTGCGCGACCGCCATCGAGATCTCGTCGGCGGCTGCCGTGGCCACCCGCGCCGTTGGGGTCGCCGTAGCGGCGTTGGCCGCAGAGACCGCCGATCCGATACCCGTCAGATCGGCTGCTGCCGATGCCAGCAACTGCGGTGCTACCACCAGAAACGACATGCCGGAACCTCCACCGTGCGCACCCATCGTGCACAGCTGCGGGTGAAGATACGGGAGCTTGCGCTCGTAGGATATGGCGCTTTAACGTCGCTGCGTGGGTCTCGGCCCCAGGAGCCGCGCACCGCGGGACCGCAATGTTAACTCCGCGGCCCGGGGGCGACTGGCGAAAGCTGTCTGTGCGGCGCATCCCCATGCTGCGGCGGCGGGCGGGAACGCACCAGCGTCGGCCACCAGAACCACGGTCCGAGAAGGCGCAGGATGCACGGCACGACAAAGGAACGCACGATCAGCGTGTCGAGTAGCAGGCCGATACAGACCGTGGAACCCACCTGACCGATCGTTCTGAGATCGCTGGTGAGCATCGCCAACATGGTGAAGGCAAATACCAGGCCCGCGGACGTCACCACGGCACCAGTGCTTCCCAGCGCACGGATCAGACCGGTGTTCAGCCCGGCGTGGATCTCCTCTTTGACGCGGGCGATCAACAGCAGGTTGTAGTCCGAACCCACCGCCACCAGGATCATGAACGTCAGCGGCAGCACCAGCCAGTGCAGGTGCAGGCCGACGAGATGCTGCCAGACGAGCACCGACAGCCCGAACGCCCCGGCGTAGGAGAATGCCACCGTGCCGGGAATGATTAAGGCGGCCAACAGACTTCGCGTGATGAACATCATGATCAAGAAGATCAGGACGAAGGCGGCGATCGCCGCGATGAGCAGATCGGACGCGGCGTATTGCTTGATGTCCTTGTCGTTGGATCCCGAGCCGCCGATATACACCCTTGCGCCGGCCAGCGAGGTCTCCTTCAGCGCCGTGGTGATCGCAGCCGGGAAAGCCTCGACATGTTCCACTCCTTCCGGGCCCATGGCATTGCCCTCGTGGGTGACGATGAACCGGGCGGCCTTGCCGTCCGGCGACATCATCAGCGTCATGCCGGTTTTGACGTCTTCGTTGTCGAAACCCTCTCGGGGGATGTAGAAGAAGTCATCACTGCGCGACCGGTCGAAGTCGTTGCCTACGTTGATCAAATCGTCGAAGGTCTGGTTTGTCTGAGCCGACTGCAGATCCGCCGAACCGTAGCTGTTGACCAGGAGGACCTGGACGGCCGCCGTGTCATTTCGCATGACTTTCATCTGCGCGAGCATCTGCGGTAACAGCTTGTCGATGACCTCGAGCGATGCCACGGCATCCTTGATATCGGCGGCCATGTGGTCGATGCCGTCGAGGGCGTCGAAGATCGATCGGAATGCCCAACAGACCGGGATGTCGAAACAGTGTCTGTCCCAATAGAAATAGCTGCGGATCGGCCGGAAGAAATCGTCAAGATTCGAGATCTCTTCGTTGATGTTCTCGGTGACCCGCTTCATGTCCTCCATCGTCACGACCGTTTTATGCATCTCATCTGACATGCGCTGGAACAGGCCGATCAAGCGATCTAGGACCGCCACGGTGTGCGCCTGAATCTCTGCCTGGTTGTCAGTGTTGGCGTTCTGCGCCATGTTGAACGGCAACTGCTGACCGTTGCCGCTGCCCTGCGTAGTGAACAAGTAGGGCACCGAGGCGTGCTCTAGAGCTCGGCCCATCGGCCGGGTGATGCTCTGCACCATCGCGACGCCGGGGAGGCGGATCAGCGCCTTGGCCACCCGGTCCAACGTGATGAAGTCGGCCGAGTTTCGCATGTCGTGATCGGTCTCCACCATCAGCATCTCCGAAAACAGTTTGCTCTTGGAGAAGTGGCGATCCGCGGCCGCGAAACCTTGATTGGCGGCGGCTTCGGCCGGTTGATACTGGCGGTCGTCGTAGTTCATCCGGTATGTCGGTAGAAAGATCGCCCCGAGCATAACGACAGCTGAACTGGCCGCGAGGATCGGCACCGGCCAGCGGACCACGCTCGCTCCGATCCGGCGATACAGATGCGCCTTGGCCGCGCGCCTCGGATCGAAGAGTCCGAACAGGCTGCCCACGGTCAGTAGTGCCGGGCCGAGCGTCAGCGCCGCCGCAATGGTCAACAGCATGCCGATGGCAACGGCAGGGCCCATGGTGTGGAAATAGTTGAGCCGCGCGAAACTCAGGCAGTAGCCCGCGCCCGCGATCGTCAATCCCGAGCCGACGATGATCGGCGTCACGCCCTGGTAGGCGGTGTAGAAGGCGTCCTCACGGCTTTCGCCGGCCTGCCGCGCCTCGTGATAGCGACCCATCAGGAAGATGCCGTAATCCGTTCCAGCACCGAGGGTCAGCGAGACGACCATGTTCACCGCGAACGACGAGAGCTCGATGTACCCGAAGTGACCCAGTGTCGCGACAACCCCTTTAGCAACCTGCATTTCGATCAGCACCCCGGCCAGGGGCACCAGCAGGGTACTGACGGAGCGGTAGACCAGCAGCAGCATCACGATGATGAGGATGATCGTCACGATGGTGATGTTGTTCAGGCTCGAATTGGCGATGGCCACGGAGTCGGAGGCCAATGGAGCCGCGCCGCTGACATACACCTTGAGCCCGGGCGGTGGTGTGTCCTTGGCGACGATGTCCCGAACGGCGGCCACGGACTGATTCGCTTGCATCTGTCCGATATCGCCGGCCAGTCGCAAGAGCACATAGGTGGCCTTGCCGTCGATACTCTGCGCCCCGGCGGAGGTGATGGGCTTGCCCCACAGATCCATCACGTACTGCACGTGCATGGAGTCCTGCTTGAACCGGCGCATCAGATCGTCGTAGTACCGATGGTCCTGATTGCCCAATGGCCGGTTGGCTTCCAACACGACCATGGTCAAGCTGGTTGAGGTGGCCTCGTGGAACTTATCCCCGATTTGCAGCATCGCCCGCTGCGACGGCGCATAGTGCGGGACCATCGGACCGGCGAGTTCTTCGGCAACCCGTTCCACCTGGGGCACGAAGGTATTCGTCGTAACCGCGACAAGGGCCCAGAAGACGATGATCGGAATCGCTAGGACGCGAACCGTTCTCGCGACCAATGGACGCTTCGCGTGGTGTTCGCTCATGCGGATTTCACCCGGCAGGTGACATCTGCATCCTGGTGATCATCGGAATGTTCATCGCGGACAACGCCATTGACCAGTATTCGACAGCCGATCGGACCGCCGCGGACCTGCGCGGAGATGCTGCCGGATACCACGGTGAGTGTGGTCGTCTCGGTGTGAGACCAGGGCAAGGTTGTGAGGTCGACCTTGTGGGGATGGCCGTCGACGTCGACGTAGGCGAGCATGCCTCCCTGCCCAACAGATCCATACAGCTCGTAGGTGAGCTGTTTGGGTGTGGACTGCTCCGGGGCCTGGGGGCCGTTGACGGTGATGACAGGTGGGGGAGCGGACATCTGGTGGACCTTCCACATGCACAGCGCGCCCGTGCTGATCGCAATGACGGCGACCAATGGCATCCAGGCGCGCTGCAAGGCGGTCCTACCGACGGAACGGGGCGCCATCAGGCTGACACCGCCGTCCGCAGAAGCCTTTTCAGCCTCGTACTGCTGAGGATCCGGAGGGCGAGGTTGGTAGACGTCAGCATCGGGATCACTCCGAGGAATGTCCGCTCTGAGGGCCTCGCACCGTGCAGATGTTCAAGACTGCCGAACACATAGAAGCACCCGAGCATGAAGACCACGCCGGGGATCGCCAGGGCCATCGGAGAACTGCGGTCGGCGACGATCTGCTTCGCGTACCTCAACTCGTCGGCCGACATGGGTTCGCGTTTACGCAATTTGCCCAATACAGCTTTAGAACTCTCAAGCTCTTCACTCAGCGGAGTCGATTCCAGGCTGCCCAGCCGTCTAACGTATACAGACGCGATCGTCGCCAATACCAAGACCAGCGTGAGGGAAATGACTGTGAAACAGCCGAACAGGCCCCGATCCATGTATCGACCCCTTACCCCCTCCGCCAGTGAATTTAGAGAACACTACCGTCTTCTATCGATGATTGCTAGAAGCTACGCCAACTCCCCGGATCGCTCAACGGGCGCGGGTCTGATGCGGCAGTCGAGATCTACGACGGCGCGAGCTGGGCGACAAGGGCCTTCTTGTCGATCTTGCCGATCGCGGTGGTGGGCAGTGCCGAAAATGCCGCAAGTTGGTCAAGGCGGGCGTGATTGGCCAACCCGCGCCGGTCCAAATAAGCGTTCAACTCCGCCAAAGTCGCCGGCTGTCCTTTGAAAACAATTGCAGCGCAGATCTTTTCGCCAAGATCCGGGTCAGGCAACGGCACTGCCGCCGCCGACCAGACAGCCGGGTGGGTCAGCAACTGCTCCTCGATGTCCGCAGCGCCGATGGTTTCACCGCATCGACAGATGACGTCTTTGAGCCGGCCGGTGACCACCAGGTAGCCGTCCTCGCGGAGGCGGACCAGATCCCCAGTGCGGTAGAAACCTGCCGGGTCGAAGCTGCGCTCGTTGTCGCGTTCGGCGCGGAAGTAACCGTTGATCGTGTACGGCCCGCGCACCAGGAGTTCGCCTTCGGCGCCCGGTGGCACCGGTAATCCGGCGGCGTCGACGACGCGCACTTCGTCGGCTGGGCTCAGCGCCCGGCCCTGGGTGTGCTCGAGTATCTCCGGCGGGTCGTCCAACCGGGTGAAGCTCAGCAAACCTTCCGCCATACCGAACACCTGCTGCAGGCCGGGGCAAAGCGCTTCGCGCACCTGGCGAGCATCCTGGGGTTCTAGCTTCGACCCGCCAATCTGCAACAGCCGCAACGATTTCGGTTTCACCGGTTCCCAATCGCACGCCTGCGCCCATAACTTGGCCAGTGCCGGGACCAGCGCGGTGACCGTGACGGCGTGCCGTTCGATCATGGCGAAAGCCGCCTCCGGACTTGGGTCGTCGCCGAACACCACCGTCGCTCCCACTGTCATGGCGCCGAGGATGCCGGGGCAGGCCAGCGGGAAGTTGTGCGCCGCCGGCAATGCTGCCAGGTACGTGTCGGCGCGGGTTAGTTCGCACAGCCGCGCACTGGCGGCGGCGTTGTAGAGGTAGTCGTCGTGCGTGCGGGGAATCAGTTTGGGCAGGCCGGTGGTGCCGCCGGACACCAGCATCAGCGCTGGGGAGGCGGTGTCCACTGCCGGTTCTGCAGCGGTCAGATCGGGTCGGCGGGACAGGACCGACCATGGCAGGAACGGGCCGGGATCGCCGTCGACAACGACGTGGCGCAGTTGTGGCTGGGCCGCGATCAGCCTTTCGGCCATCTGCCGGTAGTCGAACCCGCCGACGATGTCGGTAATCACAGCGCCGACCGCTCCGCTTATCTGCGCGAAGTGAACCAGTTCCGCCAGTCGGTGGCCGGGCAGGCACATCACCGGGATGGCACCGGCGCGCAGCAGCCCGAACAGGGCGATGGCGAACCGGCATGAATTGGGTAGCTGCAACAGCAAGCGATCGCCGGGACTGACTGGCAGCGCGGCGAACCCAGCTGCCGCCTGGTCGGCGAGTGCGTCCAGCTCAGCGTAGGTATGGCTGCTGGTGGCATCCGTTATCGCCAGCCGATCGGGCCAGCTCGCCGCGGCCCTTTGTAGCACCGCGCCGAGTCGCTGACCGGACCAGTAACCGGCCGCCCGGTAGCCGGCCGCCCGGTCGGGATGGAACGCCACGAATCCGTCAAGGGGCGCCGGTCCAGAAAGCTGGGATTCCGACGGGCCAGAGGTTGAAGGCACTCGACAGCTCCCTCGGGGCGGGGGTGTATGCCCCAACGAATATAGGGTAGCGTACACAAAAGTTAGGGCAGCCTGAGCTAAGCCGGGAGGTGGGGTTGTGGGCGGCGCACCATTCGCCAGCGCACTCGCAACGGTGCCGCCACCGTGCCTGCGAGTCGCGGCGGCTGCATGATGGGCGAGACGCTCGCGATCATCGGGGCCGGTGCGAAGGCCGTGGCAGTGGCGGCTAAAGCGGCTGTGCTGCGCGAGATGGGCGTCGAAACCGCCGATATCGTCGTCGTTGAACGTTCGGGGATCGCGGCCAACTGGATCGCCGGCGGGGGTTGGACCGACGGCCGGCAGCGGTTGGGCACCAGCCCCGAGAAGGACGTTGGCTTCCCCTACCGCTCGTCGTTGATTCCGGGTCGCGATGCCGAAGTCGACGAGCGGATGATGCGGTGGAGTTGGCAGGCTTATCTGGTTGCCATCGATCAATTTGTCGGTTGGGTGGACCGGGGCAGGCCCGCTCCCACGCACGACACCTGGGCCCGGTATCTACGCTGGGTCGCCGAGATGGTGGATTTGAAAGTCGTTCGCGGCGAACTGGTTCAGATGTCGGTGCGGGGGCCCCGCTGGAATTTGCACACGCGCGAGTCGACTCTGTCAGCCGACGCGGTGATGATCACCGGTCCCGGTCAGCCGCAACGGTCCATCCTTTCCGGTGACCCGCGGGTTTTGTCCATCGCTCGATTCTGGGAGCGCACGTCGCGCCATAACCGGATCGTTGCCGAGAACGTTGCGGTCATCGGTGGCGGGGAGACGGCTGCGTCGATGCTCAATGAGCTTTTCCATCACCGTGTTTCGGCAATCACGGCGATCTCACCGCAGGCCACCTTGTTCACTCGTGGCGAGGGGTTCTTCGAAAATTCGCTGTTCTCCGATCCCACCCACTGGCGCACTTTGACGCTGGCCGAACGCCGCGATTGCATTGCCCGCACCGATCGCGGGGTGTTCTCGGCGCGGGTGCAGGAGCTCCTGCTCGCCGACGAGCGGATCAAGCATCTGCGCGGGCGGGTCGCGGAGGTCGTCGACCGCCATGAACGCATCTGGGTCACGCTGCAAACCGACCTCTGCGGTGAATTGCGGGAAAGCGTGCACGATTTCGACCTCGTCATCGATGGCTCCGGCGCGGACGCGCTCTGGTTCCTGCCACTGCTGAGTCGGGACGTTGTGGACATGTTGGAGTTGGAGTTGGGCGGCCCGTTGACGGGCGAACGGATCGAGGAGTCGATCGGTCCCGACCTCGCCGTTGCGGGTGTCATCCCGAGACTGGTGCTGCCCAATCTGTCCGGGCTGAACGAAGGCCCGGGTTTCCCCAATCTGAGCTGCCTCGGGTTGCTGTCTGATCGTGTCCTCGGTGCAGGGGTCAAGGTCGCCAGTAAGTCGATCGGGAGAAGCGATGCATACCAACCCGTTTGACGACGCTGAGGGCATGTTCTCGGTTGTGGTCAACGATGAAGAGCAACACAGCCTGTGGCCGATTCAGATCGAGGTGCCCGCGGGCTGGCGCAAGGTCTTCGGCGCGGCTGGCCGCACAGAGTGTCTTGACTACGTCGAGCGGAATTGGACCGATATCCGTCCACGAAATCTGCGTGATGCGATGAGCGCCGATTAGACTTCCAGCTTGGCCAGAACTTCCGCGATCGATGCTCCGCCGAGCAGGTCGGCGATCTCGAGGTCGCGATTTAACTCGATCTTGACTTGACGTCGA
>JALHRH010000254.1 GCA_022841565.1 Mycobacterium sp. | reverse complement strand
CGATCTAGGAGGGTCGGGGGCTGGCGCGGTGGCGAGTGATTCGGCTGTAGGTCTGGCGCTCCCGCCCGGAGTTTCCCCGCAGGCAGCTTTCGCTTCAACCGTGGCCGGTATCGCTTCCGTTTCCAGCCCCCGCCCGTCAAACCGTGCATGCGGTTCTCCCGCACACGGCTTACCGACGTTCTTCACCGGCGGCGTTCGGGGTTCCAGGCCCGAAATGGCCTGGGCGGGACGACGATCCCATCAAGGCTGATCAGCCCCAGGTGGTTGAGTGAGTTGAGCACCTGGGTCATCCCCCAGCCCCAAGCTCGGCGGCGTTTGCCCCGTTTGGACAGCCACAGCGCGAGCCGGGTCAGGGCATAGTTCCTGATCTGGCCGAGCACCAGTGCGGAGTTGCCGAAGCGGAAATACCCCGCCCATCCGCGCAGGAACAAGTTGAGTTCCTCCACGATCCACTCGACCGGCACCAGCAGACGGGATCGGGCCGTGATCGACCGAATCCGATCCCGAGCGTGTTGAACCGCCTGACGCGAAGGCCAACGACCGAGGAAAACCAAGTGCGCCGACCGGGGAGTCCGCCCGCGCACCAGCCGATTGTGGAAGCCCAGGAAATCCACTCCCTGACCGCCTTCGACCAGATGCACGATGCGGGTCTTGGATGCCTTGGGCTCCAACCCGAGATCACCCAGCAGAACCGTCAACCGCTCCAGAGCGGCCTGGGCCTGTTCCCGCGACCGACACATCACCACCAGGTCGTCGCAGTAGCGCACCAGCACACCGTGCTCCTCGGTGTCCCACACCCGGTCCAACCGGTGCAGGTACACGTTGCACAACAACGGCGACAGCGGACCGCCCTGCGGGGTCCCCGACACCTCACGGCGCACGGACCCGTCGGCCATCACTCCCGCACGCAGCATCGCGCGCAGCAGCTTCAACACGCCCTGGTCACTTACCCGTTCCTCGATCGCTTGCATCAACTTCTCATGCGGAATCGCCGAAAAACAATTGGCGATGTCCGTCTCGACCACCCACCGTTTGCCCTGCCAGGACTCATCGATGAGCACTTGCAGCGCATCGTGTGTCGACCGCTTCGGGCGGAACCCGAAACTGCACGACAAAAACCCGGCCTCAAAGATCGGCTCGAGCACGACCTTCACCGCGGCCGCCACGACACGGTCACGAACCGAAGGAATCGACAGCGGACGCTGTTCGCTCGTCCCCGGCTTGGGGATGAGCACCCGCCGCGCGGGCAACGGACGCCACCGATCGGCCTTCAAGTCCTCGGCCAACTCATCCAAGAACCGGTCGATACCGTATTCCTCGACTTCGGCCAAGGTGATCCCGTCAACGCCGGGTGCGCCATTGTTGCGGCGCACCGCGACCCACGCCCGCCACAGGACATCTCTGCGATAGACCTTGTCCCGCAACGCATGAAATCGTCGCCCCGGATCGGCCTTGGCCGACCGGTAAAGCGTGTGCTGCAAGGCTCGAACCGGATCCAACACGGACCCCGAAGCGGTGGAACTAGCCAGATCGGCACTCACCGGGCACCTCCTTCCCAAACACACGCGTGAACGAAGCAGCGGCCCTTCCCTCACCGCAGGTTGTGTTGTCCTACGGCTCGATCGGTACTACGACCGCCTCCGACTCCCACCCGGCGCCCGATCCACTTCCCGGCTCCACACCAGTTATAGGACAAGCTATTCCACGCAATTCGCAGTGCGTTTCGGCCGGGGAGGGCCTCCCCAGTTCCCGCCGTCACCGTCTGAACGTTCCGCGCCCTCTTACGCCGAGGAGTCCTTCGCGGCTGCATTTCCAGGATCTTCACCGCTTCCATGGCCTTCACCGTGAACCGCCCGGCTCGGCTCTCCCTCAATATCTAACGACGCGGCAGGCTTCACTCGCGTTACGGACCGCTCAGTTGCTTCCCCCAACGGGGCTTTCGACGCTGGGCTTCGACCCGGCCCGTTTCCAAACCGAGCCGCCAGCCTGCTACCGGGCCTCCTGACAGCTACCCGGACCGGACTCACACCGGCAGGCGACGACGAGCTTCCGATCAGGTCATGACCTAAGCAATCACCTCCTGATCACTGGGCGCACCGGCTGCAGTACTAAGGGTCTACGGCCTGGTCGAGAACCCGACGGCGTTCTCTCTCGACGATCTGCGCGCCTTGCCGTATCACGACCAGATCACCCAACACTTCTGCATCCAGGCCTGGTCTGGGGTGGCCAAGTGGGGCGGCGTGTCCATGCAAACCATCATGGACATCGTCAAACCGCTGCCCGAAGCGAAGTGGGTGGTGTTCTATTCGATGGGCCTGGGCGCCACCGGGGGCATCTACTACAACGCGCATCCGATCGAGCAGATGACGCATCACATGAGCATGCTGGCCTACAACATGAACGGCGAGCCGCTCCCCTACCTGCACGGCCGACCGCTGCGGCTGCGGAATGAACTGCAGCATGGGTTCAAGCAGGTCAAATGGATCAAGGGCATCGAGTTCGTGGCGCACTACTCAGAGATCGGCAGCGGCTATGGTGGTTACAGCGAAGACCACAAGTTCTTCGGCCGACACCAGACCCTGTAGGACAGGGGTCAAAGTCGCTAAGTTCCCCAAGCGGCAGCAACCTGGGTAGCGACGTCGATGACTTGAGCCGCTTGTGACTGCGGTGAATCGATTTCCTCTCGGACGTACTGGGCGATGAAACGCCGGATCTCACCGTCCACCCCGGCCAGGATGCGCAAGACCTCGCCTCGGAGCGACTTCGACGACACATTGACCGTGATATCGGAAGGCCGCGGCTTGGAGACGTCGACGATGAGCAATAGCGGCTCGGCCGCACGTGCGGTGGCACGCAAGGCGATGTCGCCGGCCACCACGAACCGTTGTTTGTCCAGCCGTAGATCGAGCAGCAGGTCGATGGACAGCGGAATGTGGATGACGAAGGTGATGAGATCACCGAGCTTGCGGGTGACCCGTGGCTCCTGAATCTTGACGTTGGCGCTGACCTTGGCGATCCCGCCCGGGCCTTGAGCGATCGGTTCCATCGCGAATTCGCTGCCCGCGATGTCGGACAATGCGGCGGCGACCCGGTCCGGTGTGACCGCGACCTCGAAAAATCTGCGGCCGAACTCTTCGTAGGTAAGGAAGTCGTGATGCTCCATAAGATCAATACGGTCTCATGTCGCCCGCCGTATCGGCCGCTGATCCGCACGAGTCGCCGAAATTTCGGCTTGCGAGGGTGCCACCGCACCTTTGCGCGTGGACTTCACGTGTGAGCTGGGTCATGTTCTGTCGGTTGTGAACAACGCCACAACCGGGCTCTTCGATTCGGTGTCTCGGGCGGCGGGCTGCCACCCTTGAAGTAATTGGAGGTGTTTGGAGTCTCATGCGCGCGCACGAAAATTCTGAGCAGCGCTCGGCCGTCACGCGGATCGAGGGACTGCTGACCTGGCTTGGCGGCGGACACGCACCCGAGCTTGGAGAACGCCACGAGCGGTCCACGCACGCCGTCGCAGGAGCCGTAGTGGTCCTTGGCGCCGTGTTGGCGTGGCTGGTCGCGACCCTTGCCGTCACATCGGCAGTCGCGTCGGCTCCGGTCTGGGTGGTCGTCGCGTTGACCCTCGTCTTCGGACTGCTGGTCGGTGCGGTCACCCGCAGCATCGCCGGTGGTCCGGCCCGCGGTTGGCCAGGCACCGTGGGTCGGGCGGCTGTCGCGGTCGCACTCGGAGTGGCCGTCGGCGAGCTTGCCGCACTAATCCTCTTCGCCGGGGCGATCGACCGCCGCCTTGACGAGCGAGCGCTGCGCACAGCTGACTCCGCACCCGCCGTGGCCCAGGCCGCGGCGGCCCTGCAACAGGCGCGTGCGGCGCGCAGCGCGCTGGACGGCTCGGTCGACCAGGCCCGCGGACATCTGGATAACGCCTTGGTGATCGCGCGCTGCGAGTACAACCCGACGCCGGCCTGCCCGCAAACCCGGATCACTGGCGTTCCCGGCCGTGGGCCCGAGACTCGGACAGCGAACGAGCTTCTGGGCGACGCACAGCGTGAGTTGGACAACGCGCTGGCCGCACGCGACCGGCAGGCACCTTCGCTGGACGGCATGGTGGCCCGCGATGAAGAGGCCCTCGCCCAGGCGCGGCACGCCGTTGTCGCCGATTCCGGTCGTGGCCTGGGTGCTCGGTGGGTCGCGATGAATGACCTGACCCTTGCCAATGCGGGGGCGCTGGTGCTGCGCATTCTGACGATCGCGTTCTTCGCATTGCTGTATCTGCTGCCGCTGATCCTGCGGATGTGGCGCGGGGAGACCACCCACGATCGGCACGCCACCGCCCGCGCCGATCGAGAACGCGCCGAGCTGGAGGCCGACACCGCGATTGCGATCAAGCGGGCCGAGGTCCGCCGTGCAGCCGAAATCATGTGGGCCGAGCATCAGCTCACCCAGACCCGTCTTGCCATCGAGGCGCAGGCCCAGATCGACCGTGAACACCACCGCCGCCGAGTCGTCGAGGCGCTCGATGCCCCGGTGCATGCGTCGTCGGAACGTACCTTCGAGCCACTGGAGGAAGACATGTATCTGCCGATCGCCGCCGAAGCCGAGGCTGCAAGCCGGGCGGTGGCCGAGTTGCCCGCCGCGGAACGGCATGTGCGGGAACCGGTCACTGAGAATCTGCCAGCGTCGGCCGAACCCGTCCACCAGGCGGTCGAGCACTATCAGGAACCGGCCGCCGAGGTGCACCAGGAGCGGGGCGCCCCACTGATTCCCTCGATTCCGGACGCCACCAAGGCGGCAGCGCGGTGGATCCGTCCGCTGGTGCCGCCCTTTGTGGCGCGGGTTATTGACAACACCACCCAACCGCTGCGTACGGCGCGGCAGGTGTTCGAAGAGGTTGAGGAGATAGCGTTCTCGCTCAAGCGGACCCGCAAAGTGACGGTGAATGCCGAAAGCTCCGATGGCGGCCAGCAGCATCAGCAGCCGCAGCGGCCGCCGCTGTTCGCCCCGGCTCCCGGCGCCACCGGTCCGGGCGTGCATCGCATCGATTCGTCGCGTGGTCAGGCGGAGCACCCGCACTACGGCGGCACCCCCGCCCAGGTTGGCGGCGATGCGGAACAAGCGTCGTTGGGTTCGGTGCCCAACCCAGACCTTGCCGGTTTGCCTGTTGGGGCGCCGGTCGGCCGCCGCGAGTTGGTCGAGCGGGAGCGGCCGCGTGAGCTGGGTGCACCCGAAGGTCCGCGGCAGCTGCCGCCCGCCAAATAGAGTGCCATAGCGGTAAACCGGGCAGGCCGGTCGCAGCGTATTATCTGTCGGGGTCGGCGGCGACGGGTAATTGCAGACGGAGGGAACAGGACGTGGCTCTATGGATCTCCTGACGGCAGCAATCGTAAATCAGCAACGCGCATGAAGGTCAGTCTCTTTCTGGCGGACGCGGCGCAGGCTGATGTCCAATCAGGCAAGGTCCACACTCTCGGGTTGGGTTGGCGTCAGTGTCAAACACCCACGCCCCCATTCGCTTTGGTGATGTTTCTGGACATCGACTGGGACGAGACCAACAAGCAGCACAAGCTCACCTGCCAATTACTGGACACCGATGGGCAACCGGTAGTGGTGCAAGGCCCCCAGGGCCCGCAGCGGATCCTGTTCGAAGCTGCCGCCGAAGCGGGCCGCCTGCCGGGGGCAATTCACGGTACCGCCGTGCGGATGCCGCTCACCCTCAACATCCCAGCGGGAATTCCCCTGGAACCGGGTATCTACGAGTGGCGGGTCGAGGTGGACGGATACGAACAGGCCACCGCCGTCGAGGCATTCATCGTGTCGCTTCCCGGCATCCCACCCACGCCGGTCTAGCGCACGTGACCCACAGTGCGTTGCAACCGGTTTCGGCCCTCAACGCGACATCTGCTCGAAACTTGCTGCCCTAAGCTCTATTTGATGACAAGCCCGAGCCGTTCCAGACGCCGGACCAGAATGCTCGGCAACCATGGCCCGACGTCTGCTGCTTCAATCAGCACTGTCCGATCCAGCAACAGCCGCAAGACAATGTGCGCTTCCAGCCGGGCCAGCGCGGCACCGACACAGAAGTGGGCCCCCCTACCGAAACTTATGTGGCCTTTACCTGCGGGGCGGTCGAGTAAGAACTCGTCGGGACTTTCGAACTGCGCCGGATCGCGGTTGGCCGCTCCCCACAGCAGCAGCAGATGCGAATCAGCGGGTAGTTCAACGCCTTTCAGTGTTGTGTCGGCACGCACGTGGCGGTAGTGCCCGCGGAAGGGTGCCTCGTAACGCAGCGTCTCCTCGATGAATGCACCGAGCAGCGCTGGATTGTCGCGCACCTGTTGTTGAATTTCGGGGCGGGTGGCCAGGATCATCGCCGCGCTGCCCAGCAACGACGCCGTCGACTCTCCGCCGGCGGCGAACAACGTGACCATCATGACCTGGGCGGTGAGAGTGTCGAGCTCACCGCTGGCGCATGCGGTAGCCAGTTCGCCAAGCAGATTGTCTTGCGGATCGGCTGCGGCCCTGTCGAATTGCTCGGTGATGTAGCCGCTCAGCTCCATCACCGCGACTCCCGCGGCCGCGAGCTGTTCTTGGTCGACAAGCCCCTCGAGTAGTTGGGTAGCCGCGTACCCCCACTTGACCAGTTGCGAGACATCGGTGTCGGGCACACCGATGAGCTCGGCTACCACCATCATCGGCAGCCGGTTCGCCATGGCGCCCATCCATTCGATGCCACCGTCGCGCGCCCCGTTAGCCCACAGCCGGTCGGCCGCCTCGGTGGCGAACTGTTCCATGGCGCGGATTCGCTTGGCGGCCAAGTGCCGGACCAACATTTTGCGATGCACCGCGTGAGCCGGGTCGTCGGCGGTTGCTAGCACGTGGGTAGGTCCGCCGAGCGGGTCCATCTCGAACGGCTTGACCCTGCCTTCCGGCGAGTAGGTCATCGTTGCGGTCAGATTGGAGGAGAAATCCTCGGTGCGGACCACGGCTTCGTTCACCGCATCCCAACCGCATACGGCATAGAACTCAGAGTCAGCGATGCGGTGGACCGGCCCGACGACTCGCATCCGCTCGTATACGGGGTACGGATCCTGCAGGCATTCGGCACTGAAAAGTGCCATCGCGTCGGTGGCTACTGTCATGACGCCAGCCTTCCGGGTAGACATAGGCAAATCAACGCGGCCGAACAAGTTGAAAACGGTCTCCGAGAACCACGGCGTGCTGGCGTCTCACCGCAGGAGCCGGACACGCAGCGATGCTGGAATGCAATGCTGGACCTGTCTCACCGCGCGACAAGTTCCTTCGCCTTCCGGCGCGGGAAGCACGCGTTCACAAGGCGCGACGATCGAACCATCCGCGCACACAACAACCGAAACCCACCGCGGAGGATGTTCGCCGCGTCCGCGGGTATCCACACCAGGAGCGCCTCGCCCTGGGCGAAGCGGGGGTTGCGATCGAGGAAGAATCGCGCTTCCGGGTCGCGCTCGATGCGGCTCAGCCGCGATGCATCGAGCGGCGCGGCACCCGATCGCACGATCCAGGGTGTGTCGCCGACCGGAATGTAGTGCCTTCTCGCGCTGACCAAACGCAACAGGGATTCGACGTCAGCGTCCGTCTGACACCTGCGGCTGGGATGAATTCGCGGCATGGTCGAAGCCAGGAGGCGGTAGGCCGCCGGTGATGAGCTCCGTGTCACGTAGGCGATCGGCGTACCCAGCTCGCGGATCTTGAAGCGGCAAGCCTCACTGAGGCCAAAGAGCAAGCCCCGCATTCCGCCCCGGTAACCCAACCGGAAAAACGCGCCCCCGAACAAGACTCGGTGTACGCGGCCCCCGTATGGGAGGCGCTCGACGCCCAGATAGGCGAAGCCCGCTAGTTCGTCGTCCGCGCCGAAGAAAAGCTTGAGCCGAACGCTACCAACCCCGAATAGGTTTGCCGCGAATTGTTCGCGAGTGTCACCCCACACCGTCTGGCGATAGACGCCGTACAGCCGGTCCACCAGCGCGGCACGTTGAACCGGTCCAAGCGATGCCAGGCACAGGCGTTCGCTGCGGGCAATACGCCTGGGCGGTAATGGCACACCACCCGTTGACCGGGGGAAGGTCGTCGTCGAACTGTCGGAAGGCCCGAACTCCAACGGCGTGCAGTCGGGGGGAATCCGTCGCACGCTAGAACCCCACGACGGGCGACTTCACGCCTCCCGAACCGTTGCTGCCGGTGGCACCAGCGCTACCCGTTGCCCCCACGCTTCCGGCGGGGCTACCGGGTCCGCCTAGCCCGCCAACCGTTCCAGCGCCGCCCTTGCCGCCCACGCCGCCCAGCCCGGGAGTGGCGCCGTAGTAAGCGGTGCCCCCGGTGCCACCTCGGCCGCCTACCCCGCCAGTGCCGCCGCGCCCGCCTGCGCCCCCAGCGGCGACAGCGCCCGGAGGGCCGG
>JALHRH010000253.1 GCA_022841565.1 Mycobacterium sp. | reverse complement strand
GACAACTTCCACGAATCCTGTTTGTGTGGCGCCAATCCGAACGCCCGCCAGACGCGGGAGACCATCGACTGGCTCAACCCCAGATGATCAGCCATCGACCGCGTCGACCAATGGGTGGCATCCGGCGGCGACGTCTCCAACGTCGCGGTGATCAGATCCTTGATCTTCTCGTCGCCGACCACCCGCGGCCGGCCCGGACGAGGCTCATCAAGCAGACCGTCGAGGCGGTCCACCACGAACCGATTGCGCCACTTCGTCACCACCGACCGGGCGACCTTCAAGTCCGCAGCTATCCGGGTATTACTCGAATCACCCTCGCAGGCAAGGATGATTCGCGAACGCATCGCCAACGCCTGAGCACTCTTGGGCCTGCGTGCCCACGACTGCAATTGCTCACGTTCATCATCGGTCAACACCACGGGCACAGGAATCGGGCTCGGCACACCCTATTCTAACGTCTGACCGCGAATTAACGACTCACAACACTAGCGTGTGGGCGTCAGTGAGTCGCGCGGACTCCGATTCCGCGACTATCGGCGACGCCGAGATGTCATGGCAAGACAATTAGTTGTCGCCGTCGGTCAAGTTTTGCCTCGCTGCGGTGTAACAAGATAGCTCTATGACCAAACCGCCAACCGGAAAACCGGTGCTCGAGGCATCGCCATCAGCACTGTTCGCCCCGCTGACACTGCCCGGCGGAGCGACGCTTCCCAATCGCATCGCCAAAGCCGCGATGACAGAAGGCTTGTCGAAGGATGGCCGGGCCAACCAGCTGCACGCCACGCTGTACCGGCGCTGGGCGCTCGGCGGTGCCGGGTTGCTGATCACCGGAAACGTCATCATCGACCGCCGTCACCTCGAGCGGCCGGGCAATGTGGTGATTGATGGCGAGCCGGATGCAGCCGCGCTGGACGGGTTGCGAAAGTGGGCGCAGGCGGCCCATAGCGGTGGCGCGAGGATCTGGATGCAGTTGAGCCATTCGGGCCGCCAGACACCGGCCCGCGTCAACTCAGCGCCGAAGGCGCCCTCGCCGATCCCGGTGGCATTGCCGGGCAAGCAGTTCGCAACTCCGGTTGAGCTGACCGAAGCCGAAATCCACACAGTGATAAAAAAATTCGCGCTCGCGGCGCGAGTGGCTCGGGAGACAGGCTTCGATGGTGTCGAGTTGCACGGCGCGCACGGCTACCTGATCTCGCAGTTCCTCAGTCCACGCTCCAATCAGCGCGACGACGAGTGGGGTGGAAGTCTTGAGAACCGGGCGCGACTGCTGATCGAGTCGGTCCGCGCTACTCGCGTGGCCGTCGGCGCGGATTTCCCCGTTGCGGTGAAGCTAAATTCGGCAGATTTTCAGAAGGGCGGCTTCGACGCGGCCGACAGCCTCACCGTTGCCAGGTGGCTCAAGAACGTGGGCGTCGATCTGCTCGAGATCTCGGGCGGCTCCTATGAGCAACCAAAGATGATGAACATCGAAGGGCTCGAGAAGCCCGACGCGCCGAAGGCGCACAGCACACGCGTGCGCGAGGCGTACTTTCTCGAATTCGCCGAAACAATGCTCGGGGCGGACACGCCACCGCTGATGGTGACCGGCGGATTTCGCTCCCGCAGGGCGATGGACGACGCGATTGCCGAGGGCATCAGCGTCATCGGTGTCGGTAGGCCGCTCACGGTCGACCCCAATGCTCCGAATGCACTCAAGTCGCCCGGCGGGCGCCTCAGCGGGTTCGAGGACCTGAGGCTGGGGCCAGGTTTGTTTGGTCCAGCATCGTCCGTTTCCCTGCTGAAGGCGATCAACGGTTTCGCCACCCAATCCTGGTATTACCAACAGATCCGGCACCTGGCCGACGGCCAAGCGACTCGTCCCCACCGCAGCGTTCTCGCAGCTTTTGTGGCCGAGAGGCTCGCCGACCGGGCATTGCTCAAGAGCGCGCGGACCACGTTGCTGTCCTGACCTTTCCGCATCGTCGCCGCTGAGCAAGCTTGACTCGACGCGACAGAAGTTCGACCATGCGGAATGTGACGGTGATCCGCTCCGCAGCAGTGCGGGGCTTCCGGGCAACGGTTGCCGAGCTGGGTGGCGACGCTGAGCGTTTCGCCGAAGTCGTCGGCCTACCGGTATCCGCACTCGACTCCGATGACATGCTGGTACCAGTCAAGACGGTTGCGGCCCTATTCGATTGTGCCGCAGCCAAACTGGACTGCCCCGACCTGGGTCTTCGGATAGGGGCCCGGCAGGATCTGGGCATGCTCGGGCCGCTGGCACTGGCGATCCAGGCCTCGGCAACCATCGAAGAAGCGCTGAGCTGCGCGACGCGGTATCTATTCGTTCACTCCCCGGCCCTCATGTTGACCGTGAAGCCCGACCCGTACCGAGTAGACGGGGTCTCGGCCCTGCAGTATGGGGGTCGCGTGAATGACCCGATCCACCACCAGGGTGTCGACTCCGGTATGGCGTTCCTGCACCGGGCATTGTGGACCCTGGCCGGAGGCCGGTACGGCCTGCGCTCGGTCGAGTTGGCGCACCGGCCGCGCACCGCGCCCACCGTCTACGAAGAGTTCTTCGGTGCTCCGGTTCGCGTGGAGCGGCCGGCCAGCCTGCTGCGTGTGCCCAACGCACTGCTCGGGCGACCACTCCGAGATGGCGGCAACCCGCATTTGCGGCAGTTGGCCGAGGCGTTTCTGGCCGAGCAGCTACCGCCCGACGCCGCGCGCGAGATCGCTCCTCGGGTGCGGGCGGCCGTGCAGCGGCTCCTCGGAACTACGCGACCCGACATCGACACCGTTTCCACCATGTTGAGCCTGCACCCACGCACCCTCCAACGGCGACTGTCCGAGGAGGACACCACCTTCGCGACGCTGGTCGACGACGTTCGCCGCCGCACGGCGCGCCGCTATCTCACCACCACAGACATGCCAATGACCCAGGTGGCATCCCTGCTCGGATTCTCCGAACAATCGGTGTTGTCGCGCAGCTGCCGGCGCTGGTGGTCGGCGACTCCGCTGCAAGTCCGGCGAGGGCGCGCGCTGCAAACCTGACGGCGTTGGCCAGCTCAGCGTCCCGGATGTCGGCGAATTCGGCATCCCAGGGTCCACCATCACCGACCAGCCCGGTCGTCCCGGACTTGATGCCGCTTGGGTGCTCGGGTCACCGCCTGTTCCAATCGCTATCCGTGGAGTGGGCTGACCGTGGGCTATCGATGGTGTTTGATCAGCATCATGACTGCCCTGCTGGACGATGTGCTAGACGCCCACGGCGGACTGCGACGATGGCGGGCCGCCAAGGTAATTCATGCACGCGTGCGATCGGGAGGGCTGCTGATCCGGACGCGGGTCCCCGGCAACCGGTTGGCGGACTACCACGTTGCCGTTCATGTCCACGAGGCCCGCACAGTGTTGGACCCTTTCCCAGGAAGCGGGCAGCGTGGAGTCTTCGAACGCGGCGCGGCGCGGATCGAGACTTACGATGGTCAGGTCATCAGTTCGCGTGCGAACGCCCGGACGGCGTTCTTCGGCCGCTCGGGCCTGCGCAAGAACATTCGCTGGGACCCGCTGGACTCCGTTTACTTCGCCGGCTACGCCATGTGGAACTACCTCACTGCGCCCTATCTCCTGACGCGCGAAGGTGTCGACGTCAGCGAGGGCGAGACATGGCAGCAGGGGGGAGAAACATGGCGGCGGCTAAACGCTCACTTCCCGCCGGAATTCGTCACGCACTCACCTCGCCAGACCTTTTACTTCGATGCCGATGGTCACCTGCGCCGTCACGACTACGTGGCCGAGGTGATTGGCCGCTGGGCACGGGCCGCTCAATATTGCACCGACCCGGTGCGCGCCGGCGGGCTCGTGTTCCCAACTCGCCGGCGGGTCTACCCGATCGGTCCAGGCAATCGCTCGCTGCCCTTCCCAACTCTGGTGTCGCTGTGGCTGACCGACGTGCACGTCGAATCCGATTAACTTTCGCCAGGTAAGGCCCCACCAAATCGACGTAGGCTTTGGCCTGCGGCGACGCTACGGTCCGATCGACGTCGACAGATCCACGGCTGTGAGGTGCGGCAACCATGACGCAAGACGCGACAGCAGAGCTTGATCGCACCAGGTTGCCGCTGCCAGATACACCCACCGGAGGCAAGGCGGCACCAACGATTGCCGAGTCGGTGATGCCGATCATCTCGCCCATCCGGCCGCCGCGGGGTGCACCGAATGTGGTGATCGTGCTGCTTGACGACGTCGGGTTTGGGGCCACCGCAACATTCGGCGGTCCGGTTCCCTCGCCGACCGGTGCTGCACTGGCACAGGAAGGGTTGCGCTACAACCGATTCCACACCACTGCGCTATGTTCACCCACGCGGGCGGCACTGCTCACCGGCCGGAACCATCATGCGGTGAACACCGGCAACATCACCGAGTGGGCTACCGGATACGACGGCTACAACAGCATCATCCCGAGATCAGCCGCCACGGTCGCTGAGACACTGCGGCTCAACGGCTACAGCACCGCGGCCTTCGGCAAGTGGCATAACACTCCGGTCTGGGAGGTCAGCCCCAGCGGCCCGTTCGATCGGTGGCCGACCGGCATGGGTTTCGAGGAGTTCTACGGATTCATGGGCGGTGAAGCCCACCAATACAATCCCGGTCTGTATCACGGGACGACACCGGTCGAACGCCCCGAGGGCGTCGAGAATTACCACCTCACTACCGACCTCGCCGATCGGATGATCGAATGGGTACGTCGACAGCGTTCGATCTCGCCGGACCGGCCCTTCTTCGTCTATTGGGCTCCGGGCGCGACCCACGCACCCCACCACGTCGCACCAGAGTGGAGCGAGCCCTTCCGGGGGAAGTTCGACCACGGCTGGGACGCACTACGCGAAGAAATCTTCGATCGCCAAAAGCAGTTGCGGGTAATTCCCGCCGACGCGGAGTTGACGCCGCGCCACGAGTCCATTCCCGCGTGGGACTCGATCCCGCCGGATCGGCGGCGCATCGCGTCACGGCTCATGGAGGTCTACGCGGGGTTTCTGGCCCATACCGACTACGAGATCGGGCGGATCGTCGCTTCGCTCAAGGACATTTCCGAGTGGGAAAACACCCTGTTCTTCTACATCATCGGGGACAACGGAGCCGCGCCGGCGGGCGGAATCAATGGTGTCTTCAATGAAATGGTGGCACTGAACGGACTCCAGGAGGACGTTGCGGTGGTGCTGTCAAAGATGGACGAATTCGGCGGGCCGAAGGCAAGCAACCAATATCCGGTTGGATTCGCGTGGGCGATGTGCACGCCGTTTCAATTCACTAAGCAGTTCGCCAGCCACTTCGGCGGCACCCGCAACCCCATGATCGTGACGTGGCCCAAGCGAATTACCGACTCGGGCGGGCTGCGCGCCCAGTTTCACCACGTCATCGACATCGCCCCGACGATTCTGGAGGCCGCCGGCATCCCGGAACCGACGGTTGTCAACGGTGTGATCCAGAGGCCCTACGACGGCATCAGCTTGGCGTACACCTTCGACAGCGCCGGGGCCGAAGGTCGCCGTCGTACCCAATATTTCGAGATCCAGGGCACCCGTGGGATCTATCACGAGAACTGGATGGCGTGCACGTATCACGGCAAGATCCAGTGGAAGGGAAGCCCGTTGCCGTCGTTCGCCGACGACCGCTGGGAGCTCTACGATCTGTCCCGCGACTACAGCCAGGCCGTCGACCTAGCGGCCCAGCACCCAGACAAGCTCGCTGAACTGAAGGCATTGTTCGACGCCGAAGCAGACAACAACGACGTCTTTCCCCTCGATGACCGCGGACCGGTGCGCGCTATCGGTGCCCGCCCCACAATTCTGGGAGAGCGGACTTCCATCGCGTTCGGTCCGGGTGCCATCCGCATGCCCGAGGACATCATTCGCAGCACGTTCAATCGGTCGTATTCGATTACCGCCGAAATCGACACCCCTGGCAACACCACCGTCGAGGGGGTTCTACTGGCGGCCGGCGGTTACTTCGCGGGACTGTCGCTATATGTGCAGAACGGGTTACCCAAGTTCACCTATAACTACTTCGGCTCCACATACACCACCATCACCGCATCGAAAATACTCCCCGCCGGCGAAGCCACCGTTTCCATCGAATTCGACTACGACGGTGGTGGTCTGGGTAAAGGCGGGGTGGCTAGGCTGCTGCTCGACGGCCACCGTGTCGGTGAGTCGCGCATCGAACGCACCGTGCCATTCGGGTTCAGCGCCGACGAGGGAATCGACATCGGCATGGACGGCGGAACGCCGGCGGCCGATACCTATGACGGCACGTTCCCGTTCAACGGCACCATCCATGCGGTCACGATCCAGCTGCGATGACCCGCGCCGGCACCCAGCCGGCTCCCGTGCTTCCGGCACGCAACTCCGTCAGCCGACTAATATTGTTGCGCTGCAACTGATTTTGTGATGTCCCTCGGGTCAATCGGCTGCTGTAGCAGGGGTGCCGCTGTGGCGTCGTCGCCGTCGAAGGCTAGGCGCCCGGCCGGGTGAGTTCCGGCATCCATAGGGAGGTTGCCTCAGATTCGATCGATTCCGCAAGTCGCGCATTGATGCCGGCCTTCTTTTCCGCGTACATCAGTTCGTCGGCGCGGGCGAGCAGTTCGTCTACGGAAGCGTTGTCCGCAGCGGGCGACCGCACCAGGCCGATGCTCGCCGCGAGCCGGTAGGGGCGGTTGCTCACCTGGTTAAAAGCCCGCAACGCCTCGACGAGCCGTTCTTTCAGCCGCGCCGGATCGCCTTCGATTTCGGTGCTCAGTGCCAAGAACTCGTCGCCGCCGATCCGGCCGAGGATGTCGGACTCGCGCAGGGTGCCGCGCAGGACCTGCGCGACATCGGAAATCAGCAGGTCGCCGACGTCGTGGCCAAAGGCGTCATTGACCCGTTTGAGTCCATCGACATCGAGAAAAGCGAGCACGCAATTGCGGCGGTGGCGACGTGCCGCGCGCAGTGCCTGCTCGGCGAGCAGGTAGAAGCCGCGGCGATTATTGAGCCCGGTCAAGTCGTCGGTGACGGACAGCCGGCGAATCTCCTCGTTGGCCTTCTCCAGCGCTGCGGTGCGGTCGCGCACCCGCTGTTCCAGCTCGGCGGACACCTGCACGTTCTCCATGGCGATCGAGGTCGAATCGGCCAGGGCTTGCAGCAACCGAACTTCCTGATCGGACGGCTGGTGCTGGTGCGCCCAGTAGTTGCCGATCGCGCCGATCGGGTCAAGCCTGCGGATCGGAACCATCACCAAGCTCTTGACGAAGGTGGCCCGGTAGATGCCGTGGGGGATGCGCGGATCGGCGTAGATATCGGGAATGACCGCTGCATTTCGGTTCAGCATGGCCCAACCGCTGATGCAGGTCTCGATGGGGAAGCGGTTGCCTTTCCAGAGTGGAGCTATCGCCTCTTCATCGGCGTAATAGCACTGGTCGTCGTCACGCAGTACCAATGTGGCGCCGTCGCAGCCGGTGAGTTCACGTGCCGCAGTCCGAACAACGCTTTGGATGCCCGGCAGGGTGCGAGCCAATGAAAGTTCCTGAACGGCTCGCACCAGGCGTTCCATTCCGTGGACACAGTCGGAACCGGCGAATCGGCGGTTCGACGGGCTGCCGGGTGCCAGGACAGACAACCGCTCTGCGTTCATCCGTGCCTCCATACGAGGCTGGCTGCGCCAAAAACGCGGCAGCCAATCAGGGCAGTACGTTACACCGATCGATGCACGTTAGCCCAACGTTAGCCCGAGTTTCGCGGTCCGGTCGATGGTTTTTGTGTCGCAGCGGGGTGCTTGGATTCCCGTGGACAATCTCGCGCCGCCCGCTGGTGGTGGTGCAAAGATCGCATCGTGCCCATCCGGGTCGCGCTGAAGGGCAGGTGACGTGCACGGGTTCGGCTTCACAACGCTGGCTTTGGTGACGGCCGTCGGTTTGGCGGGGCCGTTGCTGGCTGGTGTGCCGCGCCTGCGCACACCGGTGGTGATCGGGGAGTTGCTCGCGGGGCTTGTCGCAGGCAAGTCGGGTTTGGGAGTCATCGACGTCGACAACGCCACCCTGCAGGTCCTGGCAAACATCGGCTTCGCACTCGTCATGTTTGTTGTCGGAACCCAGATCCCCATTCGGGGCCGTCAGCTGCGTACGGCGCTGCCGCTGGCGCGGGCAGTCTTGGTGGGTGCGGTCGCGGTGGCTCTTGGCCTAGGTCTCGCCTTCGAGTTCCGCAACGGTCACGCGGCGCTCTACGCGGTGCTGATGGCGTCGTCGTCGGCGGCGCTGGCATTGCCCGTAATCGAGTCGCTGCAATTGCAGGGGCCTGCAGTGCTGTCGGTGACCGCGCAGATCGCTATCGCGGATTGTGCGTGCATTCTGCTGTTACCGTTGGCGATTGAGCCGCATCGGGCACCGGTGGCGGCGCTGAGTGCGCTCTCGATCGCGGGTTGCGCGCTGGTGATC
>JALHRH010000252.1 GCA_022841565.1 Mycobacterium sp. | reverse complement strand
CCTGCTGCTGCTCCCGTTTTTCACGCCGGCCCTGAGCGCACTGAGCGCCCTGAGTTTGTTGGTCCCGTTCTTGAACAGCGCGCCGTTGCCCGGCCTGCTACCGGCAACCACTGCGCCGGGCGCTGCCGCTGAGCTGGAATCGAGCACGAATGCTGTTGCGGTGCAAACTGTCTCGGCTGAACCCGGGTCAGGGTCGGCGTCGAGTAATCCCGCGCCCGGGGCCGCTACGGCATCGGCGAGCAGCCCACCGCCGGCGTCCGGCGTCAGCTACGCGGTGCCAGGCCTGGCCCCGCCCGGAGTGGGTTGCGGCCCCCGAGCGGGCGTGAAAGCACCGGACAGCATGGCTGACAGCGTCGGCGCCGCGGCCCCGTCCCGGGTGGCAGCTCCGCGAGCCCTGCGCGGCCAAAGACACCGTCGTGCGAAGGCCGGGGTGCGGGGTTACCGTGACGAATTCCTCGAAGCAACCGCCGAATTGGATGACGCACCCGAGTACGAGGACAACCCAGAGCCCAACTGGCCCACCGCAAGCAGCCGCGGGGTGGGTGCCCTCGGCTTCACCGGCACCGTACCGAACAGAACCGGTGCGCCCGCCGGAATGGCCCACCTGAGCGCCGGCGGCACCGTCCCCCTGCTGCCCGCCACGTGGCTACCCGACGCAACGCCGGGACGCCGATGAAGCGGATTCTCCCTTTCCGGCTCGCCATACCACGAAGGGCTGCCATAAACCCATCAATCAATTGACCAGACAGGAAGAACAGTCGATGCCACTCAACGTAAAAGGCGAGGGACTCGGTGCTCAGGTCACCGGGCTGGATCCCGCGGACCTGGCCAATATCTCTACCGACGAGATCCGCGAGATCGTGTACCGAAACAAACTCGTCGTTCTCAAGGATGTCCATCCATCTCCGGAGCAATTCATCCAGCTCGGCAGGCTCGTCGGAGAAATCGTTCCCTACTACGAGCCCGTTTACCATCACCACGCGCACCCGGAGATCTTTGTGTCCTCCACCGAGGAGGGCCAGGGAGTTCCGAAAACCGGTGCGTTCTGGCATATCGATTACATGTTCATGCCGGAACCGTTTGCGTTTTCGATGGTGCTGCCGCTGACGGTGCCCGGAGCTGACCGCGGAACCTACTTCATTGACCTGACCGAGGTGTGGGAATCGCTGCCGGCCGCTCAGCGGGACCCGGTCCGTGGCACCTTCAGCACTCATGATCCTCGGCGCCACATCAAGATTCGCCCACGTGACGTCTACCGGCCCATCGGCGAAGTCTGGGACGAGATCAACCGAACCACGCCCCCGATCAAGTGGCCGACGGTGATCAGGCACCCGCATACCGGGCAAGAGATTCTCTACATTTGCGCGACCGGCACCACCAAGATCGAGGACAAAGACGGCAAGGTGCTCGACCCGACGATCCTGCGAGACCTCATGGAGGCGACGGGCCAGCTCGACACCGAGTACAAATCGCCATTTATTCATACCCAGCACTACGAAGTGGGCGACATCATTCTGTGGGACAACCGTGCCCTTATGCACCGAGCAAAGCACGGCACCGCAGCAGGGCATTTAACCACCCACCGTCTGACAATGTTGGACGGCCTCACCACACCAGGATATCCGGTATGAGCGCCATCACCTTGTCCCCTTTCGCGCAGACTCGAGCAAAATTCACCGACATCAGCGACACTGCTCCGATCGAGGAGAGCTTACTGGTCAAGGTCCTGGATCCGTATGCGTACAAAGGATGCCGTTATCTCATCGACGCAAGCTATAAAGCGACGGCCGATTCGGTGCTTGCCTATGGCAATTTCAGCATCGATGAGCCGGCGTACATACGAAGCACGGGGCACTTCAATGCAGCGGAATTGATTCTGTGCTTCAACCAACTTGCCTACAGTGCCTTTGCTCCGGCGATCCTCAACGAGGAGATCCCGGTGCTGCGAGGCTGGTCGATTTCCGACTATTTCGACCTCCAGCTGCCCAGCATGCTGATCAAGAACACGGCCTCGCGGTTCAAGAGGATGATCCATGCTCAGAAGTTCTCCGCCCGCCTGCTGTGCCAGGACTTCGAGGTGATCGACCGAACGTTGCGCTACCTCTCGATCAAGTGCGCCATCGAGTTCTGGGACGAGTACGGCGGGGCGGCCTCCGGCGAGGTCGAGCTGGCGGCCCTCAACATTCCGTAACGCAGCAAAGGAGCGACAGCTATGTCCCAGTTACCGTTGACCGTTTTGGAACGGGTCTTCGAGCAGGCGCGGCGGCGGCCACAGGCGATTGCCTTGCGCCGGTGCGACGGCAAGAGCGCACTGCGGTACTGCGAACTTGTCGCCGAGGTGAACAGGCTGGCCGCGACTGTTCGTGCGCAACGGGTTTCGGCGGGGGCCCGGATACTCGTCCTGTCGGACAACGGACCCGAGACGTACCTGTCAGTGCTGGCCTGCGCGAAACTCGGTGTGATCGCTGTCCTGGCCGACGGTAACCTCCCGCCGGCCACTATCGAACGCTTCGCTCAAATCACCTCCCCCAGCGTGGTTCTCGTTGCGCCCGGAAGTCGGGCCGACGCTTGCGCGCTGTCCCCAGCTCTGCGCTCCGTACCGGCGATAACGATCGACCTGAACGCCGCCGCGACGCACACCGCCGCTCCGGATACCGGGGATCCCTTCCGGTGCCCGGATCGCGGCGCCGACGATCCGCTGGCAATGATCTTCACCAGCGGCACGACGGGCGAGCCGAAGGCCGTGCTGTTGGCCAATCGCACCTTCTACGCGGTGCCGGACATCTTGCGGGACACGGGCCTGAACTGGGTGAGCTGGGTTGATGGCGAGACCACGTACTCGCCGCTGCCGGCCACCCATATCGGCGGATTGTGGTGGATACTCACCTGTTTGATGCGCGGCGGTATGTGCATCACCGGCGGTGAGAACACGACTTCTCTGCTGGAGATTCTCCGCACGAACGAGGTCGCGACGACGTGCGTGGTCCCCACACTTCTTGCGAAGCTGGTTGCGGAGCTCAAGTCGTCTCCTGAGGCGGCGCGGGCGCAGGTTCCGTCGCTGCGGCTGGTTGGATACGGAGGCTCGCGGGCGATCGCGGCGGATGTCCGGTTCATCGAAGGATTGGGCGTCCGCACCGCGCAGGTCTACGGGTTGAGCGAAACAGGCTGCACGGCGCTATGTTTGCCGACCGATGAAGACTCGATCGCCAAGATAGAGGCTGGCGCGGTGGGACGGCCCTATCCCGGGGTCGAGGTATACCTGGCGGGACTTGACAACTCAGGCGGGGGAGGGCCCGCCGCCCCGGGCGCGGCCCCGTCCGCGGCTTTCGGCACGCTGTGGGTCAAGTCGCCGGCAAACATGTTGGGGTACTGGAACAACGCGGACCGAACCCGGGAGGTCTTGGTCGACGGATGGGTCAACACCGGCGATCTGCTCGAGCGTCACGAGGACGGTTTCTTCTACATCAAGGGAAGATCCTCCGAGATGTTCGTCTCCGGCGGTGTGAACATCGCGCCCGACGAGGTTGACCGGATCGCCGAAGGCGCTTCGGGTGTCCGTGAAGCCGCGTGCTACGAGATTGCGGACCCGGAGTTCGGGGCTCTGGTGGGTCTGGCCGTGGTTCCCTCGACCGATCTCGACGAGTCGGCCGCCCGCAAGCTGAAGCAAGCGATCGCGGCTCGGTTCCGGCAGGAGTCGGAGTCGATGGCGCGGCCATCGACGATCACGATCGTCAGCAAGATTCCACGGACTCCGTCCGGCAAGGTCATGCGGACCGCACTGGCCGCGTCGGTCAGCGGTGCCAAAACCGAAGTGAGCGCGCATGGATGAACCGGTCAGGGCGAGGGTTCTCGCTGCTGTCTGCGATGTGTTGTACATCGACGAGGCGGATCTCACCGATGGCGACGCCACCGACCTTCGAGACCTCGGGCTGGATTCCGTTCGCTTCGTTCTCGTGATGAAGAAGCTCGGCGTGAATCGAGAATCCGAACTGCCGTCCCGGTTGGCGGAGAACCTGTCGATCGCGGGATGGGTTCGGGAGCTGGAGAATCTCTGTGAGCGCGCCTGAAACCGATCGCATCCCGCTGAGCAGGTCGCAACAGAACCTCTACACTGGGGTGCTGCAGGATGGTGATCCGTCGCTGTACCTGATCGGCAAGAAGTATCGCTTCCACCCGCGGCCGTTGTCGGGATTTCTGGCCGCCCTGGAAGCGACGGTCCGCGAGAGCCCGGTTCAGCTTTGCGTTCTCGAGACGCCCGCGGCGGATTCTGAGTATCCATATCTGGTGCCCCGCCTGCGGTTCGGCGACATCGTCCGCGTGCGGTGCGGCGATCTTCCCACGGAACAAGACGACTTTGGGCTGCAGCGCAGCTGGTCTACCGGCATCCTCGATACGGCCTTGGTGCGGTATACCGTCGGGACGGACGACAACGGCGAGGTGTCGAGCCTCGACGTGCAGGCGCACCACATCGTCGTTGATGGGGGCGCCACCGGGATCATCGAAGCCGGTCTGGCCCGGCACCTGGCCGCTGATACCGCTGAAGCACATTGTCTGACCGATGGTTTGGCGACGCTGGCCGAAGCCCATCGTCGTGAGTGGGCGAAGGTCGACGAGTCCCTACAGCGACTTGCCGATGCCGTGCGGCGTGAGATCACCGAAGAGGCCAGGCTCGGCGGGTCCGGTCAAAGGGTGCGCGATGCTCCAGTGACTGCAGCCAAAGGCGTTCTTGAGGAGTCCGTGACGATCTCCGGCGACGCCTTCGAAGCGATCCTTCGGCTGTCCGAGGCGGAGCAGGTCCCGCTCAACGTGCTGGTCGCCGCGGCGGTCGTAGCGGTGGACTCAAGCATCCGGCACAGCACCGAGAGCATGCTCGTGCACGCGGTGGATAACAGGTTCGGCGATCCGGATCTGAATGTCGCTACCTGCCTGGTTAATTCGGTGGCGCACCCGGTGAGATTCGCTCCGTTTGCGTCGGTGCGGGACGTCGTCCGAGCGGTTGATCGCGGCTATGTCAAGGCGGTGCGCCGCCGGTGGCTTCGTGAAGAGTATTACCGCCGAATGTATCTGGCAATCAACCGGACCTCCCACGTCGAGGCGTTGACACTCAACTTCATTCGCGAGGTATGCGCACCCGGCCTCCGCCCGTACTTGATCGAAGCACCCGTCGCCACGGATATCGGTCCGGTCGAGGGCATGACGGTGGCCAGTGTGTTGGACGAGCAGCAGCGCACTCTCAACCTGGCCATCTGGGACCGCGCGGATCTGCCTGGGCCGACCCGCGGTCGGGTGGCGAACCAGATTGCGAATCGGGTCGCGGGAGCACTTGTTTCGATGGTGGACCGGTGGGATCAGCCGATGGCCACCGCCGTCAACGCGTGGTTCGAGGTCGGCCCGGACGGTGCGCTTGGCCACGGCGGCGATACCGAAACCAACACGCCGCGGCCGGCCTGGTTCGTGGACGCCGCCGGTGGTGGCCACCAGATTGTGGCGAGTCGTCCCGCCGTCCATCGGTGGGTTGCGTGGTTGGTGCACAACGGCATTGCCCCCGGCGACGTCGTGGTGCTCACTGACGACAACACCGAAAAGACCATTGATTGCCTGATCGCGTGCCACCTTGCGGGCTGCGGATACAGCGTCTGCGACACCCCCGACCAACTTACGGTACGGGCCGATGCCATCGCTGAGCACGTCGCGGGCGCGGCGGCACATGTGGTCGACGTCACTGCTGCCCGGCCGCCGATGACCCTGGATGACGACGTGAGCGTGCTGGCCGACGAGCGTATGCGGCGAGTGGCACAAGACCCGTCCCTCGGCACCAAAACGGCCTACATTATGCCGACGTCGGGTTCGACCGGACAGCCCAAGCTGGTCCGAATTTCCCACGGATCGCTTGCGCTTTTCTGTCCAGCGGCCACCAGCGCCTACGGGTGGGGGCCGCAAGACACCATCCTGCAAAGCGCGCCGTTGACGTCGGACATCAGCGTCGAAGAGATCTTCGGCGCCGCCATCAGCGGCGCGACGCTCGTGCGAACGACGGCGATGAAATCGGGCGACCTCGATGGGCTCACAACAGATCTGGTCACCAGCAGGGCGACGGTGGTCGACCTGCCGACCGCCGTATGGCATCTGTTGTGCGAGGACCGTGCCGCGCTGGACGCGATCAGCCGTTCGTGCCTGCGGCAGGTCGTCATCGGCGGCGAAGCCGTCCGCTCCGTAGCCGTCGACAAATGGTTGAATTCGGCTGCGGCACAGCGCATCGCGTTGGTATCGAGCTACGGCCCCACCGAGGCCACCGTCGTCGTCACCCAGTTGCCGATCACCGCGCACGGCGCGACCGTCATGGGCGAGGCGCGGCTACGGCTCGGGCGACCGTTGGTGCCCGACACGGTGTTCGTCGCGTTCGGTGAAGTCGTGATCGTTGGCGACTTGGTCTCGGTTGGCTACCTCGGCACCGACGACCGCAGTTTCGGCACGGTGACAACCGCTGAGGGCTCGCGACGTCGCGCGTATGCCACCGCCGACCGCGTGATAGTGGATGCCGAGGGTTTCCCGGCCTTCGCTGGTCGCAAAGACGATGTCGTCAAAGTTTCCGGCAGGCGCATCGATATCGCGGAGGTAGTCAAGCGAGTATCCGATGCCCCCGAGATCGCCGATGTCGCTGTCGAGCTGCACGACGGAAGTCTCGGGGTGTGGTTCGAAACCGCGCGAACCCGCGACGCCGTCGAGGATGCCGCGGCAGCCGCACGCATCCGGCACATCCTGCTGAGCTCGGGGGTGTCGTCGTTTTTCGTTGTCGCAGCACGGAATATCCCAAGAAGGCCGAACGGAAAGGTCGACAGTGCCAGCCTGCCGGCCGTGCCGCAGGATGCGCAGCAGGACGACGCCGAGATCGAAGCGATTGCCCTTGCCAAGCTTTGGAGTCGGCACCTCGGGACCGCCATCCAGCCGCACTCCTCGCTGCTCGGCGAGGGCATCGGTTCATTGGACCTGATCAGAATTCTCCCCGACACCCGAAGGCTGCTCCGACGTCAGGTGTCGATCCTGGATCTGATCAGTGCCGACACCGCCGCCAATCTGTTGGCCGACATGGCTTCTGCCGCAGCGATCACCGATACGTGGCGGGACTCGGCCACTGTCGCGGAGTTACAACGCGACCTCGACGATCTGCAGGCATCCCGCGGAACCGGTGACCCCCCGTCACCCCGCGGCGCGGGTTCGGCGATCGTCGTGCTGGGTGCGTCGGGAATTCTGGGCACCGGATTCGTGGGAGCCCTCCTGGACCTGAAACGGTCCGGAGTTCGGTGTCCCGATGTGGTCCTGGCTAGCAGGTCGCAACCGGAGTACGGCCCGTGGGCTGAACTACAGGGGGTGGACGGCGTTCGAGTTGAACAGCTTTCAGCCGAGTTCGGGGCGCCGGAGCTGGCGGCATTGATCGAGGACGCCGGCGCCGGAACCCTCATCAACTGCATCGGCAACACCAATATGCTCGTTCCCTACCGCGCATTGCGCAGGGCGAACGTGAATCTGGTGTCCGGGATCGTCGAAGTCTGCGCGAGCCGGGGTGTCAGGGTGGTGCATTTGTCGACGTTCGTCGTCAACGCTGATGTCACCGTGCCGCACGTCACCGATCCCCAAGCTGCGCTCTATCCCTACGCGGCATCCAAGTCACTCGCAGAACTGGTCGTGGCCGCTGCTCCGGATGCGCTCGACTTCACCATCGTGCGCCTGCCCCGGGTGCTTGGGGAGGACTGGCAGTTGCGGGACTCCGCCGACATCCTGGTGTCGGTGGTTGATGCCTGTGTGGCGCTGGGGGCATACCCTGCCATGACATTGACCGAGGAGGTCACTACCGGCCGCGCCGCGGCGACCGCGATACTGCGTCTGCTGCCCGAGGTGGCAGGAACGCCGGTGCTCGGACGTGGAATCACCGTGGCGCGCGGTGAGGCCGTGGAATACGGCAAGCTGCTCGGCGGGTTTGCGCTCGCCGAACTCGATGTGGCGGAGTGGAAACAGCGGCTCGATGGCAGCGAGTGGGCAAAGGAAAACCCGCGCAGATGGTCGGTGGTGGACGCGTGGGTGAGCCTTGGCATGAGATTGGGGGCGCGCTCCTACGCCGAATGTCTGGCGAACCTCCCCACCATCGCCCTCGGGGTCGAACGCGTCACCGAACTCTCCGCACCGGCTCAGTCGGTCCGGACCCTGCTGGCGCAGCAATACCAGGGTGCCTGAACCGGGTCACGCGCGAAAAACCAGGACGGCGAACATAATCGCCATGCCGGCGGCCGTCATCGCCTGAACGGCGCTACCCATTCTGGTGCGCCACATCCGAGTCCCACGGCGGCGCCGCAGCGTAATAAAGCGGTAACCCCAGATGAATGCGGCGAGGACAAAGACGGCGGCCCAGCTCCAGTTGACCGTAGTGATCCAACCTTGCGAAACGGCGGCCGGCGGTGCCTCCATCTCGGCCATGT
>JALHRH010000251.1 GCA_022841565.1 Mycobacterium sp. | reverse complement strand
GTTTTCCAGCGCCCATGACTCGGTGGCAAAGGCGTCGTGGGCGAAGAACGCGTAGTTGGTCGAGGTTTCGGGCGTCGTTCGCGACCGGTACACGATGGCGTCGAGATCTTGCCACCAGCGCCGGGCGGCGTCGGCGAGTTGATGGCACTGCCGCCACACCCGCCCGCGTTGGCCGGTGCTGATCTGGTCGTCGATGTCAAGGGCATCCAGGTTGCGTTGAGTCCGCAAGTCGAAGATCCGCAGTGGCCGGGTCGAGACGAGTCGAATCAGGTATTGCGATGCGTGGTCGGCGGGGATGGTGCGGCCGGTGTCTCGATAGCGCTCGCGAAACGCGCCCTCAGAGGTCGTTGCGGCGTACCGGGTACGGAATCGGCCGGCCGCCGAATCAAACCGGAAGCGCGGCTGCGGGAACCCATTCCAGGTCCAGTCGGCGGGCTCGGCGGCTTCCACTCGCCATAACTCGACGCCTGCGGGCACTGTCCGGCTTGCCAGGCCCGCTGGACGTTGAGACGGCAGCGAACGCCGGTACCCGCCGGAGAGACTAGGCACCGACGGCGTTGAGCAGCTGCCACGCGGTACTAACGGTCTTGTTGCGGCGCAGCGCCTCCGAGATGGACGCGCCGGCCAACTCGTCGCGCTTGATCCGCATGATGCGGTCGGCGACGACCGGGTCGGAGGTGAATCGCGCCAGCAGCACCAGGATCTCCGGAAGGTCCGAACGCAACCGGCCGCTTTCGAATTGCCAAGCCGGGAACCACGTGTTGTTGCCGACGGTGGCGCCCAGCACCTTGCCGCGCCGGCGCAATTCGTGGACCGCCTGGGGTGTCGCGTAGCCCAACCGCGACTGAACTTCTCGGGTCGGGAGCGCACCGGCCCGGAAGTCTTTCAGCACGCCGTCGCGCCGCTCGCTGTTGAGGTTGCTGGCGGCGATGCGTTCCAGTTCCTCCATGGGCACCGTCGGCACTTCGAGCAGCGCATCGAGGAGCTTGGCGAAATCCGGATCGCGCCGGACGCGTTCCTCGACTTGACTGACCAGCGCACTGACGGCAGGCATAACGGCATTCTATCCGGGGCGAGGCAATTGAAACAGTTGAAACAGAACTTGGTTAGGGTCCATCGGCCGGGGCGCCGCTGGCCGCCCGGGGCGCGGATAGCCGCCGCATCACGAGCACCAGGCCCAACACCGGCAAAGCCAAGAGCGCCAGCCACGGCAGCAAGAAACCGATAGTCAGCAAGCTGCTGTGAGCCTTTGCCATTATCGACGTCCACCCTCGGGCCAGCTCGCCGAAGAATCCCGGGTGGGTCACCGTCGACTCAGCGGAGATGTTGACATTAATTGTGGTGTAGTCAATTTCGTCGCGCAGTGTGCTGCGCTGGGCTTTAAGCGAGTCCAACTCGGCTTGCCGCTGAGTCAGCGACGATTCCGCGGCGAGCAGGTCCGCAACATCGCCGGCCTTGCTCATTAATTCCAGCAGCCGCTTGACCGAGGTCTGCAACGCGTCAATGCGGGCATCAAGGTCGACACGTTGGGTGGTGACGTCGGTGTGGGTGATCGACATCGACTCAACCATGCCGAGTTTCTTTGCGTCGGCCAGCACCCCGTCCAGCTTGTCCGCCGGGATGCGCAACACCAGACCGACCACCGGCGACGACTGCCCCGACCGCTCCGATCGCGAATCCACCCGTCCGCCGGCATCTTTCACCGATGTGATGAGCCGGTCGGCCACGGCACCGGGATCGGCGACGACCAGCTGCAGCGATCCGTTGGTGACGACGTCGCGTTTGAAGGTGTTGTCGGCAGGCGGGGTGATCGGGGCCGGGCTGAGGGTGGTCTGGTCGGCAATGCCGCCCTTCGTTGCCGGAATCTGGCCGCTCGGCCGGGAACGGTCCTGGCCAGGTGTCTCCGTCAACGTGCCGGCCACCCCCCCGTCGCGCGCCGACCCCGGTAGGTTGACCCGGCCCAGGGACCACAACCAGCCTCCGCCCAGGACCAACACGCACGCCACCGCCACCACAATCACGTTGCGCAGCTTGACCGTTCGTGCCTGGGCCGTCTCGAGTTTGCCCGGCGTGCTCCCCGCCACGGCGGCGACCATCGGCTTGGCCGGGGCCGTATTCCAGCCCGCCGGCGCCTCGACGGGTTGCACGACACGGTGTCGCGCCCCACCCGTGGCGACGATCCGTCCGTCGACCGAGACGTATGCGGTGAACCTGCACAGCACGCCGAACCGCAACGATGTGTCAACGATCCGCTTCGCCAAGTCCGGTGCGGAGCTGTTCCCCCCTACCGAGGTATAGCGGTCCTCGAGGTCGCGCAGGTGCGCCCGTGCCCACGCAGCGGTCACCGGTGGAGCTTCGCGACGCTGTCCGGCAACGGAAACCGACCAGGCGGCGCTGGCACGGTCGGTACCGCGCAGCACGATCGAACCCGCTGCTTCTCCCCGATATCGGCCGCTCACCACCAGTGGCACGCCCGGCAACAAGTCCGGCAGCCGGGCCGGGCTCATGGTGTCGTCGATGATGGTCAGTTCTGCGGAGTGCAGCGTCAGCGAATACGCGAGCGGCGCAGCGATGCGCCGTTGAATGGCATCCATTGCCTCGTCAAGACGATCCTCGCTCTCCACCAGCTCGCAATGTCCCCCGCCCGCACGGGTCAGCCGGCCCAGGAATCCGGCGTTGACCGCTTGGTCGAATCCGACCGCATGCACCCGGACCCGGGGCAAGTCGCCGGCTAGTCCGCGCAACAGCTGGTCCTCGTTGCCGACCTGACCGTCGGTGATGAGGACGACGGTGGCGTCCCGGCCGCCGCCCCTCCCCAACATGGCCAGCGCCTGCCGCAGGGGGTCGAAAAGTTCAGTGCCGCCTTCAGATTCGACACCGGCGAGATGCTCCACCGCGCGAAACCGGTTGCGGTCGTTGGCTTCAACCAAATCATCGGGCAAACCCGCGGGGCGTTGGGTCCGATCATTGAATGTGAGCACGGCGAACCGGTCACGATCGGTGAGCGTGTCGACGATGCGCGCCGCGGCCCGGCGTGCGGCCACCATCTTCCAGCCGGCCATGCTTGCCGAATGGTCCAGCAGCAGCACCAGATCGCGGGGGCGCGGCGGCGCACTGCACATCGGCGCAAGCACCGTGAGCTGATAGGTCCCCTCGTCACCGTCGGCATCGGGGACCAACACGAGCGAGTCGGTGAAGACATCGCCCGCGTAGCACAAACGCAGGACGAGATCCCGGTTGGCGCGTTGACCCGGCAGAACGCGGATGCGGCCGTCATCGGTGTTTTCGGTGGGCAGGCTGGACCGAACCTCGGACAGTGTCAGACCGTCGGGATCGATGCCGACGTCGATGGTCAGCGGAATCGTGTGTGGGTAACCGCTAAGCAGCATCGGCGGCGTGATACGCGAGGCATCCGGGACAGCGTCGGTGTCGTCGGCATAACCGTCTCCAACGGCGACATCGTCCAGCGACTCACCCGAGATATGCCGCGGCGCAACGACAAGCGGGAAGCGGAAGGTCGCCTCGCCGTCCGCATAGGTCAACGGGTTGACGAGGGTGATTGCCACGCTGACCATTTCGCCGGGCAGGATGTTGCCGACCCGCATGGTGAACACGTCGGGCCGCTCCTCCTCCGCGATCGATGCTCGTCTGCCCGACGTGACGGCACGGTGGTAAGCCTGCCGGGCCGCCTCGCGTTCGGCCAATTCAGCATCCACGACACGGCCGTTGGCGGTCATCCGCATCCCGATCACCGCGGCCCGGTCCGGCAGCGGGAAAACGTAACTCGCTTCCAGAGGTACGTCGAAGGTATTGACGAAGTCCTGGGTCAGCTTGACCTGACTGGTGAGCCCGGTGATATCGACCCGGACGTCGATGTGATCGAGCGGTAGATTGCCACGCTCGGTGTGCAGAGCGCCCAGCGCGGCGTCGCCGTCGACGCAGTGCAGGTCAGCGTCAGTCATCGAGGTGATGCGGACGGTCATGAGGGGCTCCGATCATCGAGGGTTAACAGGCCGCGATCGGCCAGCAGTTCCAGCAACGGCGTGGCGGCCGAACGAATCGCGTGGATGTCGCCGTCATCGGGTTGAGCCGGCAGGAGCAGCATCGCCCCGCCCGGCAGGCTCACCGCGGCGAGCGCCGTGACGGCGTCGGTGCCGTCGCGGCTGGGCGGCGGTTCGGCGGGGGGCGGCTCCGCCCAGAATCGGGTCCTCCGATCCGAGCGCGGGGCGGCCGGTGCCTGTTTGGCCGGCCCATCAGTAACCAGTACGTTGGGCACATCGGCGAGCCGGCGCAGCGTCTCGTCAGTTGCGCCGGCCAATTTCGCCTGAATCTCCGCAAGCGAAAAGCCCTGGGCCTGAAGTCGTTTGACAGCAACGATCTGCCACAGGTGGCGGGTGCGGTAGATCGCGCTGCGCCCCTGCATGGCTGGCCGGTCGACAAGTCCGGTCGTCGTGTACCAGCGCACGGCCCGCCGGTCGGGCAGCTCGCGAACTCGCCCGTTGGGCGATCCCGGATACGCCGCGGTGGCCAGGGCAGCGGCAACCCGCCCCACCAACTCGTCCAACGTCCAGGCCGCGTCTTCCGGCATAACACCGATACTGACACTGTTACCGTGACACTGTCAATGTCAACGAGGTGTGGTGGACGAAGTCTCAGCCGAGCAAGGTCACATGCGGACTCTGGCCGTAGTGCTGGCGATAGTAGGCAGCAAAGCGCCCCAGGTGGCCGAATCCCCACTTGCGGGCGATGTCACCGACCGAATCGTCGTCGCGGTTACCGGCGACGAGTTCACGGTGAGCGTGGTGCAGACGCACCCGCCGCAGGTACTCGGTGGGGGTGCAGTCGCGATGCCTGCGGAACATGTACTGCAACGCCCGCGGCGTCACAAAGATCGCGCTCGCGATGTCAGCCAGCGAGATGTCGGTGTGTGCGTTGTCATCGATGAAGGCGATAGCGCGGCAAAGCAACAGCGGGGTGCTGTCCCGGCGGTCCTCGACGGCTGGCTCCAGCACAGCGTTACTGGGGAAGGCCGACAGCATGCTGGCGGCCAAGTAGCGCTGAATTGCACTGGCGATCAACGGATCCCGGACAACCTGGGGCTCGTCAGACACACTCTGGCAGACATAGTCCACGACACGCACCAAATGCCGCCTGGCTTCCGGTGACACCGGCGCCACCCCGGTCAGTCGGACTGGCTCATCTTTCGGGCCGGCCGCCACCTCGCTCAGCGCCTGTCGCTCGATGGACAGCACATCGCAGTGCGTGCGCACGGCCCGGCCGGTAAATCCGCCTTCCATACCGTCACATCCGGCGACGTCGTCGGGCCCGAACATCAACTGCCCCTGCCCGTTCCACTCATAGACCAAAGTTCCGGAGCGCATCCGGGTGACGTAGACGCGGTCGGGCAAATCAGTTCGGAAACCCAGTTCGCACCCCAGCTCAACCTCGTCGACGTCGAGCGACCCCACAGTGGTCCGACGAACGCGCGTTCGTTCCACCTCGCTGCGGAGGCGACGGAAAATCTGCACCCGCGGATACGCCGCACTGATGCCATCCACGGCTTCGGCGAGATCGGTGGTATCCAGGAGGACGGTCGACATACGCGCCACTTTCGGTCAGCAAAACCCACACGGCATCGTGGTTGAGCCGAACTTGTCCCCCATTGTCCACGAAGCGAACGCAGAAGTCACATCCGCATTTCGTTTTGCGTCCACCAACGAGGTTCGCGGTGATGATCCTCGGACGCGCCGCTGTCTCGTCGCGCACCCGGCTATCACTCGTGGATGCTGCGGACAGTCCGCCGTGCTGGTCCCGGTCTGGCCCGCACCGTCCCGTCAACGGCTCCTTGCCTCGCCGTGTGGTTGCTCGCGAAACCCCCACCCGCACAACGCCTTCAGCGGCAGGGACCGCTCTGCCGCCTCGGTTCAGCGCTGGCCCGCACCATGCTCAACGCGCTGCTGACCGAGGTCTACACGCCGCATTCCCGACATCTCGGCACCCGAACCCCGTGATGCGCCGGCCAATTTCATCAACGGCATCAACAGCCTGCCCCGCGACCTGGACCCCGGAACGGACCTCCACGGCCGCAGAGACAACGCTACGTGCCACCAGCTATGGGCCGGGTCGGCAAACGCGGCATCCACATCCCGGTGTCGCAGTGTCGCCGCGCACGACACATGAAAGAATTTTCCGGTTATAGCGAGTCCCCCTTGACCGTCAATGAAGCCATCTGCAATAGTTGCATATGGGTCTATTACGACAGGCGGTTTTCCGCCTGAGCAGCTACGATCCCCAAAGTCAGCGTCGTGGCGGCGACGCTAGCTCGTCTGGAACGCCAGATTGACCGGTCAACTATCAAGGAGTGGTAGATGTTCGAGGAAAAGTCAGCACCTGCGCAGTCGCAGCCTCGGCGCGCGCGCCGGCCGATCCGGTTGATTTGGGTTGCCGTTGTAATCGGTGGCGTGGCGGTGGGTTTCGGCGCCGCGGAGGCCTCAACGCTGGGCAACAACGGATCGACGGCTATCACCGCAACACCCGAGGATCCGTGCCTGCTGAACAACACGTGCGGGCTGGAAAATCAGATCGTCGAAGACGAGGCGCAAGGCAGGAACTTCCAGGCGTACTGCGACGAGCTGAAGCTGAAGAACGTCACGATTCCGGAATGCGAGCCAGCCTGATCGTAGGCACCATCGCCGCCTAGCGAGCGCTCCGTTGCAGCTCGCTGGGCCGACGCCGACGTCGTTGCCCGGCTGTACCGGATCCACCACGCCGAACGGGCCTAGCAGGTTGCGGCTCCGCGGTTTTTGGGACCGGCGCGCGGTATGGGGCAACCTCGCCCACCAAGGCCTGCACTTCGGCGGAGTCGGGGGTCACCTGCTGTGGCTCGACCCGGATCCCTGCCTTGCGGAGCAACGCCCGGGTATCCGTGCGCTGCTCGGGCAGCACCAAAGTGACCACGTCGCCAGCGTTTCCGGCTCGCGCGGTGCGCCCGGAACGATGCAGATAGGCCTTGTGCTCGCTGGGCGGATCGATGTGGACCACCAACTCGACTTCGTCGACGTGCACACCACGCGCGGCGATATCGGTTGCGACCAAGACTCTGGTCTCGCCGGTGGTGAATGCGGCGAGATTGCGGTCGCGGGCCGGTTGGGAAAGGTTGCCGTGCAGATCAACTGACGGGATGCCGGCCTCGGTGAGCTGCTTGGCGAGGCGGCGCGCGTGATGTTTGGTGCGCATGAACAGGATTCGGCGTCCACTGCCAGAAGCGAGCCGATGTACGAGCTCCTTCTTGGCTTCCGCGCCGGCGACGTGGAACACGTGGTGGGTCATCGCCGGAACCGGCGCATTCAACTCGTCCACAGAGTGCAGCACCTGATTGCGCAGAAACCGATTGACGAGTTTGTCCACGCCGTTGTCGAGGGTCGCGGAGAACAGCAACCGCTGGCCGCCGGCCGGGGTGCTGGCCAGGATGCGGGTGACGCCCGGCAGGAACCCGAGGTCGGCCATGTGATCGGCTTCGTCGATGACAGTGATCTCGACCGCATCGAGACTGACCAAGCGCTGTTTCATCAGGTCCTCGAGCCGACCGGGGCAGGCCACCACGATATCGACACCCGATTGCAGGGCCGCTACCTGTCGGTTCTGCGATACGCCACCGAATACGGTGGTCACCCGCAGATTACTGGCGGCTGCCAACGGTGCCAGTGTCGCGGTGATCTGCGTGGCCAGCTCACGGGTGGGTGCCAGAACCAAACCCGACGGCCGTGACGGGCGCCGCTTCGCCGACGAGAGCCTGCTGACCAACGGAATCGCGAATGCGAGTGTCTTTCCGCTACCGGTCTTGCCGCGCCCGAGGACATCTCGACCGGCGAGCGTATCGGGCAGCGTCTGCACTTGAATGGGGAACGGGGCGGAGATACCGTCGGCGGCGAGCACGCTGATCAGCCGTGCGCGTACGCCGAGGTCGGCAAAAGTCTTGTCGGTAGTCACTTTTCGGTGCCTTTCGGGCATCGGTGTGCCGGTCGTCGCGACGGTTCGCGGAGAGCGGGCACAAGCTGGCGAGATTGCCGGTGGGCAAAATCGATCGCCGCGAGACCGTAGTGCTTGATGCACGGATCATCTGAACGCGACGCGCTGAGCCGCGAATTTCGGGCTGGCGCCGGTGGGATGAGGAACGTTCCACGACGTGTTGGCAGTGGTAATGGAAGGCCAACGTTGTGGCTAGTCTATCCCACCGACGCGTGGGCCCCTAATGCGGCGCGAAGCTGCACGCTCGGGCGCTTTCGGTGCTACTTTCGGCTGGCGGTTCAGCGTCGGGCAGACCTGGAGGAAATGTGTCGGGCAAAGTTGGCAGCGTTCTGGCGGGTCTGGCCATCGTGGCAGTGGCGGCGGCCCCGGCGGCGTCGGCGGAGCCTGGGCCGGGAAGTGGCGAGACCTTCTTCGTCGACTACATGACGCGCGTTTTCACTCCCCCGACCTCGGAAGCC
>JALHRH010000250.1 GCA_022841565.1 Mycobacterium sp. | reverse complement strand
GGGACAAAGCCGGCGAGCGTGTGATGGAGGCTGCGGCCCGGCACGTCGCCAGCGTGCCTGGGGCCGCGAAGCTGCAGCTCTACAAGAACAATGTCGACGGCAAGGGCGCGTCCTACGGGTCGCATGAGAACTACTTGATGTCGCGACAGACACCGTTTTCTTCCATCATCGCCGGGCTCACCCCGTTCCTGGTGTCGCGGCAAGTGGTAACCGGTTCTGGCCGGGTGGGCATCGGTGCCTCGGGGGACGAGGCCGGCTTCCAGCTGTCGCAGCGTTCGGACTACATCGAGGTCGAGGTCGGCCTTGAGACCACCCTCAAGCGCGGCATCATCAACACCCGCGACGAACCGCACGCCGACGCCGACAGGTACCGCCGACTGCACGTCATCATCGGCGACGCCAACCTGGCTGAGACATCGACCTACCTCAAGTTGGGCACCACAGCGCTGGTCCTCGACTTGATCGAGGAGGGCATCGATCTGACCGATCTGGTGTTGGCCCGCCCGGTGCATGCGGTCCACGCGATCAGCCGCGACCCTTCCCTGCGCCAAACCGTGGCACTGGCCGACGGCCGGGAACTGACCGGCCTTGCGCTGCAACGTGTCTACCTCGATCGGGTGGCCAAACTGGTCGACAGCCGCGACCCGGACCCGCGCGCCTCTCACGTAGTGGAAACCTGGGCAGAGGTGCTGGACCTGCTCGAACGTGACCCAATGGAGTGTGCGGAACTGCTGGACTGGCCAGCCAAGCTGCGATTGCTAGAAGGGTTTCGGCAGCGAGAAAACCTGAACTGGTCCGCTCCCCGCCTGCACCTCGTCGACTTACAGTACTCCGACGTCCGGCTGGACAAGGGCCTGTACAACCGGTTGGTGGCGCGCGGATCGATGAAGCGGCTGGTCACCGAGCACCAGGTGCTCGAAGCCGTGGACAACCCGCCGACCGACACCCGCGCATATTTCCGCGGCGAATGCCTGCGCCGGTTCGGCGCCGACATCGCCGCGGCGAGCTGGGATTCGGTGATCTTTGATCTGGGTGGCGACTCGCTGGTCCGGATCCCGACTTTGGAGCCGCTGCGGGGTAGTAAGGCGCATGTCGGTGCGTTGCTCGATTCGGTGCACAGCGCCGCCGAACTGGTGGAGCAACTGACCGGCTGAGCCGGGAAACGTCGGCGCTGACCGGTAGGGTAGAGAACAGCTAACGGGCGAATGGACACGCGCTCGGCCTTATTTTTGAAGGCGTATGACGAAGCAGGAGGCGGCGATGGCGCAGGAGCAGACCAAACGTGGCGATGGTGGCGGCGATGACGACGACATCACCGGCGCGGCGGCCGCAGGCCAGGAGCGTCGCGAGAAGCTGACCGAGGAGACCGACGATCTGCTCGACGAGATCGACGACGTACTGGAAGAGAACGCCGAGGACTTCGTGCGCGCTTACGTCCAAAAGGGCGGACAGTGACCTGGCCGTTGCCCGATCGCCTGTCCACTAATTCAACGTCACCCGGTTTTCCATCAATAGGCTTGTCCTCCTTCGCGGACTTCCTGCGTCGTCAGGCGCCGGAGTTGCTTCCGGCAAGCATCAGCGAGGGAGTCATGGGTGATCAGTTGCCGCACGGCACCACCATCGTGGCCCTCAAGTATCCCGGCGGAGTCCTGATCGCGGGCGACCGGCGCTCGACGCAGGGCAATATGATCGCCGGCCGCGATGTCCGCAAGGTCTACATCACCGACGACTACACCGCCACCGGCATCGCCGGCACCGCGGCTGTCGCTGTCGAGTTCGCCCGCCTGTACGCCGTCGAACTCGAGCACTACGAGAAGCTCGAAGGGATACAGCTGACCTTCGCGGGCAAGGTCAACCGACTGGCGATCATGGTGCGCAGCAACCTGCCCGCGGCGATGCAGGGGTTGGTAGCCCTGCCGCTGCTGGTGGGCTACGACATCTACGCGTCGGACCCGCAGAGCGCGGGTCGCATTGTCTCCTTTGATGCCGCCGGCGGCTGGAACATCGAGGAAGAGGGCTATCAGTCGGTGGGCTCCGGGTCGATCTTCGCCAAGTCGTCGATCAAGAAGCTCTACCCCCAAGTCACCGATGCGGATTCGGCATTGCGGGTCGCCGTGGAGGCGCTGTACGACGCGGCCGACGATGACTCGGCCACCGGGGGCCCGGACCTGGTCCGCGGTATCTACCCGACCGCGGTCACCATTGACGCCGACGGGGCGATGGAGATACCGGAGCGACGCATTGCCGAACTCGCCCGCGGAGTAGTCGAGAGTCGTTCGCGCGCTGATACTTTCGGCCCCGACGGCGGTGCGAAGTGAGCTTTCCGTATTTCATCTCGCCCGAGCAGGCGATGCGCGAGCGCAGCGAGCTCGCACGCAAAGGCATTGCCCGCGGTCGTAGCGTCGTGGTGCTCGCCTATGCGGGCGGCGTGCTGTTCGTCGCGGAGAACCCGTCACGGTCGTTGCAGAAGATCAGCGAAATCTACGACCGGGTGGGATTCGCCGCGGCTGGAAAGTTCAACGAGTTCGATAACTTGCGCCGTGGTGGAATCCAATTCGCCGACACCCGCGGCTACGCCTATGACCGCCGCGACGTCACCGGCCGTCAGCTGGCCAACGTCTACGCGCAGACGCTCGGCAGTATTTTCACCGAACAGGCCAAGCCGTACGAGGTCGAGTTGTGTGTGGCCGAAGTAGCGCACTGCGGCGAGACGAAAGCGCCTGAGCTGTATCGGATTACCTATGACGGGTCGATCGCCGACGAGCCGCATTTCGTGGTGATGGGTGGCACCACCGAACCGATCATCAACGCCCTCAAGGAGTCCTACACCGAGAACGCCGATCTGGCCGATGCGCTGAAGGTCGCGGTCAACGCGTTGCGGGCCAACAGCGGCGACAGCGCAAGCAACGGCCAGCCCAGTCTCGGCGTGGCCAGCCTGGAAGTCGCGATCCTGGACGCCAACCGGCCGCGGCGCGCATTCCGCCGGATCAACCGCGCCACGCTGGAATCGCTGCTGCAGGAAACGGATTCCGGCGACGCCGAGGCTTCTGAGGATCCGGTAGCCGCGGAAAGCCCCGAGGAACCTAAGGACCAGCCCTCGGAGTAGGGCGGGGTAGACGCTGCACTGACCTCGTCGGCCGCGGCCGCGTACTCGACGCTGAGCGAACGCCATGCCGATGCGGCCGCCAACAGTGGCCCAGGACCTGGCCCCGTGCTCAACAGTGCTGAGTGGACTTCCGGCGGTGTTGCCATCCACACGTGCGTCATGCCTGACAGCCCTCCGGAGACTCACGTGAAGTTTCGGATAGCCTAACTTTGATATTCGTTGTGTCGATACCGGGGGATTGTCAGGAGCGTCTAGTCGGCGCTGATAGCCAGCAGGGCTATGTCGTCCTCAGGCGCCAATTTGGGGATCAACGTGGCGAGTTCGTCGATGAGTCCTACGGCGTCCAGCCCGGCGTGGTCAGCGGCGAAGGCGGCTAGGCTGTCCTCGTTGAAAGGGTTTACCCCGCGCCGCGCTTCGACGATGCCGTCGGTATAAAACAACAGAGTCTGACCCGGGCGCAGGATCACGTCACACTTGTGGAACTGTGCATCGGCCCGTAAGCCGACGAGTGTGCCTTCGTCAGAGCGGACCATAGCTGCTGTCCCGCTCGTGGGGTCGAGCAACAACGCAGGCTGGTGACCGCCGGTGGCGATGGTGACGGCGAAGCCCTGTTCGTCAGGCCGACGCTGCAGGGTGCCGAACAGGACAGTGCAAAAGCGCCGTAAATCCAGTTCGCGCAACAGCACCGAGTTCAGTTCGGCGAGACCTTGTCTGGGGTCGCTGTAATGCAAAGCGGCAGATCTCAGCGTATAGCGGATCAGCGATGTCACCACGGCGGCGTCAACACCATGGCCTTCGACATCACCGATGAAGAACGCCCACCGATCGTCGCCGAGGGCGAACACGTCATAGAAATCCCCGCCGATCCGACGGGGGGAGGCTGGGTGGTAGTGGGCAGCCAGGGACGCACCCGCCACGGTAGGCAACGTCGTTGGAAGCAAGGTTTGCTGCAGAACTGCCGCGTACTCCTCTGTCAGATCGCGGTCGTACTCCGCGATATTGCGATCGCGAATGGCGACGTCGCGATCCTGACGTGCGTCATCGCGCTCGTGCTGGGCGACATCGCGGTCGCGGTGCGCCGTGTCGCGGGCCTGCTGGGCGTGGTAGCGCTCGAAACGGGCGTCGTCGCGCGCGTATTCAGCGGCACTGCGCAGACCGCGTTCTACCGTAAGAGCGTCCAGGGAGGCCAGGCGTGAGTCGAGCTGTTCCATCACCATGGCGGCCAGGTCCTGTAGAACCGCGAGTTGTACACCTGACACCGCGCGGACCCGGGTATCCATGACGGCGACGGTGCCCAGGCTGTGCCCGTCGAACGTGACGATCGGAGCCGACGCGTAGAACCGAATCCGATGTGTGCGCACGAACTCGTTGTCGGCGGTGCTGGGGTCGCCGAGCGCGTCTTGCACAACGAAAGGCGCGTCGCTGGTGAGTGCTAACGCACCGACCCCGTCCTGTGCGGCGTGGTCGATCGATGGCAGTCCGTGCACGGCCATAAACCGAATGTCATCGGCGCCCACTATCGACACCGTCGCCATCGGCACGTCGAGGGATCGGGCGGCCAACCCAGCGATCCGGCTCAGTACGCGGTCCGGCGGCATCTCCAGCAACCGATAACGCTGAAGCGCTTGCACGCGAGCGGAGTCCGTGTCATTGCCCGGAAGCAGATTCTCTGAAATGTCGTGTCACATTCCACGCCGGAGGATCATTTAACACCCCGAGGACCCGAGAGGGGTAAGCACATCATAACGAATCTCACGGTGCCAAGGCCCGTTGCAGCGGTCCAGCTGCGCGGGACTCCCACCGGCTGAGTGATCTATCGCTGCCCGTGGGCGTGGCTTGCGCACCGCGCCAATTCGGCAGCAAGTACCCTCGATTACGTGCAGCGACGAATTATGGGCATCGAGACCGAGTTCGGTGTCACCTGCACCTTTCACGGGCATCGGCGACTGTCTCCGGACGAGGTGGCCCGCTACCTTTTCCGGCGGGTGGTGTCGTGGGGTCGCAGTTCCAACGTTTTCCTGCGAAATGGCGCACGTCTGTATCTCGACGTGGGCAGCCACCCCGAGTACGCCACGGCAGAATGTGACAGCCTGGTCCAGCTGGTCACTCACGACCGCGCCGGCGAATGGGTGCTCGAAGACCTGCTCATCGACGCCGAGCAGCGACTTGCCGACGAGGGCATCGGCGGCGATATCTACCTGTTCAAGAACAACACCGACTCAGCGGGCAACTCCTACGGCTGCCACGAGAACTACCTGATCGTGCGGGCCGGCGAGTTCTCCCGGATCTCCGATGTGCTGTTGCCGTTCCTGGTCACCCGGCAGCTAATCTGCGGGGCCGGCAAGGTGCTGCAAACTCCCAAAGCCGCCACTTTCTGCCTTTCCCAACGCGCCGAACACATCTGGGAAGGCGTCTCCAGTGCGACGACCCGATCCCGTCCCATCATTAACACCCGCGACGAGCCGCACGCCGACGCCGAGAAGTACCGGCGACTGCACGTCATCGTCGGCGACTCCAACATGTGCGAGACCACCACCATGCTCAAGGTGGGCACCGCGGCCCTGGTGCTGGAGATGATCGAATCCGGAGTCGCGTTCCGGGACTTTTCGCTGGACAACCCCATCCGCGCCATCCGCGAGGTTAGCCACGACACCACCGGTCGCCGGCCCGTCCGGCTGGCCGGTGGCCGCCAGGCCAGCGCGCTGGACATCCAGCGCGAGTACTACAGCCGCGCCGTCGAGCACCTGCAGACCCGCGAACCCAACGCGCAAATCGAGCAAGTGGTCGACCTGTGGGGTCGCCAACTCGACGCCGTGGAGAGCCAGGACTTCGCGAAGGTGGACACCGAGATCGACTGGGTGATCAAGCGCAAGCTGTTCCAGCGCTATCAGGACCGCTACAACATGGAGCTGTCGCACGCCAAGATCGCCCAACTGGACCTGGCCTATCACGACATCAAGCGCGGCCGCGGCGTCTTCGATCTGCTGCAGCGCAAGGGTCTGACGGCCCGGGTGACCACCGACGAGGAGATCGCCGACGCCGTCGACCGTCCGCCGCAGACCACCCGTGCCAGGCTGCGCGGGGAGTTCATCAGCGCCGCGCAGGCCGCCGGCCGCGACTTCACCGTCGACTGGGTGCACCTCAAGCTCAACGACCAAGCACAACGCACCGTGCTGTGCAAGGACCCGTTCCGGGCCGTCGACGAGCGGGTCAAGCGGCTGATCGCGAGCATGTAGCCTTTAATCTGAACCGGATGCCCATCAACAAAGTCGAGCGACTGGTTAACCTGGTCATCGCCCTGCTTTCCACCCGGGGCTATATCACCGCCGAAAAGATCAGATCGAGCGTCGCGGGTTACGCCGACAGCCCGTCTGCCGAGGCGTTCTCCCGGATGTTCGAACGCGACAAGACCGAGTTGCGTGACCTGGGCATCCCGCTGGAAGTCGGCAAGGTGTCCAACCTCAACCCCACCGAGGGCTACCGCATCAACCGCGACGCCTATGCGCTGCCGCCGGTCGACCTCACTCGGGAAGAGGCGGCCGCGGTGGCCGTCGCCACCCAGCTGTGGAAGTCGCCAGAGTTGATCACCGCCACTCAGGGCGCGCTGCTCAAGCTGCGCGCGGCGGGAGTCGACGTGGATCCGGATGCCCCGGTATCCATCGCGTCCCCGGCCGGCTTACCGGGGCTGCGGGCGTCCGAACAGGTTCTCGGAATCCTGTTGTCTGCCATTAATTCCGCACAGGTGGTGCAGTTCCCACACCGATCGTCGCGCTCCGCGCCCTACCTGACCCGCACCGTCGAACCCTGGGGCGTGATCACCGACAAGGGCCGCTGGTATCTCGTGGGCCATGACCGCGACCGGGGCGCCACCCGCACCTTCCGGCTTTCGCGCATCGGCGCCGACATCACTCCGATCGGGGAACCAGGGGCGGTCACCGTGCCCGACGACGTCGACCTGCAGCAAATCGTCGCCGACGCCGTCGCGGAGGGGCCGACCGGAGCGCTGGCTACGGTGTGGGTTGCCGACGGTCGTGCTACCGCGCTGCGCCGCACCGGACGATCCGTCGAGCGCCGGCAACTGGCCGGCCGCGAGGGCGATGTGTTAGAGCTGGACATCGGTTTCAACGACCGGTTGGCACGCGAGATCGCCGCCTATGGGGCCGACGCGATCGTGCTGGAACCGGCGTCGCTGCGCGAAGATGTGCTCACCAGACTGCGGGAAGCGGCCGGGGAGTGGCGCAGATGACGCCCGTATCCGATCGGTTGGTGCGGCTGCTCAACCTGGTGCCCTATCTGCAGGCCAACCCGCGCATCACCAAAGCCGAGGCGGCCGCCGAACTCGGTGTGTCCGAAGATCAGCTGCAAAAAGACCTCGAACAGCTGTGGCTGTGCGGCCTACCCGGTTACGACCCCGGCGATCTCATCGACTTCGAATTCTCCGGCGACACCGTCAAGGTGACTTTCTCCGCAGGCATCGACCGACCGCTCAAGCTGACGTCGCCGGAGGCCACCGGCCTGCTGGTAGCGCTGCGCGCCCTCGCCGACATCCCCGGCGTGGTCGATCCGGAGGCGGCGCGCGGCGCGATCGCCAAGATCGCCGCCGCGGCGGGCGCTGTTGGCCACGATGACACCATTGCCGCCGTCGACGAACCCGCGAGTCTGGAAAGTCGCGCCGCGGCCACCGTGCGCGCCGCTGTTCGTGACAAGCGTGCACTGACCATCGACTACTACGCCGCCTCGCACGACTCGCTCAGCACCCGCATCGTCGACCCCATCCGGGTACTGCTGGTCGGCGACCACAGCTATCTGGAGGCCTGGTCACGCGAGGCCGACGGGGTTCGGCTGTTCCGCTTCGACCGCATCGTCGACGCCACCGATTTGGGCGAGCCGGCCGCGCCTCCGGAACCGGCGTTGCAGTCGCCACCCGATACGTCTTTGTTCGACGGTGACCCGGCCCTGCCGTCGGCGAAGTTGCGGCTGGCGCCGTCGGCGTCGTGGATGTTCGAGTACTACCCGCTGCGGGACCCTCAGGAACTGCCCGACGGCTCCTGCGAGGTCACCATGACCTACGCCTCCGAGGACTGGATGACCCGGCTGGTGCTGGGTTTTGGAGCGGCTGTGCAGGTTGTGGCTCCCGAGTCGCTCGCCCAGCGGGTACGTGCTGCCGCAGCGGCGGGCGTCGAGGCGTATCAGGCGTTTCAAAGCAGTTCTGGGCAGGCATGACGGCGCAATAACAGCGGCGCGTGGTGCTGGAACCGTTCGCCCGTCCCGGCAAGACCCAGGCACTGCGGTAGCATCGGGTGAACGTCTGGAGGTAATCAAAGTGGGCAGTCTTCAACCGTGGCACTGGCTGATCCTCGCTCTCGTGGTGATCGTCCTGTT
>JALHRH010000249.1 GCA_022841565.1 Mycobacterium sp. | reverse complement strand
TGTGTGTCTATCTTTCCGTTCTTGTGCTGTGAAGTAACTGGGTCAGAAGGGCGGTTCGTCGTCGCCGCCGGCGAACGAACCCGAGGCCGGGGCGCTGCCCCACGGGTCGTCGCCGGATCCGGCGGGCTGCGCCGGCGCTGGCTGCCGGGATCCGCTGCCCCCGCCGCCGCTGAAGCCGCCGCCGCTGCGGCTGGCCTTGTTGACCTTGGCGGTGGCATACCGAAGTGAAGGCCCGATCTCGTCGACCTCGACCTCGAACACGGTGCGTTTTTCACCCTCGCGGGTTTCGAAGGACCGCTGCTTGAGCCGCCCGGTGACGATCACCCGCGCTCCCCGCGTCAGGCTCTCCGCGACGTTCTCGGCCGCCTCGCGCCAGATGTTGCAGCGCAGGAACAGCGCCTCGCCGTCCTTCCACTCCCCACTCTGGCGGTCATAGATACGCGGGGTGGATGCCACCGTGAAATTCGCCACGGCCGCACCCGACGGCGTGAACCGCAATTCGGGGTCAGCGGTGAGGTTTCCCACGACAGTGATAGTCGTGTCGCCAGCCATACTTGCCTCCTGGGTCCGCCTGGTGGGTGGGAATACGAGCCTTGAACAGCCCTAGACAAGCCTAGGCAACTGCTCCGACAAGGGCGGTCAGTGCTTGTCCGTGCGCATCACCTTGGTGCGCAATACCGACTCATTCAGGCTCAGCTGGCGGTCGAGCTCGGAGACCGTCGCGGGCTCGGCCTTCAGGTCGATGACAACGTAGATGCCTTCGGCGTGCTTGGCGATTTCGTACGCCAGCCGCCGCCGGCCCCAGATGTCGACCTTCTCGACCGATCCACCGTCTTTGCGGACGACGTTCAGGAACGTCTCCAAGGACGGGGCAACGGTGCGTTCGTCGAGCGTGGGGTCGAGGATGACCATGATTTCGTATGGACGCATAGGGACCTCATCACCTCCTCTGGTCTGGGCGGCCACGGAACCTCCGCGGCAGGAGGGTCGCCTGCGTCGGCAACCGCCCCAGGCTACCGGATGGCCGGGCGGACCCGAAATTCACTTACGGGTCCGCACGAACTCGAGTGCCCTGGCCTGCGTCGCCTCATCGACCTTGCCCAGCGCGCCGGCGTCGAACGGCGGCTGCGGGTCGTATTCGATAAGCAGCTGAGCGGCCTGGGCGGAAACCCGGTCGAACAGCACTTCGACCAGTCGCAGCGCCATGTCGATCCCGCTGGACACCCCCGCGGCGGTGATGATGCGCTGCGACAGATGCTCGACGACACGTTCGGGCACATACCGCGCGCCCAACCGGTTCAGCTCGTCGGCGGCCCGCCAATGCGTCGCCGCGGTAAGCCCGTCGAGCAGGCCAGCACCGGCCAACAGCAGCGCGCCGGTGCACACCGATGTGGTGAACATCGTGCCCCGATGCACGTCCTGCAACCAGCCGCGGATGGTTTCGTCGTCGATGAGTCCGCGGGTCCCGATGCCGCCGGGGAATACCACCACGTCGGGAGCGGAGACCTCCTCGAAAGTGGCGTCGCAGGTGACGCCCAGCATGCCGTTCTCGGTGCGCACCTCACCGCGCCGATGACCGACGAAAACCACCTCGATCTGCGGAATACGTTGCAGCACTTCGTAAGGCCCCACAGCGTCGAGTGCCGTGAACCGCGGAAACACCGGAATCGCGACCTGCATCACACGGACTCGAATTCGGGTTCCAAGCGCGGCTGCGGACGCCGGGAGGGGCGCAACCACCCGGGCAGCCACCCGGGGGGGTTGTCGGCCGCCAGGTCATAGCTGCCGCCCGCGGGATCGTCAACCCGGCCCTGCCAGCGCACCAGATCCTCGTCCGGCCGATAGATCTGTCGAATGATCAACGCACACAAGCCCATTACCGCGATATCGCGCAGCAACACCGTGGTTGTGAACCACTGCACGGGCAGCGAGCGGTTTGGGTTTCCGTACAGGTAGTACATCCGGGGCACCCATACCAGCGCGTCAATCGTCATCCACGCCAACAAAACCCGGCGGTGCGGAACGGCCAACACGGCCAAGGGCACCAGCCATAGCGAGAACTGGGGACTCCACACCTTGTTGGTCAACAGGAAGGCCGCTACCACCAAGAACCCCAGCTGCGCCACCCGAGGCCGTTGCGGAGCGGTCAATCCGATGTAAGCGATTGCCGCGCAAGACAAGACGAACAATCCCGCGACAACGGTGTTCAACACCATCGGCGGCTCCCAGAAGCCCAGCCCGGGATCGAAGCCACGCCAACCGGTGAACGACTTCACGACGTTGAACAATGAGTCCATGTCGTCGCCGCGTCTGGTGTTGAGCCGGAAGAACTCCGACCAGCCACGTGGGAAGAGCACCATCACCGGTAGATTCACCGCCAGCCAGGTCGCCGCGGTGATCAGCGTGGTCCGGAAGGCATCGCGTAGCCGTCCCGACCGGATCCCCAGCACCAACAACGGCCCCAGAAACAACAACGGATACAGCTTGGCCGCCGCGCCGAGGCCGATCAGCACCCCGGCCAGCACCGGTTTGCGCCGTGCCCACGCCAGCAGTCCGCCCATCGCGAAAGCCGTTGCCAGCGCATCGAAGTTGGTGAATATCTGGAAGATGAGCAGCGGCGAGGCGGCCACCAGCGCGGCATCCCACACGCGACGACCGGCCAGGCCTGCCGTGGCCCCGACGGTGAACAGCCAGGCCAACGCCAGTCCGAATGCCGCGAAATTGAAGAACATCACCACTTCGGCGATGATCGGTACGGGCAAGATTTTGCTCACCGCGGTGTAGGCCTTGGCCAGCCGCATCGAGGCATACTGATAGAGCCCGGTCAAGACCGGGTATTCCATGTAGCGCACCGCGATCTGGCCGTCGTAGCGGATCTGCGGTGCGCCGTTACCGTCGGTCTCTATCCAGCTTGACTTGTACGGAAACTTGCCCTGGCTCAACAACTCCGCGCCATAGAGCGGCACCGTGTCGGAATAACACAATTCGTAGTAGGCCCGCTGGTTGTCCCAGTTGGCGACCCGCTGATCGCCGGTACCGGTGCCGGTGCTCTGCAGACAGGCCGCTTTCGTCGACCAGCCCAGTGCCAGAAACACCAAGGCGATCAGGAACATCACCCGCACCGGCGTCATGAAGCGAGTGCGGCCGATCAGCGCATGCCGGCCCACGGGCCCACCGACCATATTGGCCAGCGCGGCGCCCAAAACGTCGTTGCGGCTGGGGCAGTCACGGCTGTCGGCACTGCGGCGGTCGGCAGCCAGCGGGCGCGGGGATATGGCGGCGCGCTCTGTCTGTACCCCTGAATCGGGTCGGGTCACGGGGTCGGTTGGGGGACGTCAGACGGCGGTGGCGATGCCGACGGGCCGGGCGGCGAGAGGGTGATCGTGGTGGGTGGGCCCACCGGGATGGTGATCCCCGGCGCCACCTCTATCGTGGGCTGGATCACGGTTTCCGACGGCGATGGCGGCGGTGGTGGGGGCGCCGCGGGCACGCCCGCATAGCCGCCGATCTCAGTCGGCTTGGGGAACGTCTCGTTCGGAGTGCCCTTCAGGGCGCCGTCCATGGTCGCCTTCCAGATGTCTGACGGCAGGCCGGAACCGTACACCGCCCCGCCGGAAGCGCTCACCAGGGGCTGGTCACCCTTGACCGTGCCGACCCACACGGCAGTCGACAGCTGCGGCGTATACCCGACCATCCAGGCGTCCTTGTTGGAGGTGGTGTCGCCGAACTGCGTGGTACCGGTCTTGGCCGCGGACTGCCGGCCACCCGCCAGATTGTGGCCACGCGAATACCCGGCGATGGGTTGCATCGCGGCGGTCACGTTGTCGGCCACCGCCTTTGGAATGCGTTGGTCACCGCTGTTGTCGGCGGTGGTCGCATCGAACAGGACCTGGCCTTCGGCGTTGACCACCTTCTGTACGAAGTGGGGGCGGTGATACATACCCGACGCAGCGAGCGTCGCGTAGGCCGTGGCCATGTCGATCACCCGGGTCTGGTACTGGCCCAACACGATCCCGTTGTTGGGCGGGCCGCCCTTGCCGTCTTCGGACAGCGTGTGCGGCACACCGGGGAAGCTCTCGGCGACGCCGGCTTGGTGCGCGGCGTCGGCGACGGCCTGCGGTCCGCCCTTGAGCTTGAGCATCAGCCGGTAGTAGGAGGTGTTCAGCGACATCTTCAGCGCCTCGGCCAGATTGCAGGTCCCGCAGCTTTCACCCTCAACATTGGTGATCTTGATGCCGTCGACCGTCAGCGGGGAACTGTCCACCTGATAGCCCAGACCGATGCCCTGCTCAAGCGCGGCGACCAGTGCGAACACCTTGAACGACGACCCGGTCTGCAGGCCGGCTTGAGCGAAGTCGAAGCCCAGGGCGTTGGACCCGCCGTAGTAGGCCTTCACCGCCCCGGTGCGCGGATCAATGGACACCGCCGCGGACCGCATCTCGGGGTCCTGGCCGTCGAGATACTTCGACACGGCCTTCTCGGCGGCCTGCTGGGCCTGCGGATCGATCGTGGTGGTGACTTGCAGGCCCTGGGTGTTCAGGGTCTGCTCGTCGATGTTGAACAGCTCGAGCAGTTCCTTGGTGACCTGGCGTTCGATCAGCCCGTTGGGACCGGTGGTCTGGTTGGCGGCACGGGCCTGATCGGGCGACACGGTCTTGGGGAATACCTGCGTCGCACGGTCATTGGCCGACAGCGCCTTGGTCTCCACCATGCCGTCGAGCACCCAGTTCCACCGTGCCAGCGCACCGTCGGGATCGACGGCGGGGTCCAAAGTGGACGGCCGCCGGATCAACGCCGCCAGTAGCGCACCCTCGGAAACGGTGAGCTGTTCGACGGGTTTGTCGAAGTAGGCCTTCGATGCCGCCGAGATGCCGTAGGCGCCGCGACCGAAGTAGATGATGTTCAAATAGGCCTGCAGCACATCGTCTTTGGACCACTCTCCGGCCATCTTGGTGGCGATGACGAGTTCCTTGGACTTGCGCATCACGCCGCTCCACCCGTGCTGCGCGGAGCCCACCAACGCGTTCTTGACGTACTGCTGGGTGATCGTGGAACCGCCTTGCAGGTCACCTCCGAACAAGTTGTTCCCGACCGCCCGGGCGAACCCCCTGGGGGAGAAGCCGGGGTTGGAGTAGAAGCCGCGGTCCTCGGCGGCAATCACCGCCTGCCGCACATGAACCGGGACCTGGCTGAGATTGACATCGACCCGGTTGCCTTCGGGTGGCACGATTTTGGCGATTTCCGAGCCGTCACTGGCCAAGATGGTGGACACCTGGTTGGTCCGGATGTCCCCCGGCCGCGGCACGTCGACGATGACATACGCCATTGTGAAGGTGACGATCGGCAACAGGATCAGTACCGCCAGGCTCAAATACAGCGAACGCCGGACCCATCTCCAGTTGATCTGCTGCGACCAGGTCGGCTTCGGTCTGGGGCCGCGGGCGTCGGCCGACCTGGCCGGGCCCGACGGGGGCGGTCCGCCCGGAGGACGCCGCTGGCCGCTGAGTCGTTCGTGCCCGGGCCGCGGCGACGGCGCATCCAGCGCCGCCTTGACCTGACCGAGTGGGTCGGTCGGCGGCGATGCCGACGAATCGAGGGCGGCCTTGACTTGGTCGATCGGGTCCGCCTGCAGGTTGGGGCGATCGTCGGACACGGTCGGGATGACCGTGGTCAGCCGGTCATCGGGGGGTACCGCACGGCGGGGCGCCGGCGGCGCACCCTGCCGCTCACCGCCGGAATGCTTGCCGCCATCCGCTGTCGTCGACTCCTCCGGTGTGTCGCTGGACGACTGGTGGTGGCGCCCTCCGCTATTCACTGGCCGTGCGGGCGCCATTGCGCGCCGTCCGCTTGCGGCCCGACCCCCGCGGCGGGTGGGCGGGCACTGCCGCGCCCAGGACGTAAGACTTCACCAGGTGGTTCCAGCTGCAGGTCCGGCACACTTCCACCACGTGGACAGCAAACTCTGCGAATCGGGTCGCCAGGAGCACCAACTCTTCGGCGGTGCGCGCGGAGCCCGACACCGCGCCGAGATGTTCACCGAAAACCCAGGAGACCAGGGTGAGCTGTTCTTTTCGGCAGATCGGGCACATCACCTGGCTTTGTTTCCCGTGAAACTTCGCCGCGCGCAGCAAATAGGGATTTGCGTCACAGACCTCGGACACCCCGGTGCGTCCCGAGTACACCTCGGCCAGCAGTGAGCGCCGCCGAAGCGCGTAGTCCACTACCTGTCGCTGCAGTCGCACGCTGACCAGAGTACGTCGCCGTCCCTGGCACCGACACGCAACTCAGCCTTGTTGTCGCGCGCGTCAGCAGGTATCCGGTGATCACAGGCTGTGGCGGTCAACGGCCGGACTTCTACGATCATCCCGTGGCGAAATGGCTGAGCGCACCCGCTCGTGGCGGGTCGATGTCGACACGGGCCAAAGACAGCGACCGCCAGGACGCGTGCCGAATTCTCGACAACGCGCTCAACGACGGCGAGCTGTCCATGGAGGAACACCGCGAGCGGGTCAGGGCCGCCACCAACGCCGTGACGCTGGGTGACCTGCAGCATTTGGTGGACGACCTGCAGTCCGCCGAGAGCGAGCAACCCGCGCAGATGCCCAAGCTCAAAACCCAGGCCAAGCGCGCCGGGCTGGGCCTTGCCGCGGCCGCCTTCGGCGTGACGGTGCTGTTAGGTATCGGCATCGGGTGGGGCCTGTACGGCAACACCACGTCGCCGCTGGATTTCACCTCCGATCCCGGGGCCAAATCCGACGGCATCGCGCCGGTGGTGCTGACTCCGCCCAAGCAGCTGCATTCGTTGGGCGGGCTGACCGGCCTGCTGGAGCAAACCCGCAAACGTTTTGGCGACACCATGGGCTACCGGCTGCTGGTCTACCCCGAGTACGCCTCGATGGACCGCAAGGACCCCACCGACGACCGTCGGGTCCTGGACTACAACTACCGCGGCGGATGGGGCGATCCGACCAGTTCCGCCCGCAACAGCAGCACCGATGCCGCTCTCGTCGACTTAGGAAAGTTTGACGTCAAGACCATCGTGGGCATTCTGCGGGGCGCACCCGAGACCGTCGGCATCAAACAGCAGGACGTCAAATCGATCTACCTGATCGTGGGGCCGGCGAAGGATCCGACCTCGCCTGGGGCGCTGTCGTTGACCATCTACGTCTCTAGCGATTACGGCAGCGGCTACATCGAAGTGGCTGGCGACGGCACGGTCAAGCAGGTCAATTACGTGAGTTGAGGATCGTACCGGGGACGGCGTCCGCTGGAACGGGTGCCCTCAGGGCGGCGTCTCGCCGGCAGCCGCGCCGAGTCGCAACCGGCGCAGGCTCCACAGCCGCCACATCACCTGCAGCGCAGCGACCACCGCACGGCCCGGAACCCACCACGGTGTGTCGAACGTGATGAAGTAGTCCAGGCGGGTGCCGCCGTCGGGGCGTGGGGCCAGCTCCAGGCGCCCTCGATGGTTTCGAACCGGGCCGTCAAGGGTTCGGTATTCGACCAGTTCAGGCCGACGGTGGGTCACTATCTCTTCCCGGAAGAACCAGAACCGCAACACCCGTTGTGCACGTACCGACCGCAGGCCGTCGGGCTCGGCGGGGTCTACACCGTCACGCACCCGCCGCTGGTGCCCGGGCCAAAGCGACGACCATTGACGGCTGAGGACATCAAAGACCCGTTCCGGTGAGTTATCGAGGTCGACCGTCCAGTGGATCCGATGCCGAGCCAGCGGAAAGGGCCCCTGGGATGTCGTCAACGACGGCGTGCCGCTGCGCGCGTTCAGCCAGTCGCTGACGAATGCGAACACGTCCGCGGTTGCCGCCGAATGCAGGAGAGGTGATTCGTGCGTGTGATTGCGGCTGAAGCCACTGCGACGCGCGAGCGATTGAATCCGCCGGTCGTCGCTGTCGAATCTTTGCGCGAACCGGGCACAGCGCGCCGCCGGAGCGATGACGTCGCGCGGTGCGGTGAGCGCCAGCACCGGAACACCAGTGGTGCTCAGCGCAGCTGACAGGGCTCCGCGAGACCGTTCGGCGGCACCCCATGACACCGCATCTCGCAAGGCGTCGACTGGTTCGTCTTCCGGGCCGAGCCGCAGCCGCCGCGAAGGTAGCGCACGCCCCCATCTCCGAGCACACACGGTCGCGGCCACCACACGATTAGCCAGCAGCGGAATATCGACAGCTGAGTTGATCAAGACAAGCCCGGCCACCTGGGGCTGCTGCATGGTCTCGGCGATCGCGCGCGCCAACGCCACCCCCCCGAAGGAGTGCCCGACCCAGAAGGCCGACATCCCGGTTTCATCCGCAACAAGGCGCTGGACGGCCGGCAGGTCGACCCTGACGAGTTCGTCCCATCCCGCGCGCACGTGCGCTCCCACAGCTACTCCGCCGGTTTTCCTGCGCTCAACTATCCATGCGTCGAACCCCGCCTGCGGCAGCGTCGCGGCGAGCCCGCCGCCGTCGGGCCACAAATAAAGACGGCGGTTGTCGAACATCCCGGGCACCAGCACGATCGGGATGC
>JALHRH010000248.1 GCA_022841565.1 Mycobacterium sp. | reverse complement strand
TCGCTTGGTGAGGTGACCACCACCCTGGGGACCACAAAGGTGTCGGCGGCGCGCTCGATGGACTCGTGCGGGGGAGTCTTGGTAATTGGACCGGACGTCATTCACGCTGTGTGCGCCTATACACGCTATGGGGCTCGGCTGAGGGCGCTGCCCTTGTGCCGTAGTTGACCGCTGGTCAAGTGCGCTAGTCATTGTCGTTAGGTCGGATTGTGATGACGGGGCAGTGGATCGCGGCCCCGGATCGTTCGATTCGCTCCGGCTCGTGGCCCGCCTCACCGGGACGGCGGTTACCGTGCATGGGTTCGACCACCTCCCTCGCCGGCCCTCGATCGTCGTGGCCAACCATCCGAGTTGGCTCGACGCGGTCGTGCTCGCCACGGTGCTGCCACCCTCTTTCCGCTTCGTCGCCGGCGAGGTGCTCGAAGCGCCAGGTGCTGAGCGGGTTCGTGCTCAAGCGACTCGGCACCGTGTTCGTCGAACGACACGAGCGCGAGCACGGCGTGGCCGACACCGCCCACCTCGTCGCCCTGGTCCGAGCCGGGCAGTCGCTCGTGATATTCCCCGAGGGCCACCTGGCCCGCGCCCCAGGGTTGCGGCCCTTTCACATGGGCGCATTCGTCGCCGCCGAGGCCGGCGTACCGGCGCTCCCCCTCGCCATCCACGGGACACGGGCGATGTACCGGCCCGAGCACCGCGTTCCGCGACGGGGAGCGGTCGACATCGCCATCGGTCAGCCAGTCGAGGCTATGGGCACAGACTGGGCTGCCGCAGTCCAGTTGCAGCGCGCCGCGCGGGAGGCCGTCCTGCGCCTCTCCGGGGAACCCGACGTCGAATGAGCGCATCGATCGGCTCGCCGCGGTCCGCCGGGGCGTGCAGCGGCGTTGTCTTGCCAGGAACCGGCGGAGCCGGACCAGCCGATCCGAATGCTCAACCGTGGGTTCGCTCGCTAAGGGTGGACTACCAGTAGATCGTCGGTTCCCGCCACGACGTGGGTCCCGAACCGGCGGCTGATGTGCTCGATCGTGGCGCGCAGCCATTCCGCGTCGGTGCTCGCAACGCGCTCGAGTCGCATCCGCCGCACGCGCAGCGGAACTATCTGCAGCGCGGCCAAGTCAACGCGGCCGGGATCGATCGAGATCAGATAGAGCAGTCGCAGATCGGGGCGGTAGGACTCGTGGCCGCCGATGCCTTCGTAGTCGTCGATGACGTCGCCGCAGCCGTACAGGATCGGTCTGCCACGGTAAATCTCGATCGGCCGGGGATGGTGTGAGGAATGCCCGTGCACGATGTCGATGCCGGCGTCGATCAACCGGTGCGCGAACTGGATTTCGCTCAATCCCACACCGTAGCCCCAATTGGATCCCCAATGCACCGACACGATCGCGACATCGCCGGTGCGCTTGTGCGCCAGGACCTTTGCCGCGACGTCGTCGGCGCCAGCACGGGCCGACGGATCCCAGATCAGCCACACGCCAGGGGTATCGCGGTGCGCCGCCCACGATTCGGGAACCCCACTGGATTTCGTGGCAACCGAGCCGATGACCATGCGGTGTTCACCGTGGCAGGTCACCGCTGCCGGGCGGTGTGCGGTTTCCAGATCAGCTCCCGCCCCGATACCGCAGATACCCGCCGAGGTGAGCGCGTCGAGGGTGTCGGCAAGCCCACGGCGGCCGAAGTCGAGAATGTGGTTGTTGGCCAGGGCGCAGACGTCGGGCCGGATCGCGGTCAGCGCCGCGAGATTGTCCGGGTGCATCCGGTAGTGAATAGCTTTGCGGTCGGCGAATTCACCATCGGCGGTGATCGTGGTCTCCAGGTTGATCAGCCGAACGTCGGGAGCAAGGTCCTCGAGGATCGTCGGCACGTCACCCCAGGGCCACCTCCAGTCGACGGGACGGGGGATCGGGCCGTTGGCCCGTTCGGCCAGTCGGACATAGCGGCGGGCATCATCGACATAGGGCTCACGCAATGCCGGGTTCCCCGGATGCGCAAGAATCTGATCGACGCCGCGACCGAGCATCACGTCACCGCCCAGCAGCACCGTCGCCGCGTCAGAATCACCGGCCACGTTCAACCCCCCGCCGCGACAACCGACACCCTTCACCACGAGCAGTACTCAGATCTTCCCGCCGGAATCCTCCCGAGGGCGGAATACCCAGGTTACTACGGTAGGTCGACCAGGCGTGCCGGGCAGGCGGTTATGTCGAAATGACGGCGATGGCATTGTCGCCCCTGACGGCGGTGCCCGGGGGCTAGGATCAGCGGAGGACAGCCCGGCCGCGGCCATTCGAAGATCGCCGGCAGACCGCGCGCCACAACACCCGCACCGCAACTCACCCAACGGCCCGCACCCGCACCCGCACGGATAAACGCTCATGGCACGAGGCGACCGATCGCTGAAGAATCGCGTCACACGGCAGCTGGTACGAGCGCAGTCGAGCGGCCACATGCCCTCGCCGCCCCTGATCATGTTTTCGAACCGATTCTCGTCACATCGGAGTAGCCGTCATCGGCTCGAACGACTGGCCCTCGAAGTGGGGCCTGTGGCTACGCCCGGCCGACCGAGCGAGTGCCAGAGCGTGATTCAGGAGACCACCTACTGGTCGGCCACCGGCAGTGTTTGACCTGCAGGCCGGCGCGGCCCCCGGCGGGCAGGGCTGGCGGCGGGCGCGGACGCTGCTGGCCGGCCCGTTGGGACCGTTGGTGGGCGGGCAGAGTCTCGGGCAATTCGCCGACGCGCTGGCCCAGATCACATTCGCGCAGTTCGTGTTGTTCGACGTCGCGCACGGCGCGACTCCGGCCCGAATCGCCGCGGTGCTTGCGGTGACCCTGCTCCCGTTCAGCGTGGTCGGGCCGGCCGCGGGCGTCGTGATCGACCGTTGGGATCGACGCCGGATCCTGATCGTGGTGTCCGCGCTGCGGGCTGCGCTGGCCATCGCCGGGATCGCGACGATCGCGACCCAGTCGACTACCGCGGCCTATATTGGGGTGCTGGTTCTACTGTCCTCGTCCCGGTTCGTGCTAGCGGCCAAGGGTGCCGCGCTGCCCCGAACGGTCCCCCACGCCCACCTGGTCACCGGCAACGCCGTGTCCTCCCTGGCCGGGATGACCGCTTCTTTCCTCGGCGCGGTTGGCGGGGCGCTGATCGTCGGCCGGTCGACCGCGACGGGATTCTCACTGGCCGTGATCTTCTATCTGGCAGCAGCCGTCGTGTTCACCCGGCTGCCAGACGTCGGTGGCCGACAGCAGGTGATGGTGCTGTCCCGGTTGCGACGCCTTGCCGGGGAACTCGCCGAGGGGGTGCGCACCGCGGCGGGCGTCCCCGCTCTCCGCTGGCCCCTGCTGGCGGTCGCGGCCCACCGGTTGCTCCTGGGGGCCGGTTTCGTGGTCTTGGTGCTGATCGCTGATGCCCGTTATCACCTGCAGATCTCGGGGTATGGCGTGGCGCTGGGCGCAACGGGGCTGGCTGCGTTCGCCGGAACGCTGGCCGCGCCGCCGTTGGCGCGCCGGTACACCCCCGGTGTACTAGTGCCCGCCGCGTTCCTGCCGGCCGCCGCCGCGGCCTACGTCGGCGGCCTGTTCCCGTCGTTGGTTGTGCTGGTGTGCTGCGTGAGCGTGGTGGCCTTCGCTTTCCAGATACTGAAGATCTCCGTGGACGCGTTGGTCGGCGGCACCGCCCCTGACGCGGTGCGTGGTCGCGTGTTTGCCGTCTACGACGTGCTGTACAACGTGGCGTTCGTCGTCGCCGGACTGGCCATGGTCCCGCTGTGGCGGGTCGACCGGGAGCGTTTGTTTCTGTGGCTGATCTCGGCCGGTTTCGTCCTCGGCTGGGTGCTGGTCGGCGTGGCGATGCTCGGCTGGAGGTGGCGGCGATCCCCGCGCCAACGGCGTTTTCCCGGGCGCACAGCGGCGTTGGTTGTCGGCGCGTTGCCCGTGCTTGCCTTTCCCGCGCCGTCCTGGTGGTGGCTCGCGTGGGCCGGCGTCGTCCCGCTAGTGCTGGTGGTGCGCGCCGCCCCGACCGCGCGGGAGGGTGGTGTGCGGGCGTGGGTTGGTCTGGCCGGGTTCGTGCTGTCCACGCAGTATTGGCTGCTGCCCGCTACCGGCCCGCTGCTGGCAGTGATGGCCGCGGGCATCGGCGCGTTATGGGTGCCATGGGGGTGGGCCACGCAGCGACTGTTGTCGGGCCCGGTCACCACTGGCCGCATGTTGGCTGCGGTGACGGTGTTGCCCAGTGCCTGGGTGATGGCCGAGGCGGTGCGGTCCTGGCAAAGCCTGGGCGGCCCGTGGGCGTTGCTGGGCGGGTCGCAGTGGAACCAGCCCGCCACACTGGCCTCGGCCTCACTCGGCGGGGTATGGCTGACGAGTTTCCTTCTCGTCGCGGTGAACACCGCGATCGCGGGCGTGATCCTGGGACGGGGCGTGTCCGTTCGGATTCTCGCACTGGGGGTTGCGCTTGGATGTGCCGGAATCGGCCCGGCATGGTTCCTGCTGGGACCTGCACCTCCGGTCGGGTCGACGGTACGGGTGGCGTTGGTGCAGCCGGGCGACATCGCCGACTCCGCGCGCCGTCGGGCGGCCGGCGCCGCCCTCACCGCGACCCTGGCGGGCCAGCGGGCGGACTTGGTCGTCTGGGGAGAGAGCAGCGTTGGAGTCGATCTCGCCAGCCACCCCGACGCCGCGGAGAACCTGGCGCAGCTGTCCCGGCGGGTCGGCGCGGACCTGCTGGTCAACGTCGACGCACCCGCTGCGACCGGGGGAATCTACAAGTCGTCCGTCCTCATCGGACCGAACGGGCCGGTGGGCGCCTACCGGAAAGTCCGGCTGGTGCCCTTCGGCGAGTACGTGCCCCTGCGCCCGCTGCTCGGCTGGGTAACCGCCCATACCAAGGCGGCAGCCGAGGACCGGCGGCGCGGCGGCGCACAGCAGGTACTGCACGCCGGCTCGCTCACCATCGGACCGTTGATCAGCTTCGAAGCAACCTTCTCCGACCTCCCCCGCCGCGCGGTGCAACTCGGCGCCCAGATGCTCGTATACCAGAGTTCCACCTCGACGTTCCAGGGGAGTTGGGCGCAGCCGCAGTTGGCCAGCCAGGTTGCGATACACGCCGTCGAGGTGGGCCGCCCGGCGGTGCACACCGGGTTGTCCGGCGACAGCGCGGCCTTCGACGGGCGGGGCCGCCAACTCGCCTGGTGCGGGTCCAGATACCGCGGCACGATCGTGGTGGATGTTCCGCTCGGATCGATCACCACCGGCTACCAGCGGCTGGGGAATTGGGTTCTGGCGCTGGCCTTTTCGATCCTCGCAGGCGCCGGCGCCCGGGTGGCGCTACGGTCCGGCGGCCAACCGGGCCCGGGCCGGGCGCGCCAAGGCTAGTGGGCGAAAAGCGCCCATCGGGCAACCTACCGCTGCCCGGCAACCGTTGGCACGCTCCTACATCTTCGAGCTGCGCCGAGGATCGTCGCCGCATTCCCGCCCGAGACGATTCCCGGCAGCATCGCCACGTTGGCGACCTGGGCCAGCGCTATATCCCCGCATTCGTCGGATAGCAACGACCTCGACGCGAATACGATCCCGGGCACCCGCATGGCGCCCTCTTGCGCTATCCGGAACCGGTACGGGTTGCCTCGATGACCTTCATGCCGCCCCTCGATCAGACGTCCAGCGTTACCGCGCCGCGCCAGCCCTCTTGACCGTGTGAGAAGCGAAGCTCGTTGCGCGTTAACGCCTTTGGCACGGCACCAACTTGGGCCAGCGTGCGTGCGTCGACCATCGTGAAGTCGACGTCGACGCCGCCGTCTGTGCCAGTCAGGGTGAGATTAAGCGGCGCCTCACCGACGGTGGCCAAGTAAGTAGATGACTTCCTCGAAGTTTCAGTCGGGCCCCGAACGACGCCCGGATGATCGCTGCGGGACGGGGCACGATTTTCGACGACGTGGGCAGCTGCAACCGACGCACGTCGTGGCCGATCTTGGGATCGGGCAGCTTCCGAGCCAGGGCCGCGACTTCGTTGACCGACAGCCTGGCGATGCTGGACCGGTAGGCCCACTGATCTTCGAACGGTTCGAGCGTGGCCGGGTCGAGAAACAACGTGGTGCCGTGTTGGCGGCGAGTGCCGTTCAACGGTGCGGCGATGAGGTTGCCCATGCCGCGTCCGGTGTGCACGTCTTGGGACGGAAACAGTCGGTCATCGCTGGTCAGGCTCATACTGCCGCGTAACTGAATCGCCTCACCCAGCAGGCTAGTCGCGATCCGGCGCGCCGCCGACGCGGGCGTGGCTTGAGCGAAGAAGATCCATACATGTGCGCCGCGACCGGACTGCGATACCTCCAGCGCCGCCGGAATCCCATTGGCACGTGCGGCTTTCAGGTAGGCGAGCGCGTCCAGCATCGCAGAGTTTTTGTCGAAATCCGCGGCCACCCACCAGCACGTGTCGTCATCGCCGAGCGGGTAGAGCCCGATGTGGAGATCGCCGCGTAAGTGTTTGGCGATCACCTCCGCGGTAAGTGTCAGATAGGGTGCGTCGGCTCGGCTCATTCCCTTGCGCCAATAGCCGCTGATGGCAGGCATCCAACCCGATCGCCCGTCACGTCTGTTCTCCCAGCGGAGCGCGTACACATCTGTGCGGCAACGAAACAGGCCTGTGTAGAACCGGAGTTTCGCCTCCGGGGCCGACCGCATATCCACTGGCGCGGTCGGCGCACCTGTTAGGGCTGGCTGATCTGGATCCGCGGCGCGGGCCTGCTCCTTACTGAGCTCGAGCAGCCGACGCAGGCGCACGTTATCGGCACGGAGCGTCGCCAACTCACCGGGAAACCGCTCCTCCACGACTTACATCCTGCCGGAAGGGAATCGCTGGCTCAGAGTCTCGCCAGCGTGGCGCCGATGTCCTTGGTCAGCAGGTAGAGGTCCAAGTTAGTCGAGTCCTCGGCATCGAACGGTTCAAACCCGAACCGCTGCCACCAACTGAAAGCGGCCGGGTTCAGTGCGGTGACCACGACAGCTCGGCATGCCGCTTTGACGTTCAACTCGGCTGCCGTCGCCAGGATGTGTTTGACCATTTGGGTGCCCAGCCCAAGCCCAGTCACGACGGTGTCGGTGGCTAGCCGGCCTACTAGGAGCGCGGAGACCTGCAACGGGGCGCCCTTCGCCAATGGCGTGGGACTTGCTGACCGATCCACCGATGTCATCGACAAAGTCGCGTAGCAGACCACCCTGTAATCAACATCAGCGATCACCCAGACCGCTGCGGTGTTGCCGCGTCGGTTCTGGCCGGCGTAGCGGCGCAGCCACTCGTCCAGGGACGAATCGCCCGACGTGAACTCGTCGCGCCGGTGTCTATCCAGGTCGATTAGGTTCGGCCGGTAGAACTGCACTTCAGTCGAGCCAGGTGAACTTCGCTGGCCGCTTCAAGGTGGCCGCCAGTCGCTCGTTAACCCGCGCCGGATGGTTCAGTGCTTCGGTGAACACGGCCGCCGAGTCGGGGGACAGGCGAATTGTCTGCCGCTCGGCGAGCAAATTGTCGGCGGCCTGGCTGGCGGCCTGCAGCACGAACGCCGTCACGCTCAGGTGCGCCTCGGCGGCAGCCTCCTCCAGCCGCCGCTTGGAGGTTGCGTCGACGCGCAGCTGCAGGCGGTCATCTTTCATCGAAGTCATGTACTCACAATGGCAGTACGTCAACTTCTGGTCAAGCGAAGGCGCCGGCACTGGTGCATGGCACGTCGAGGACCATTTTGGGACCACGCGTCATGCGCGATGGTGAACGACCTGCGCGTCTGTGCACGCTATGGACGCGCACGAATCGGCCGCCTACTGTCAGCGACCTGCGGAAACGCCGTACCGCCATTTACTGGGGGTCAAGTCGTCGTAGGTTCAAATCCTGTCAGCCCGACCCACGAAACGAACCCTCGCAGAATCGTCTAGAATATTCCAATCAGTATATAATCCGGACTATGGCGTTGAGCATCAAAGACCCCGAGGCCGACCGGCTCGCTAGGGAGCTCGCAGCTCGGACAGGTGAGACTTTGACGGAAGCAGTCGTGGTCGCGCTCCGGGAACGACTCGCCCGCGAGACTGGGCGCACCAGGGCCATTCCGTTGCGCGAAGAGCTCGCCGCGATCCGCCGCCGCTGCGCAGCCTTGCCGGTGCTCGACACCCGATCCGCGGACGAGATTCTCGGCTACGACGAGCGCGAGTTGCCTGCCTGATGGTGATCGACACATCCGCGCTGGTAGCGATGCTCAACGGGGAGCCGGAGGCGGAGCGGTTCGAGGCAGCCGTGGAAGAGGACCATGTTCGGCTCATGTCGACGGCGTCGTACCTGGAGACGGCTCTCGTGACCGAGACGCGTTTCGGTGAACCGGGTGGACGTGAGTTGGATCTGTGGCTGCATCGCGCTGCAGTCGACCTCGTTGGCGTCGATGCCGACCAAGCCGACGCCGCTCGAGTCGCATACCGCGTGTATGGCAAGGGACGCCATCGCGCCGGCTTGAACTATGGCGATTGCTTCTCCTACGCCCTTGCGAAGATCAGCGGCCAGCCGCT
>JALHRH010000247.1 GCA_022841565.1 Mycobacterium sp. | reverse complement strand
GGCGGCACCGGTGCCCCCGGCGGCAACGGCGGTGACACCAACTGGATCGGCAACGGCGGGCCGGGCGGGGCCGGCGGCAACGGCGGCAACAGCGCCACCGGCTTCGGCGGCAACGGCGCGCGGGGCGGCAGTGGCGGGCAGGCGGGGCTGTTGTACGGCGACGATGGGCCCAGCGGATCCGACGGCAACAACGGCAACGGCGGCTGAGGTGCCGCGACAAAAACAGATCTAGGGAAAGGGAACGTCATGACCAATGAAGTCGATTTCACCTACACCGAACCGCCACAAGGCGCGCTGGACAGTTTGGAAGCCGGGCTGGCGCACGCCTTGCAGTCCGCCGACGGCATTCTCGCCGAATTCCCTGACACGCCACCCGATATCAACCGCGACGGAGACGTTGAGTACCTCGGTGACGTCAGCGCCGTCCATCGGTTCGTCGATGCACCCGGCGACAGCGAAACCGTCAGGTGGCACCTGGTGGAGGTCGGGAACCCCGCCGATCCCACCGTGGTGTTCTTGCACGGGTTGCCCGACTCGTGGTGGCAATGGCACTACGCCCTCGAGGCCCTCGGCCCGCGCTATCACTGCTTGGCTATCGACCTCAAAGGCTATGGCCAATCCGACAAGCGAAGCGGCGACTATCGGCAGGCCGGCGTCGCCGCCCAGCTAGGCGCCCTACTCGACGAGCTGAGAATCGGCGAATTCACGCTCATCACCCACGACCGCGGCAGCCCCGTCGGTGACCACTTGGTTGCGGCCATGGGCGAGCGGGTCCGCGGTTATGGTCGTGGACAGCAACATTTCTGGCACCTGCATCCCCGCCTGCATCCCCAGCAGCAGCTGATGCAGTCGCCAGAAGCTCCGGCCATGCTCGGTAATCCGAGGCACTTTGTCACCACCGTCTACACCTGGCTCACCGAGCGACCTGTCGCCCAGGCTGACCTGGTCCGCACGATGAAGGAGTTCAGCCACCCCGGTATCGCCAGCGCAGTGCCGCGCTACTTCCACTCCTCATCGTTTCGACAGGAATGGATCGACCGCCGAACACGCCTAATCCGATCCTGGACGGCTCCCGTGCTGCTACTTCAGGGTGCGCATGACCCGCTACAGCCACGGCAGTTCTACCAGGAGTCCGAACTCTTGCCGCTCCTCAAGCCCGGCAGCGGCATTCACATGTTCGACACCGGTCACTTTTGGCCTTTCGAGGCGCCGCACGACACCGCCCGCGCCATAGCCGAGTTCTGCGACCGCGTTACCCAGGGCGACCCGCTCGCCGCGTCACGCCACTGAACCCGCGGCATCGACGTCGTCGAGGAAGGGCAGCGGTTGCTGGCAGAGCCGGTGCGCTTCCTCGGCGGACATACCGAAGATCTGCAAAAGACTTTGGGTGACCTGATCTACCGCTCGCACATCATCGCGATCCGGCTCGTTGTGAAGCAGCTGACCGAGTCCTAGCAGCGCTCCGCCGGCCACCGCCATCGCCAGCGCCGGGTCCTCCACCTGGAATCGGCCAGCTGCCGCTGCGGCCGCGATGTCCCTTTTGCTGCGGGGGCCCAGTCCGCGATCAGATGTGATCAAGGGCAACCCATGAGCGAGAATCACGGCGCTTTCATCCGGGCGTCTGCGGAACATCCGGCCGGCGATCCGGAAACTTCGTGCGAATGTCTCGGCAGGATCTTCGGACGTCGCTGCCAGCGCGTCCAGCAGAATCCCTTGGGCATCGAGGATTTCGTTGATCGCTGCCTCAAACAGCTCTTCTTTGCTGTCAAAGTGGTTGTAGAAGGACCCGACGCCGACGTCGGCAACCTGACTGATGTCTTGTATCGGTGCGTTCACCTTGCCAGCGGCGAGGAATCCCTGAGCCGCTTTGATGAGCGCGGCGCGGGTGCGCTGCTTACGCCTTTCCTTCCGGTTCAGCGGCCTGTCACCATCATCCACTCTTCACTCCTTTGCCCCACCAGATCTATCCTTATACAGTATCTCAATAATGAAGATAAATTCACCGTTTCCCGGCCCAGCTTCTGTGTCCCCGCGGGCACTGCGCGATCTTTCCCCACGCTTGCACCTGGCTCACTGCGGCTGCCGGACCGCAGTGGTCAAATGCCGCAACACACGTCGCACTGTCGCGATGTCGGCTGCTGAGATGTCCCCGATGACCGCCCTTTGCGCGAGCGCAGCCCGCTCCGTGATACCGGCCAGCGCCCGGCGGCCGGAAGCGGTCAACGTCAGCAACGGCGAAGCGCGGTGATCGGGATTGGGCACCCACTGCGCCAGGCCGTCGTCAACGAGGTTGTTGGCTATCCGCTGCACTCCCTGCCTGGAAACCCCGAGGCGACGGGCGACGCGGGCCACGGACATCCGCTCGTCGGAGACCACGCTGAGTACCTGCCAGCGGGCCTGGGTCTGCCCTTCGGTTCTCGCGACGGCCTCCCCGGACTTCCGCAACGCGCCGGTGGCCTCGTAAATGTCGGCGACCAGCAGTGCAAACTCATCGGCCATGCGCCATTTTGACAACACATTGTCATTTTAGCAATATGCTGTCAGTTCTAGATTGGAGCAACGACGTGAGCAATGCAATCGCTAATCTTCGGACCGCCCAGGAGCGCGCGGCGGCACTGCGGCCGCGGTCGCATGGCTTCCCCTACCTCGCCGAGGTGCTACGCCAGGCGGGGGTCAGCCGCTACCACCACTCGATCCCCTCATCCACCAGCCTTTATCTGACCCAGGCCGGGCCGGTCATCGCGCAGGCCGATCCGATCGTCTCCGGTATGGCCGACGTCGCGCCGTGGGACCGCGATGCCCTCATCGCCGCGATACGGACGGACCAGGCCGGCGAAAGTAGCTACCCCCAGTTCGCCCGGGCCTGCTGGGCAGCCGGGGTCGTACATTACGACGTCGACTTATCGGGGCGCACCTGCACCTACTCGGGCGCATTCGGTGAGCAGTACGTCGAGACCTACGAGCACGTCAACGTCGGCGCGGTCAGAGATATCCCGTCTGGTTGACCAGGCGTACCGACGAGGCGCCGTCGGGATAGAACTCGGCGATACTTAACGACGCCAGGTCCAGATGCAGCCGAAACAGAATTCCCGACCCGGCGTCCAGCGCCATCCGCAGCATCGACTTGATCGGCGTGACATGCGAAACCACCAGCACGTTCGAGCCAGCGTGGTCGGCAATGATCCGGTCGCGACCACGGCGAACCCGCCGTAGCACGTCATCGAAGCTTTCGCCGCCCGGCGGCAGCGCGCAGGTGTCATACAGCCAACGACGGTGCAGCTCCGGGTCGCGCGCGGCGGCCTCGCCGAAGGTCAGACCTTCCCATGCCCCGAAGTCGGTCTCGATCAGATCCGCGTTGACGGTTACCTCCAAACCCAGCGCCTTGGCCGCCGTCGTCGCCGTGTCATAGGCCCGCTGCAGCGGCGATGAAATCACCGCCGCGATCCCGCCGCGCTTGGTCAAGTATCTCGCCGCCAAACCCGCTTGGCGCCAACCGACTTCGTTCAACGGCGGGTCGCCACGCCCGGAGTACCGGCGTTGCGCTGAAAACTCGGTCTGCCCGTGCCGCAACAACAGCAACCGGGTGGGGGTGCCGCGGGCTCCGGTCCAACCCGGCTCCTTGTTCGAGTCCAAGGGGGCCTCCGCCGTCGCGGCGTTCCGGGCGGAATCAGTGACCGGCACCGCGACCTTGTCCGCCCGGCGATCGGTGAGGGCCGCCGCGTCCATCGCCTCGTTGGCCAGTCGGTCAGCGTAGGCGTTCTGCTCGCGTGGAATCCAGGAAAAGCTGATCCGGCGAAACTGCACAGCGAGTGACCGCGCCTGGGCGTGTAGCTCGACCAGGTCGGGGTGCTTGACCCGCCACCGCCCCGACATCTGCTCGACCACCAGCTTGGAGTCCATCAGCACCTGGACCTCGCCGGCGCCCAGATTCAACGCGTCGTCCAACGCGGCGATCAGGCCGCGGTATTCGGCAACATTGTTGGTGGCGCGTCCGATGGCTTGCTTGGTCTCGGCCAGCACAGTCCGGCGGTCCGCGCTCCACACCACCGCTCCATATCCGGCCGGCCCCGGGTTTCCCCGCGACCCTCCGTCGGCCTCGATGACGACTTTCACCGATCAAAACCCTTGACGCGCAGCAAAATCGCGCCACACTCCGGGCACCGCAGCACCTCATCCTCGGGCGCAGCTGTGATACGGGCCAACTCGCCGCGACCGATCTCGATCCGGCACGCACCGCACCGGTGTCCCTGCAGTTGCCCGGCCCCCGGTCCGCCCCCGGTGCGCAACCGTTCGTACAGCGCCGACAGATCGGGGTTGAGCCCGGCGATCAAGGCGTCCCGTCGAGACACGTGTTCGGCGCGGGTCGTGTCTAGCTCGGCTATTACGGCGCCGAGAGCCTGGTGCGCAGCGGCCACCTCGGCCTGCAATTCATCGGTGGTCCCCGATTCCGCTGCCTCCTGCTCCTGCAACTCCTCGCGGCGCTCCATCACCTCCAAGAGCGCATCTTCGAGGCTGGTCTGACGACGTTGCAAGGTGTCCAGCTCATGCTGCAGGTCGGCCTGATGCTTAGCGTCGGTTGCCCCCGAGCTGAGCAGCGAGCGGTCCCGGTCTTCGCGCATGCGCACCGCGTCGATCTCGGCCTCCAAGCGTGCTATCTGAGCGTCTAGGTCCTCCAACGCAATTCGCACGACACCCAGTCGGTCGCTCGCGGCGGCATGCTCGCCCCGCAACCTTTCGTAAGCGGCGCGCTCGGCCAGGTGGGTGCTGCGATGCGCGAGCCGCGAAAGCTCAGCATCCAGCTTCGCCAGTTCCAGTAGCGAACGCTGCTGTGCTACGTCGGCCTTCATCACAGGTCTCTAGGTCCCTTTCTCAGCAGTCAGTTCTCAGGTTCCACGGGTCGGTGCGGAGGGTGGAAACCCGCACGGGCAGCGTCCCGAATCGGGACCGCAGCAGGTCGGCCGCCTGGGCACACCACGGAAACTCACTGGCCCAGTGCGCGACGTCGATCAGGGCCACCGGCGAGGCCCGGCGATGTTCGTCGGCGGGATGGTGCCGCAGATCCGATGTGACGTAAGCCTGCACCCCCGCCCCGGCGACCGCGCCTAACAACGAGTCCCCGGCGCCGCCGCAGACTGCCACCCGCGACACCTGCAGGTCCGGGTCCCCCGCCGCACGCACTCCCCAAGACGTCGGTGGCAAGGCCGCGTCGACGCGCGAGACGAAGTCGCGCAACGGCTCGGGTCGCGGCAACGCGCCGATGCGGCCCAGACCGGTCCCGGCCGGCGGCGGCACCAGCGCGAGGATGTCGAACGCCGGCTCTTCATAGGGATGTGCGGCACGCATCGCCGCCAGGACGGCCGCCCGTCCCCTAGCGGGCGCGATGACCTCAACGCGGTCCTCGCGGACCCGTTCGACGGCACCGACGCTGCCTATCGCCGGAGCGGCCCCCTCGTGCGGCAGGAACTGGCCGATGCCGGTGACGCTCCAACTGCAATGCGAATAGTCACCGATGTGTCCGGCACCAGCCGCAAAGACCGCTTCTCGCACCGCTTCCGCGTTCTCCACCGGCACGTAGATGACCCACTTGTCTAGATCGGAAACGTTCGGCGAGGTGTCCAGGACGGCCTCGACGGTCAGACCGAGCGCGTCCGCGAGCGCATCGGACACACCCGGCGCCGCCGAGTCGGCGTTGGTGTGGGCGGTGAATAGCGAGCGGCCCGAGCGGATCAACCGGTGGATCAGTGCACCCTTGGGGGTGCTGACCGCAACCGTGTCGACGCCACGCAATAGCAACGGGTGGTGGGCCAACAGCAAACCGTTGTTGGGGACCTCGTCGACTACGTCAGCGGTGACATCGATTGCTATGGTGACCGATTCGATCTCATCGGCCGGGTCGCCGCATACCAGGCCGACCGAATCCCATGACTCGGCCAGTCGCGGGGGGTACGCCACGTCCAGCACTTCGATGACGTCGGCTAGCCGCACGCTCATCGGCAGGTCCCGCCGTGTGCACCGGTCAGCGCGACCGCCTCCACTAATTGCGGCCACTCGGGCCGCACCGCCGCCCGCAGATAACGCTCGTCCAGGCCGACGAAGGTATCGCAGCGCCTTACCGCAATTCCCTTGTCGCGCAATCGATTCCTGATCAACTCACCGTCCGGACTACGGAACAACACGAAGGGGGCACGGCCGTCGACCACCTTGAGGCCCACTGACTCCAAACCCGCCACCATCGCCGCCCGCTCCGCCGCCGACCGTGCGGCGTCCGCAGCGGCTTCGGCGACGGCCCGCGGGGTACAGCAGGCCGCGATCGCGGTCAGCTGCAGCGTGCCCACCGGCCAATGCGCACGCTGTGCGGTCAACCGGGCCAACAGGGCAGGCACCCCGAGTGCGTAGCCCACCCGCAGCCCGGCCAGCCCCCACGTCTTGGTCAGGCTGCGCAACACCAGCACATCGGGCAGCACGTCACCGGACAGCGAGTGAGGCTCGCCGGGAATCGAGTCGGCGAACGCCTCATCGACCACGACCACCCGTCCCGGCCGGCGCAGCGCGAGCATCTGCTCACGCGTGTGCAGCACCGATGTCGGGTTGGTCGGATTCCCGACCACCACCAGGTCCGCGTCGTCGGGCACCGCGGCTGCGTCCAAGGTGAACGGGGGCCGCAGGACGACGTGCTGCACCGGGATTCCGGCCATGCTCAGCGCCGCCTCCGGTTCGGTGAAGGAAGGCGCGATGATCGCCGCGCGGTGCGGGCGCAGGTTGCTCAGCAACGCGAAACCCTCGGCAGCGCCGGCCAGCGGCAACACCTCGTCGCGGGTTCGTTGGTGCCGTAAGGCCACCGCATCCTGTGCGGCGTGCACATCGGCGGCGCTCGGGTAGCGAGCCAGATCCGGCAGCCGCGCGCTCAACTGCGCCGCCAGCCACGACGGCGGCCGGGCGCGCCGGATGTTGACAGCAAAATCCAGCATGCCGGGCATGACGTCCTGATCGCCGTGATAACGCGCGGCCGCAACGCGACTCGGTGCGCTCGGATCAAGACCTGCCATCACAGAAACACTAGTGCGCGAGCGCGCGGGCCAGACATCCGGCGGGCCGGTCACCCGACCTCGGCTTCGCCGGTATGAGACCCGTCTGCGTCATGGACATCAATCATCACGGCTTCACCCAGCTGTCTGGCGGGGGCCAAACCCCTGCCGCGGAGCACTGGTGCGCCGTGATCGAGGACAATATGACCGTGACACGTTCTCGTTCGGGCGAGGGACCGAAGCTGGTGATCTTCGACCTCGACGGCACCTTGACCGATTCGGCGGCCGGCATCGTCGCCAGCTTCCGTCATGCGCTCACGCACATCGGTGCGGCGATTCCCGACGGTGATCTGGCCGCCCGGATCGTCGGCCCGCCGATGGACGAAACATTCCACGCCATGGAACTCGACGGGCGCGCCGACGAGGCATTCGCAGCCTTCCGGGCCGAGTACGGCAGCCGAGGCTGGGCGATTAACAGCCTGTTCGACGGCATCGCGCCGCTGCTGGCGGATCTGCGGGCCGCCGGCGTGCGCCTGGCGGTGGCGACCTCCAAGCTGGAGCCGACGGCTCGGCGCATTCTTGCTCACTTCGAGCTCGACCAGCATTTCGAGGTCATCGCCGGCGCGAGCCCGGACGGCAGCCGCAAGTCCAAGACCGACGTTCTGGCGCACGCGCTGGCACAATTGCAGCCCCTACCCTCGCACGTCCTCATGGTCGGCGACCGCAGTCACGACGTTCATGGGGCGGCCGCGCACGGCATCGACACAGTTGTGGTGGGCTGGGGTTACGGGCGGGACGACTTCGCTGAACCGATCACGTTGACCGGCGTAACCCACGTCGAGACGATCGACGACCTGCGGAGGGCGTTAGGTGTCTAATCCGCGGCTGCACGTGACGTTTGTGTGCTCCGGCAATATCTGTCGTTCGCCGATGGCCGAGAAGATGTTCGCCCACCAGATTTCTGAACGCGGTCTTGGCGACGTGGTGCGGGTCACCAGTGCCGGCACCGGCAACTGGCACGCCGGTGCGGGGGCCGACGTGCGGACCAAGCGGGTACTGCGCGACCACGGCTACCCCACCGATCACCGCGCGGCTCAGGTGGACGACGACCACCTCTCAGCGGATCTCGTCATCGCCCTAGGGCGCAACCATCAACGGCTGCTGCGCCAACTCGGGGTCGACGACAGCCGATTGCGTTTGCTGCGCTCGTTCGACCCCCGGTCGGGTGCCCACACCCCCGATGTCGAAGATCCCTACTACGGAGACCACAGTGACTTCGAGACGGCGTTCGTCGTCATCGAGGCCGCGCTGCCGGGTCTGCACGCCTGGGTCGACGAGAGACTTGCGCAGAACGGATACGGATGATGTTCAGGCGCGTGTCGTTTCTGCTGCGGCCGGGCTGGGTCGCCTTGATTCTGGTGTGCATCGCGTTTACCTACCTGTGCTTCTCGGTGCTCGCACCATGGCAGCTGGGCAAGAACACTAGGACCTCGCGCGAGAACCAGCAGATCACGGATTCGTTGAACACCCCTCCGGTAGCACTGAAA
>JALHRH010000246.1:4664-8600 GCA_022841565.1 Mycobacterium sp. | reverse complement strand
CGGGTCGCGCGCCGGGCTGCGCGTCGTTGCTTGTTGTCGTCTTCCCACGCCTCAGGGTGCTTGGCCAGCCAGCGCTTGCTGCGCACCGCGAACGGGATGTGGCACACGTAGGAGATGATGATCACCCAGATCAGCACGTAAGGTGCCAGCACTGCGGCCGCGGCGGCAATTGCCAGCACCGCCAGCAGCGGAGCCGCCCAGTTCGGCGGCACCGCCAGCGTGTGGAACTTCTTCATCGGGATGGCGCTGACCATGAGCAGCGAGGTCCCGGTGATCCAGAAGCCCAGGAACCAGACCGAGGTCCACCAGCCCTCGCCGAACTGCAGTTTGAGGCCGATCGTCCCGATCATCGACACCGCGCCCGCCGGCGCCGGCATGCCGACGAAATATTCCTTGGCGTAGGGCGGCAGTGTCCCGTCGTCCTGCTGGGCGTTGTACCTGGCCAGCCGCAACACCACGCACACGGCGTAGAGCAAGACCACCGCCCAGCCGACCGGCCACTTCGACAGCAGCGTCACGTATACCACCAGGGCCGGGGCCACCCCGAAGTTCACCGAGTCGGCCAGCGAATCGATTTCGGCGCCCATCCGGGACTGTGCGTCGAGGATGCGGGCAACCCGGCCGTCCAGCGCGTCGAGGACGGCGGCCACCGCGATCAGTGCCATCGCGGGCACCGGCATGTGGTCGAGAGCAAATTTGATCGAGGTGAGGCCGGCGCAGATGGACAGCACGGTCATCGCGCTGGGCAGCAGATGCAGCGCTTCGGTGCGTCGTACTCGTGGTTTGTTGATCATGACAGCTCGGCCAGTACGGTCTCGCCGCCCACGGCACGCTGGTCGAGGTTGACGATGGGCTGCGTACCCGGCGGCAAGTAGGTGTCCAGGCGCGAGCCGAACCGGATAAGTCCGTAGGTTTCGCCGATGGCCAGGCGGTCGCCGACGTGGGCGTCGCAAACGATGCGGCGTGCCACCAGCCCGGCGATCTGCACAACGACCACGTCTTGTCCGAGGTCCGTGCGGATCCGCACGCTGGTGCGCTCGTTGGCCGCACTGGCCTCGGGTAGATCGGCGGACAGGAACCTGCCTGGGCGGTGTTGCACGGCAATCACCTCGCCACTCACCGGCGCGCGCTGCACGTGGACGTCCATAATCGACAGGAAGATGCTGATCCGCGGCCGCGGAGTATCGCCCATGCTCAGTTCGGCGGGCGGGACGGCGGTGTCGATCACGCAGATGGTGCCATCGGCGGGGGCGACCACGGCACCGGGCCGGGTAGGAGGCACCCGCTTCGGGTGCCGGAAGAACCCAGCGCAGCTAGCGGCGGCCAACAGGCCGGCCCGGCGCAACCAGCGGTGGCGGTACCCGAAAGCGGCCACGGCCAAGCCCGCGCCGATGAACGGCCGCCCGCCCGGGTGAACCGGCGGGATGGTGGACCGCACCAACCCGATAAGGTGCTGCGGCCCTTCCGGGCGGGGGCGTCGTGCCACGCGGTCATCCTAGGTGACGCTGTGGTCGGCGCCGGGCACCCGTTGCTGCGGACGGCGGCGCCGGCCATGTCACGACCCGTTGGTGCCGTTCTGGCCGAGCAGTTGCCCGCCGGCGCCGCCACCGCCACCCCACCCGAAGGGGTGCCCAGCCCGCGATTGCCGCCGTTGCCGCCGGTGCCGAGAGCTGGGCGTCGCCACCGTTGCCGCCGCTACCGCCGGGTAGCGGTGCAACTCCGAGGCCGGCGCCGGCGCCGCCGTTGCCGCCGGTGCCGATCAATATCCCGCCGTCGCCGCCGTGAGCCCCGGTGCCCGGAGCGCTATTGGCCCCATTGCCGATCAGCGGTCGCCCCACCAGCGCCTGGGTAGGCGCGTTGATCACATCGAGGAAGGGCTGTAGAGCCGACGCCGCAGCGGCCTCGGCGCTGGCATACGCGCCCAGGTAGCGAGCCGGGGTTTGGACGAACCGGCCATGAAGTGCCGCAGCCTGGGCGCTTGCAGTCTGGAAAGCCTGGCCGTGCGCGCCGAACAGCGCCGCGATTTGCTCCGAGATCTCGTCGGCGGCCGCCGCGAGCAACGCGGTAGTCGGGGCGGCCGCCGCGGTCCCGGCTTGGCTGATTGCGGACCCGATATTTTCCAAATCGGTCGCGGCGGCAGTCAATAGGTCTGGCGTCACCATCACAAAAGACATGCGCTTTCCTTATCTTGTGTGTTCGACTTCGTGATTGAACAGATGATACTTAGCCGCAAACTTTCAACCTTAATGGAAATGAATGTTATTGAAGCGTGATATTTAGTCTGCTAAATGTAAAGCCATTTGACGCGCTACCTAAAATAACGGTTGATTTTGCAAATGTGAATCTTCTTGGCAATGGGCCCGCTCTTGACTACTTGTGCGCCCCGCGTCGGGGTTCTCGATCTTTGCGCTGCTCGCGACGCCCTGCGGGTCATGGGCAGCTGCCGCGGATACGCGGGTGTCCCGACACCGATCTCGGCGCCGATTACCTCAACCGCCGAGTCGACCCCGCGAGAGAAACCCGAGGTTGGTCGCGAAACTCCAAGCCTTCGGGCACACCGTCACCATCGGACCTAAAGCCTTAACGAAATCACCTGACGCTCGAATCCGGCTACGCCAGATAGCTTTGCCCTGCCCGGTCACTACCGATTCGCGTACCCGCCTTTTATGTCGGGATTACGTTAAGTCCCACACCTGCAGCTCGGCGCCGGCCGGCACCTGCACCACGTCCTCGGGAATGTCCAGCAGCGCGTTGGCGGAGGCCAACCAGCGCAGGTGGTGCGACGCGGGTGGTCCGTAGCTGGTGACCTGTCCCGCCGCGATGTCCAGCCGCGCGCGCCGGAACTGCCGCTTGCCGCTTGGCGACGTCACCGCCTCGGTGAGCATCGCGGCCCGCTTGGGGCGGTGCGGGTGCGGCAGGCCCATTGCCGCGCGCAATGCGGGCCGGATGAACACCTCGAAGGACACCAGCGCGCTCACCGGGTTGCCGGGCAGCGTGATGATCGGTGTGCCGGCCACCAGACCGGCTCCCTGCGGCATGCCCGGCTGCATCGCCACCTTGACGAACTGCACGCCTTGGTCACCCTCGCGGCCGAAGGCGTCCTTGACGACCTCGTAAGCGCCGGCGCTGACGCCCCCGCTGCTGATAATCAGGTCCGCGTCGGGCGCCCAACGGTCCAGGATGGCGGTGAACTGTGCGACGTCGTCGCCGGCGGTCGCGGTGGCGACCACGTCGGCCCCGGCTTCCCGAACCGCGGCGGCCAGCATCACCGAGTTGGACTCATAAATCTGCCCGGGTCTCAAGGGGGTGCCGGGCGTCACCAACTCCGAGCCGGTCGAGATCAGCAGTACCCGCTGCCGCGGCACCACCGGCAACTCGGCCAGCCCCAGCGCGGCGAGCAGGCCGAGCGCGGCCGGCGTCACCACCTCGCGTGCGGTGAGCACGGTGGTGCCGGCGTTGACGTCCTCGCCGGCCCGGCGGATGTGCCTGCCCGCGTCGGAATGCTGGCGGATCTGCACGGACTGCACGCCGCCGTCGGTGGCTTCCACCGGCACAATGGCCGTCGCCCCAGCCGGCAGCGGAGCCCCGGTCATGATCCGCTGCGCGGTGCCAGGTTGCAGCGTCAATTCGTCGGTGCGCCCCGCCGGGATGTCTTCGGTGACCGGCAGGACCACCGGCCGCTCGGGTGTGGCGCCCGCGGTGTCCTCGGCGCGCACCGCATAGCCGTCCATGGCGGAGTTGTCGAAGACCGGCAGAGACAAGGGGGCGACGACGTCGTCGGCAAGCACCAGACCCAGCGCGTCGGCCAGCGGGACCCCGACGGCGGGACGGGCCGCGATCATCTCCGCGATCACCCGTTGATGTTCGGTGACAGAACGCATCTCAAACCGGGAACTTCACGCCGGTGAGTTCCTCGGAGACGCTCCACAGCCGGCG
>JALHRH010000246.1:0-4654 GCA_022841565.1 Mycobacterium sp. | reverse complement strand
GCGTCGTGCGACTGCGCGCTGGACTGCACCAGCTTGGGGTGGCCGCGTTGTTCACCCAGGCCGTCGGGGCCGTAGTACTGGCCGCCCTCGACGCTCGGGTCGGTGGCCGCCCGCAGCGTCGGCAGGGCTCCGGCCTCCGCGCTCTGAAACAGCAGCGGCGCCAACATGTTCAGGGGCCGCAGGATTCGCGGGACGTTGCGGGCCAGTTCGGTGGCCGATCCGCCCGGGTGCGCGGCCACGGCCGCGGTGGGAGCCGCCGCCGCCGACAGCCGGCGCTGCAGCTCGTAGGTGAACAGCAGATTGGCCAGCTTGGACTGTCCGTACGCGCCGATCCGGCTGTAGTTGCGTTCGGACTGCAGGTCATCGAAGTGGATGGCGGCGCGCATGCGGTGGCCGAGGCTGCTGACCGTCACCACCCGGGAGCCGCGCACGGGAAGCAGGTGGTCGAGCAGCAGGCCGGTCAACGCGAAGTGACCGAGATGGTTGGTGCCGAACTGCAGCTCGAAACCGTCCGCGGTGACCTGCTTGGGGGTCCACATCACTCCGGCGTTGTTGATCAGCAGGTCGATACGCGGAAGGGTGGTGCGCAGCTCGTCGGCAGCATGGCGCACCGAGGCCAACGAGCTGAGATCGAGTTCTTGAAGCGTGACGTCAGCTCCCGGTTTGGCGGCGACGATGCGGGACAGCGCCGCATTGCCCTTCTCCAGATTGCGGACCGCCAGCACGACGCGTGCACCGCGGAAGGCCAGCACGGCGGCGGTGTGGTAGCCGATGCCGGTGTTGGCGCCGGTGACGACGACGGTGCGGCCGCTCTGGTCACCGATGTCGGCGGTCGTCCACTTGTGGTTCTCATTGCCGTTGGAAGCCATGGCCCGAACATATTGCGTCTTCGGCGACTAAATCCAGCCTCCGGCTGCGTCGATCGTCGCGCCGGTGAGGTAGGAGGCATCCGGGGAAAGCAGAAATGCCACCACGGCGGCGATTTCGTCGGGTTCTGCTAACCTGCCCAGCGCGTTCATTGACCCGAGCACGGTGTCGAGCGGGAGGTGCGCCAGGGCCGGGTGTGCGTAGGCGGCGGCGTGCTCGGTGGCCATGTCGGTCGCGGTTCCTCCCGGGGCCACGGCGTTGATGGCAATGCCGCGCTCGGCGAGCTCAGGTGCCAGGTTGAGCACCATCGCCGAGATGGCCGCTTTGCTCGCCGCGTACAGGGTATGCCCGTGCACGGCGATCCGAGCGCTGATCGACGACGTCAGCACGATACGGCTGCCCGCACCCATCCGCGCTACGGCGGCCTGCGTAGCGAACAGCTGGCCCGCCACATTGATCCGGAAGACGTGGTCGAACTGAGTCGCAGTGATGGATTCCAGCGTGCCGAAGTGCTCGACGCCGGCATTGCTGGCCAGCAGGTCGAGTCCGCCGAACTCGGCGACCACACTGTCCACTAGTTCGGCGGTCTGGGCGAAGTCGCTGACGTCGGCTTGGCAGGCCGTTACCCGATGCCCGGCCTGGTTGAGCTCATCCACCAGCGCCGTAGCCGAAGCCGCATCGGACACGTAATTGACTGCCACCGCGGCGCCGTCAGCGGCGAGCCTGCGGACGATGGCTGCGCCGATACCACGGCTGCCGCCGGTCACCAGTGCGGTCTTGCCGGATAACCTGCCTGCCATCTCTACTTTCCCTTCAGGGTGTTGCGGAGCCAGTCGATGATCATCGGTACTACTTGGGCTGCCTTGCTCATCGCGATGTGTCCGGTGCCTTCGAGGAGGTGCACCTCGGTGTCCGGACGGCCTTCGAAGACCAATGTGTCCGATTGCGGGACGAAGTAGTCATCGGCGCCGTTGACCACCAGCATCGCCGAATTACGTTGCTGCCCAAGCAGATCCCGGCGGTTCAGCCGTTCAAGGCCGGCGCTGAGCTCCGCCAGGGTGGGCGAGCGGTCCCAGCGCATGGCATTGCCGATGATGTCGTGCATGCCGTAGGGGAGGTTTTTGGCATGCTCGGGTGAAAACGAGTCGAGGACGGGCCCACCCAGGTCAATCGCCGCATCGACAATTCCGGACAACCCCGACATTGCGGCGAAATTTCCGCCGAACGAAGCTCCGAAATGCGCGACGCGGCCGTCGCCCAGCGCGTGGGCGTGCTCGACGATACCGCGGACTACCTCATCGGCATGGTTGTCAAGTGGGATCCTGGTCTCGCCCGTGCCGGGGTGATCGAAGGTCAGTGTCGACACCCCCGCGCCCAGCGTGAACACGACCCACCACGGATGGATGTCCATTTTCCAGGTGTCGACCCCGCCGCTGGCGATCAGGACGGGCCGCGCCCGGTAGTTGCCGTCGGTGCAGTAGAGATGCACGGGTACGTCGACGGTGCCGCCCCGGTATCCGACCGTGATGACGCGACGTTCGAACGCCACCGGGAAGTCCTTTGCTGCCAACAAAAAGTGCTCGAGCTGGTGTTGCAGCGCCCGTTCGCGGGCCGGGTCAGTCAAGCATGGGAACTTGGCGCAGCCGTAGGCCAAGGACGCCAGGTAGTGCTCGCCGCGTTCGGCGTATTCCTGTGCCAGGCTGGACCATTCGTATGTCCAGCCGCCGGATCCATTGGCCCACATGGTAGTAACGCGGGCCCGGACCCGCTCGATGTCGGTGACCGGAATGCCGAACTTCTCAAACTGATGGGTGCGGTCAGTGAACATGTCTGCCGCGTCAATGTCGTAGGTATACATGGCAGTTCAGCTTCTGACTGCGGCGAAGTAGTCAGTGACAGCGCTGGTGTCGTCAAGGCGTGCGACGGCACCGAGGTAGCCATCCGGGCGGATCACGATCCGTCCTCCGCGTTGGAGTCCCAAGCGCTGGGCGAGGACCCCGTTGGCATCGGCGACGACGGTGTCGTATCTGGCGACCGGGGCGTCATCGGTCGTGACCAGTACTTGGCGGTGTCCGTCATCTCCCGCCGCGGGGATGCCTCCGCTGGCGACGGTTACCACGGTGTGACCGGTGCTGTCGGCGAAAAGATGGCTTCGCAGCGCCGCGTCGCTCACGTGTGGAAGATGGTCGCCGGGTGCGACTTCGGCGTGCTTGGGGTGGCGGCGCACCGCGAGCGGACTCTTTCGATAGGCGACGGTGACCTCCGCGGCGGTGTTGGCCATGAACCGACGAGCGGCCGGAACGCGTGATGCAATCCGCAACATCCCGTTGCGGATGCGGCTCGGTGCACCGGACAGCGTGCCGATCTTGGTGAGACGGTCGGTAAACGTGATCACCGCCTTCGCCACCGGCAGTCGTTCAGCCTGGTAGCTGTCGAGCAGGGTCTGTCCTGCTTGTCCGTGGACCACGGCCGCGAGTTTCCACGCCAGGTTGTAGGCGTCTTGCAGCCCGGTGTTCATACCCTGACCACCGGCCGGGCTGTGGATGTGGGCGGCGTCGCCGGCCAGGAAAACTCGCCCGAAGCGGTAGGCGGGCACCATCGCGTGACGGATCTCAAAACTTGTCAACCAGTGCGAGCGCAGCACGCGGATGCCGCCTACTCGCTCGTCGACTGCCGCCTGCAACGCGTCCTGGGTGGGGTTCGGGTTGACGGGTGTGCCCGGCGGATCGTGCAATTCGGCGAGGACCCGCATCCGGCCGTCGCGCATCGGCAGAACCACCACTGCTCCGCCGGGCGAGAAGAATGTGTGCATCGAGTTCACGTCCAACGAGTGTTCGACGTCGACGTCGCCCAGCAGTAGGCGCTCGCCCTCGAAACACCCCTGAAGCTTCGTGCCGACGAGGCGGCGCACCGTGCTGTGGGCACCGTCGGCACCGATCACCCAGGATGTGCTGAACTCCTCGGTCGTCCCGTCCAGGTTCCGCACGGTGAGATGGACGGCCTCTCCGTCCTGGGTCAGGTCCATAAGTTCCACACCACGCTCGACGGTGACGCCGAACGACTGCAGATGCGCGTGAAGGATTCGCTCGGTTTCCGTCTGGGCCGTGTTGAGCGTGAACGGGAACATGCTGTCGACGTCGCCTAGCGGGACACGGAAGAGCTTGCTGTGCCCCGAGTAGAGCTGCATCGCGATGGCCTTGATGCCAGTGGTTATCAGCTCATCGGCGATGCCCATCCGGTGAAACATGTCCAGGCTGCGTGCGTGGACCGCGATGGCGCGGGACTGGTTGGTGGGTTGGAGCAACTTGTCGATCAACCGGACCGAGACGTTGCGGCGGGCGAGTTCGCACGCAGCGACCAGCCCGACGGGTCCGGCGCCGACCACCAGGACCTCCGGACTCGTCTTCCAAGTCATGATCCACCTCTTTCCTTCATCAACCGTTGAAACTTCGATCGTGTTTCACGGTACGTTGAAATTAATTCCGGCGCAAGAAGGGATCTGGCGTCACGGAACAGGTACTGACGTGACCTCCGCTCCGGACCTCCCGCTCCTTACCTTCCGCTCCTTCACCTGCCGCTGTGGTCCGGCGCGGCGTGAGTAGGGACGACGCCTCCGCGGCCTGTGTATGCCGCATCCGCGGCTTCACGGCCCACGGGCAACGCAACGCACCCGGCGCCGCCGACCTTGCACTCGGCATAGGCGAGTGCTAATAATGACGTTGGCACTCGGCATAGGCGAGTGCTAGGTCGGGACGGTGAGGTCCAGCACCAAGTCGCTGTGATCGTC
>JALHRH010000245.1 GCA_022841565.1 Mycobacterium sp. | reverse complement strand
ACCAGTGCCCGAATGAAACCGAATTGTGTTAGATGGGCGAGTTCAGAACCGGTAGTGACAGAAGTCCTCAGCACAGAGGCTATGAGCCCGAAGAACCTGGCCATACGCGGACGCATTTCGCACGCCGGCGAGTCCGATCGGCGCCTGTTACTCTGCGCAATGGAAATCTCCCGGCGCGACCTGCTGAAAGTGACCGGCGCGGCCGGTGCTGCCGCCGCCGTCACTGCGGCCTGCAGCACGGACTCTCCCGCCAAACCGGCCGCCACCTCAAGCGCCGCGTCGTACCCAGCCGCGAAGAGCCCGCCTGCCACCTTGACCGGCCGCGTCGTCCGTCCCACCGACGCGGACTACCCGACGGCGAGTCTCGGCTGGGACGGGCTCTTCACGCACTATCCGCTGGTGATCGTCTTCGCCCAGCAAACCCAGGATGTGGTTAACGCCCTCACCTGGGCTCGGCAGAACGACGTCGCGCTTCGGGTACGGAGCGGCCGGCACTGCCTCGAGGGCTGGTCGAACCTCGACAACGGCATCGTGATCGACGTCAGCGAGCTGAAGTCGGCCAAGATCGACGCGGCCGCCAGCACCGCGACGGTTGGCGCCGGGCTGAATCAGCTGGAGGCGGTGACCGCCCTCGGTGCGCAGGGTCTCGTGGCGCCGACCGGAACGGAGGGCACCGTTGGCTTGGCTGGTGCGACGCTCGGCGGCGGCTTCGGCCTCCTCACCCGTAGCCTCGGCATGGCCTGCGACAACCTGATCGCGGCCGAGGTCGTCGTCACCTCGGGTGCCGACGGGGCCAAGGCGATCAACGTCGACGCGACGAACAACCCGGATCTGCTGTGGGCTCTGCGCGGCGCCGGAAACGGCAATTTCGGGATCGTCACCTCATTGACATACACGGTTCATTCACTGCCGGACGTCACCTACGTGACCGCGACGTGGCAAGGACTCAATGACCTGCAGGACGTCTTCGACGCTTGGCAGCGGTCGGCGCCGAGCACCGACAACCGCCTCACGAGCCAGCTCGAGATCCACCCCGAAGTGATCCTGCTGGTCGCTGTTCTCTCATCCGGGTCGGAGGAAGAGGCGAAACAGCTTCTGGCGCCGATTCTTTCGGTCGGCAAGCCCGATGTCTCGACAAAGAATGCGAAATGGGCCGACACCTATGCAGGATTCCAGACACCGACGAAGGACGAGCCCGCGAACTGGAAGTTCTTCTCGCAGTTCATCACCGAGCCGTTCCCGGCTGAGGCGATCAACCTGATCGGGTCATTCATGACAAGAGCCCCCTCGCCGGACTCCAACTACTTCACCAATGCCTTCGGCGGGGCGGTCAAGGGGAGCGAGCCCCCTGGCGGCTCAGCGTTTGCGCACCGTGGCGTGCTCTTCTATGCCGAGCCCGGCACCGGCTGGGGCACTCGCGGCGGGGTGCCAGCACACAGCGATCCGATCACAGCGAAGGCCCAGGCCTGGATTGCCGAGTTCAGCCAGGCGTTGCGGCCCTATGTGAGTGGCGCCTACGTCAACGTGCCGAACGTCGGCATGGCGGACTGGGAGACGGCCTACTGGGGATCCAACGTCGGTCGTCTGCGCGCGATCAAGACGAAGTATGACCCCGGCAACGTGTTCCACTACGAGCAAAGCATCCCGCCCGCATCGAACTGACCCGCAGGTGCGCATCAACTCCAGAGTGCCGGGATATTTTCCACGGCGGCGCTGGCCGTCTACCGGTAGCGGTGGACCGCCTTGGTCTCTACGCCTCGGCCTTCGACGAGTTCGCCCCCGCCCGCGCGGTCGCTGGGCTCTTCCCGCTGGACCGCACAGGGGGATGCTGCTTCTCGTCTGGCGGGATGCGAGTTGGCACCGGGTCGAATGCGGCGGGATCATCCAGGTACTCGCGGAAGATGCGAGCCATCGTCGCCGCCTGGTAGCCATCGACGAACCGATGGTCCAGATTGATGGTCAGGGGTAGCACCGGACGAACGACGGGTTGACCGTCTCGAGCCAACACCTTGTCGGTCACCGCTCCCAGCAGGATCGTGATGGGCACGTGGCAGAACGTCGGAACCGGGGCCGCGGCTGAGTCGAGACCGTAGGTCCCCACGTTGCTGACGAGTACGGAGCCGTATGGGCGCGCCTCGAGGCCGGTGCAGGGAAGGGCCAACTGGAGGCTCTCGGTGACGAATCCGACGCCCGCCATCAGCGGCCGGAGCAGCAACGGCGGCAGCCCCTTGACTATGGCCTTCATCTTCTTGAACTGAGGGTCATTGTCATGGCGGATATTGCCTGCCCGATCGGCCAGTTCCTTGGCGATCACCCAGGGCGGCTTTTCATTGATGCGGCGCACGACGGTGCCCGATAGATCGGTTCTGGCGGCCTCGACTCCCGATACCGGATCTGTCCGAAGCGATACGACGAAGAAGCAGTCGACGGTGGGGGACGCCAGGAAGCTGCCGAACACGACCCGGCCGTTGAGCCCCGGCAGGGCTTCGACGACCTTGCCGGCAGCCCGACCCACGAGGTCGACCGGGGTGATGTGCAGGCCGGTGGCCTGGCGGACTCGGTCGATGTAATCGAGCAGGTGAGGGGCTTCGATGTCGATCGTGGCCGAAATCGTCGGGTCTGTCCTCGGACGCCAGGTAGCCATGGCGATCTTCCGCCAGACGGAGAACGGGATGCTGGACGTGGTCTTGGTCATCGGAAACCCCTCTCCTCAGGACGCAACAAACGGGCTCAAAAGGAGCGTGCTCAGCTACGTGATGCTGATTCTTCGACCAGATCCCGCGCACAGCCAGAGAACAAGGTCACCTGGCCACTGGGACCATGGCAACGAACCGCTGTCGACAGTGACCGGGGCAGTGGCTATGCCAGTTTAGCCCGGGCCCTGGGCAACGGCGGATAAGTCGCAGCGGTAGTTGTTCGGAGGAGGAGTAAGGGCGTCACCTTGGAAGGTACTTCGAGTAACCCGTTGAACGAACTAATTCAGCGAATTTTCCTTGCCGCATAACGGTTTTAGTGTAGCGAGTCGAATGGTGACTTTGGACTCTATCGACGGGTTTTCGGGAGTGCTGGGATGAAGCCACCCCTATCGGGCGGGCGGCAAAGATAATGGGCGATAATCGAATTCGCTGTTGGCGACCGGCTGACCAGTCCGGCGCATCCGGAGGGAGTTTCGACTCACGAATCGAGTTGTGGGGCATGAGCTTAGTGTCGATGCGTGGATTGACAAGCTGCTCATCGTTCGATGACGTCGCCGAACCGATCGTCTTGGACCGAGGCAGGGAGACGGTTTGACATGGTGAATGACGCGAACGGACAGTGGATCGGTCTCGGCGTCGGTGACACCGACCGCCCTGACACACCGCCCGACGCTCCGAACTGGGACGCGATCAACCTGTTGACCGCCAAACTGCACGACAAGTATCGGTGGGCGCGCGACCTCGGAGTGGTGGCCCAGCCGAACTACGACGGACTGGTGGCTCGCGCCATCGAGCAGTTCTGTCAGCGCACCGGTCTGCCGATCATCCGAGACCCGAGCGGGCAGGCGGTCGCCAATCTCGCCGTCAGGCAGCGGCTGGGCAGTTACCCACCACCCGGTGCCGACGACGCGCGGCGGTCGCGCTCTGCACCGATCCTGCCGATCATGTTCACCGTCGAAGGGCACCGGTCGAACATGTTCTATGGGCCGGTGGCCGACACGGCCACCCAGCTGGAAGGCGAGGGTCTTTGCCGCCACCAGCCGACCGGCTATAACAACGCGGCCTTCCCGTTCGACAATGCCAGCGGGGAGAACGAACTCGCCCGCTTGGTCGGGGCGACCGTGATGGACAACGGGCTGCCGTTCCCGGCGGGCACCAAGTGGGTGCTCGGAATCTTCAGTCAGGGTGCCATCGTCGGCTTCGACTTCTGGGTCAACCACCTCGCGCCCGGTAAGCCCCTCGAGTGGCGCGAAGCCGATTTGCTCGGGGTGCTGGCTTACGGCAACCCGTGCCGCCAAACCGACAGCATCGCTCCCTGGGCCGCCGGCTGGATCACCAAGACGGGAACGCACGGGCTGGACCCCTATCGGCGCTTCGGTCTGCCCGGCTACCCGGTAAAGCCGGACAACTGGATGGATGTGTACCGCGGGGGCGACATCTTCGCCGAGAATGGCGACGACGACGCCAGCAAGGCCAAGGCGGCGGTCTACCAGGCCGTCGCTCGCGGCGACTTCTTCTCGGATTCGATTTCGCTGGCCTTCCAGATCAGCGCACTGTTCCACAGGCCTCTGGAAGAGATTTGGGCAATCATCGACGCGATCATCTCGGGGGTCGTGTTCGTGAACGACAAGCCGAACCCGCACTACTCACCGTATGACATCAGCGGCGGGGTGAGTTGGGTGCGCAGTCTGCTCATCGACCGCCTGGCGGCGCCGTCACCCGAACTGGCGGCGTCGGCCAGCAGTATCAAAACCAAAAGGTCACGCCAACAACGACATTGATTCGGCCCGCGCGGATGAGGCATAGCTCGTATACGAAGGAGAAGGGTATGGCATCGAAACAGGCTGCCGTGCCAAGACCGCCGTCCGCCTTGGCGATCGCTGCGCACGGCAAGGTCAAGTACCATCCGCTGGCTCCTGACACATACACCGGTGACAGCAGCGGTTACCGCACAGAAGCCCGTCCCGACCACCGTGGTGTCGACATCGCGGCGAATTACGGCACGCCGATCTATGCACCCGCGGACGGATTCTTCGTTCACGTCGGAATCAATGACGACCCGGGCGGTTTCGGTTCGTGGCTGTGGATCGACGCTCAACAGGAGTGGGGACTGGACTTCGTTGTCGGCCACATGCCCCCGTCATCGTTGGTGAACCCTGACACTGGTCGACCATGGCAGACAAACGACCGGGTGCGGGCCGGCCAACAGGTCGCGGTCGTCGGCTCCGAAGGCAGTTCCTCAGGCCCGCATCTGCACTTCGAGACCTGGGGCCCGCCCGGCCGCAGCGGCGGGCAGGACAGCGACCCCAACAAGGCGTGGCTCCGTGACGCTGCCGACCCTCGTCAGGCGCCGAAACTCCAAGCCTTGCAGCCTGTTACGTCGCTGGTTGGTCAGGTGCTCGTCGACTACTCCGCCGGCGTTCCCAGTGCCGAGCAGATCCAGGCCGCCGGGTATGCCGGCGCGGTGCGTTACGTCTCCGACCCTCGCGAAGGCTGGATGCACGGCAAGCCGTTGCGCAAGGAGGAGGCCGACGATCTGCGTGCCTACGGCCTGGCTGTGGTGTCGAATTATCAGTTCGGGAAGGCCGACTCCGCGGACTGGAAGGGCGGAGCCGAGCAAGGATACAAAGACGCCGACCGCGGTCAGCGGTTGCACACCGAGGCCGGTGGACCGGACTCCGCGCCGATCTACGTGTCGATCGATGCCTGCCCTAGCGAGCAAGAGTGGAACACCCAGTGTCGCCCGTACCTGCTGGCCTGGCAGCAGCGGCTCGGCAAGGACCGCTTGGGAGTGTACTGCAATTTCCCTTGCATCGACTGGGCGATCCGCGACGGCATCGGCACTTATTTCTGGATGCACGACTGGGATGAGGGATACAGCGGCGGGCGTGTGCATCCGGCTGCCCACCTGCACCAGTTCGAGATCGACCAGCAGCGAATCGGCGGCGTGGGTGTGGACCGCAGCCGGATCCTTCGAGAGGACTTCGGTCAATGGGACCGCGCTGCAATCAGCACTGCAGCGCAACAGGATTCGGATCGTTGGAAGAGGCTCATGCAACTGGGCTCGCTGACACGGCTGTCTGGCCCCGACGCCGTCGCTCAAGTCATCATCAGTGAAACACTACGGCGCCGCTACCGCCGCGAGGAAGTGATCGCCTGCCTATCGACGGCGATTCAGGAGTCGGGCTTGCGTCCGGACGCTGTCGGTGGCGACGGGGCATGGCACGGTATCTACCAGCAGGACGAGAACTACCCGGACCGTGACGATCCCAACGAAAATATCCGGGCGTTCCTCAACCGTCTCGACGAAAAGCGTTGCAGTGCGGGGGCATCGCCAGACATCTGGATGAACATTTTTTGGCTACAGCAGCGTCCGAGCGAATCATCCGCGGACGACGCTTATAACGATTCGGATGCGCGCCGCGACTACCTCACCGAGATCCGTGGCCGCATCCCGCAGGCCGGCGAGCTGTTCGAACGCTTCGCCGGAACACATGAGGAAGGTACGTGCGCGGGTGACCCTGTGTGGTTGGAGGATGTTCTGCGCCAGGCACTGGGCGACCGCCTGGTCGTCCATGAGGGTTGGCAGGACTGTGGCTCTGGATGTGGAGAGAACGGCTCCAATGCAATGGGGCCGATCTGGGGTGTGATGATCCATCACACGGGCAACGTTAACGAACGGTGGGAGGTCATCCGCGATGGTGTCATGCAGCCCAGGGGGTGGCTGGAAGGACCACTGTCACAAGGTCTGATAACCCCTGATGGACGATTACATCTAGTTGCTGTCGGCCCGTGCAACCACGCCGGCCCAGGGTGTTATCCGGGAATTCCCGACAACCTCGGCAACACTCGGCTGATCGGCTTCGAGTGCGCATGGCAACCGGGAATGCACTACGCCGGCGACGAGACCTGGCCCCCCGCTCAGATCGTCACCATGCGGGACGCCAGCGCGGCGGTGCTTACCAAGCTGGGCTACGACTCGAGTCACGTAATCGGGCACAAGGAGTGGGCCGGCGCCGAGAACCCACTTGGCATCAACACGCAGGGCAAGCCGGACCCCGGTGATATGGACATGAAGTGGTTCCGCTGCGAGGTTGCCAAGGCGATGCGCGGCGAGTTCGAGAAGTTCGGGAAGGAGAGACAGCCCGAGGTTAAGGAGAAGGAGGAGCATGAGCGCACGAACTGCGTTCTGCTGCAGGAGATTTGGGATCAATTGCTAGGCCCCGGAGGCAAGGGCTGGCCGCAGCTCGGTGGCAGGACCCTGGTCGATGCTGTTGCGGAGCTCCTCAAGGGAGCAGACGTCGGTGCCCAAGGCGTCGCCGCGCTTGTTGCCGAAACGGCGTCTACGGAAAACGCGCCCGCGCTGAACAAACAACTTGCCACTCGCCCGCGTCGAACCCTTGCCAAGAAGAAGACCACTACTCGGAGCAGGAAAGCCACTGGCGCAACGTCTCTGCAGGATGCCTGAGTTCGGCTGGGTGGACCGATGAGTACTCCAGAAGTAACAAGTCAGGCGCCGGAGGGTGATGCGCAACTTGGACGGCGGCGTGCGCGCTGGAAGAAGGTGCGGCTGTGGCTCGGGGCACTTCTCACGACGGCTGTAGTGACCCCGCTCCTCACCTGGGGGGTCACCTCGGGCATGCACTGGATCGACAACATAATGCACCCCCCGCAATACCTTTCGGCCGAAGTGGTCATTCCGTCGCCGGCCGCTGCCGACGGTGGTGAAGGCTGGGTATTTGCCAAACCCCCAACCGAATTGCCCTTACCGCCGGAGCACGGTGACGTTGACAGGTGGGCGAAGGCTAACGACGGCATCCCTGCCAGCGGCAATGTCATTGTGGTCACCCTGCAAGGTCTCAATGGACATAACGTTGTGGTTCAAGACATTTCCGTCGAGATCGTGTCGCGGACCGACCCGCCGCAGGGGACACACGTGATGCCCCCAAGGCAGAAGGGACTGATGCCTATGTATGGTTTCGGTCTGAACTTGGACGCGAGCCCAATAGCGGTCACGGCGCAGGCCGACCAGCGGCTGCCTCACCTGATCACCAACTCGGGACCCGAGGCCTTGCGCATCGCCGCCGTGACGACTACGTGCACCTGTGAGTGGACGGCAACCCTCCATTGGTCCGCGGACGACGGCAAGCAAGGCACCAAGAAAGTCGACTACAAAGGCCGCCCGTTCCGAGTGGCCGCAACGACCCACGCAACGACTGAGATGCTTGGCTAGCGGCCTGCCACCCGGAGAGTGCGTTGTCAAGCACCACGGTGCTGGACAGCGTCGCTGCCTAGCAGGTGGCCAGCAGAGTGGACGCGAGGCCCAGCAGTGCAATGAAAATGGGTGGCGTCGGGATCAGCGCCTCCCAGCTGAAGAAAGTGTCCAGGGAGTGTCGTCTGCGGGAGGCGCTGCGGGAGGCGCTGCGGCCGATAGCGCTGCGGCCGATAACGCTGCGGCGTTCGCCGCCTCTGCACTCCTTTAGGCGTTCACGCTCGGCCACGCCCAACCACGACTCCCACCGATCCCCGGACCCCAGCAGCAGGCCAAGCCACCATTGCCCACCCACAGGACGAGTCCGGCCAGCACCCAGCGCGGGCCGGTGAAACCAGCCCAGTTGAAACGGGAACCGATGTCCACACCGCACCAGCGGCCTCCAACGCACGCCCGAGAAAGGCAGCGTCAAACACTCATTCCGTTGTTCGACATGCTTTAGCGGGTCCAAGCCGAATAGGGCGGCGATTGCCGTGGATACCTGGCCGGCGGCGCTGGCGATATTGATTGCCGGTGTTGCAGCTCCAAGATGGCGAGTGATTGTCTGTTGAGCGGCACTCACGATGGTCATGATGGCGGCGTTGAGGGTGAGGATGTGTGGGTATGAATCGACCCCGTCGGGGGGTGTCCGGCGGGGTCGGTGGTGGTCGGGGTGTCGGGGT
>JALHRH010000244.1 GCA_022841565.1 Mycobacterium sp. | reverse complement strand
GAGTCGACCACCTGCGGATAGCCGATGCCTCGGTAATGCCCAGCACCATCCGCGGACACACCCATGCCCCCTCGGTGCTGATCGGCGAGAAGGCCGCGGATCTGATCAGCAGCTAACCAACAGCCGGCCGAAGTGCCCGCAACCGAGGATCTCGGCAGAATGGCAAGCATGACGGGCTGGCACCGATGACGATGAACGCGAAGCGGCGCCGGGTGCACGACAAGCTGGCGAAGTTGCCGGGGGTCCGACCGGTACGGCGGCCGGTGTCGCCGGGAAGCGGTGATGAGTTCGACCTCTTCTACGTGCGCACCGGCCACAAGTCGCCGCACCCGCTGGTGGTCATCCCTGGTGGTCCGGGGGTGGCATCGCTGCGCTTGTATCAGGGATTCCGCCGCCGCGCCGCCGCCGCCGGCCTCGACGTCATCATGATCGAGCACCGCGGGCTGGGGATGTCGCGCCACGACGATGCCGGCGCCGATCTGCCGCCGGAGGCGTTAACCATCGACCAGGTGGTCGACGACGTGGCCGCGGTGCTCGACGACGCGCATGTGGACTCGGCGGTCCTCTACGGCTCCTCGTACGGCAGCTACATCGCCGCGGGAGTAGGTGTTCGTCATCCCCGCAATGTGCACGCGATGATCCTGGATTCACCGGTGCTGTCCGCCCACGACATCGTCGCGGTGCGTGATGCGATCCGCAGCGTGCTGCTGACCGGTAACAGCCCGGACACCGCGGAGTTGGCGCCGAAAGTGCGACGCCTCGTCGACGCCGGGGTGATGACCCCGTCGGCGGGGCAGGTCGCGGCGACCGTCTACGGCTACGGCGGGGCATCGATGCTCAATCACCAACTCGACCTGTTACTCACCGGGCGCAGGATGCTTTGGCGGGCGCTGGTCCACTTCACCACGATGGGCGTGAGCCAGAAGGCGCCGTACCGGTACGAAGCCGACCTGGTGAGTCGCATCGCCTTTCGTGAACTCGACTACGCCGCCGAGCCAGACGGTCTGCCGCTCGACCCGGCCGTCGCGGTACGCGAAACCCTACCCAAAACAGCAGATTTCGAAGCTGAACCCTACGACCTGGTTGCGGAATTGCCGAAGTTCAGCTGGCCGACGGTGGTAGTCGCCGGCGGGCGCGATCTCATCACACCCACAGCGGTGGCCGAGCGTGCCACGTCCCTGCTCCCGGACGCCGTGCTGTTGCGGTTGCCCACGATGGCGCACAGCGCGTTGGACTTTCGGGAGCCCGCGGCCCAGGCGATCGCCGGCGCGGTATGTCGAGGCGAACTTGACGGGTTGGCCGGACGCGCCCAAGAGCTGGACGCGTTGCCGGCGCGGCTGCCGATGCGTATGTTGTGGAAGGCAATTGACGTGGCGGCCACCGTGGAGGCAGCCGTGCCGCCGCTGCTGCACCGGGTCAGCGCATGAACCCGATCGCGGTGTAGTTCAGGTCGGCCAGCCCCCTGGCGCCGAAATTCGCCAGCTTGCTGCGCACCGCCACCGGCCCCGGAGATTGGATCAGCGGCAGGCTGAAACCTTCGGCCCAGATAAGTCTGTCGACTTCGTTGGCCAACGCCCGGGCCTTGCCGGGATCGAGTTCGCTGAGCGTTCGCTCGATCGCGGCATCGATCTGCGGACTGCCGATCTTGCCGAAGTTACTGTCCCCGTCGGATGCGTAGATCTGGGTGAGGCCGGACAGCGGGAACGCGTCGCCGACCCAGCCGAACAACGCGATGTCGAACGCCCCGACGTTGACGTAGTCCCGGAAAAAGCCGCTGCCGGAACGTGATTGCAGATCTAGCTTGACGCCGATCTCGGCGAGGCTGTGCTGGGCGACCTGGGTGAGGGCCTTGGTGCTCTGGGCGTCGTAGAACAGCATCCGCACGAGGAGCTGTCTGCCGTCCTTCTCGCGGAAACCGCTGTCGGGGTTGAGTTTCCATCCTAGAGCATCGAGATTGCGGTTGGCCCGCTGCGGGTCGTAGGGGATGCTGTTGTCCTGATAGCCTTCCTGCCCGGCCACGAAGATGTGGTTGTTCAGCGGCACCGGGTTACCGGTGAGTCCGTGCAGCGCGACGTTGGCGATGGTGCGCCGGTCGATGCCTTCGCTGACCGCCAGCCGCAGCGACTGGTCGGCGAGGATCGACCCGTTGGCGCCGTTCATGGTGAAGTGCGTCCACACGGGGGCGGGCGCTTGCCGGATCGAGATGCCGTCGGTGCGTTCGGCGATGATCAATTGGTCGAGCGAGGCGATCCCGGTCGCGTCGATCGTGTTGTTCTGCAGGGCCGGCAACCGGGCCGCGTCGTCGAGCACCAGGTAGGTGATGGAGTCCAGTCGGGGCTTTGTGCCCCACCATCTGGGGTTGCGGGTCAACACGATTCGCTGCTTGGCCCGATCCAGCGTGCTGATGATGAACGGGCCGGCGGACAGACCCGGCGCGTCGAGCCAGCCCTTGTTGAACGCCTCCGGGGTGGCGGTCACACTTTCTGGCAGCAGCATGCCGTTGCCGGCGAACATGCCGCGCCACTCGGCGTAGGGCTTGGCGAAGGTCATGATCGCCTGCCGGTCATCGACCCCCCGCGTCACCGAGGCGACGCGGTCGGCGCCGTTGGTCATGGCGATCTCGAACGCCCCGTCGGTGCCTGTGGTGGCATGGATCTGACTGGCGATGTCGCGCCACGTGATGGGGCTGCCGTCGGACCAGACCGCTTTGGGATTGATCGTGTAAGTGATCACCTGCGGGTTGGTCCCGGTGAGCTCCACGCTGGTGAAGTAGTTGGTGTTGACCGTGGCCGAGCCGTCTGCCCCGATGGTGAAGGCGTTGGGCAGGGTGGCCTTCATCATCCCGGCGATCTCCGACGAGTTCCCGTCGATGTGCAGGGTGTTGAAGTTGGGCGGGAAGTCGATCAGGGCGAGCCGCAGGTTACCGCCCTCCTGCAGGGTCTGCGGATTCTGCGGGTTGATATCGCTGGCGGTGCCGACGGCGCCGCGACCGGCGGGCGTCAGCTGGCCGCCTGTCGAGCATCCGGACAACACCAGCGCGGCGGCCAGCATCGCCGCCGCCGCTCGCCCCAACCGGCTACGCATTGCGCGGCTCCGGTTGCGGCACCGCGCCCAACAGTCGGCGCGTGTACTCATGTCGCGGATTGCCAAACACCTGCTGGCTGTCACCCTGTTCTACCACCGCGCCCCCGAACATCACCACCACCTGGTGAGCTAGGTGTTTCACCACCGAAAGATCGTGGGAGACAAAGAGATACGACAGGCCAAACTGATCCTGCAGATCCAGCAGCAAGTTGATGATCCCGGCCTGGATGGACACGTCGAGTGCGGAAACCGGTTCGTCAAGCGCCAAAATCTTGGGCTGCAAGGCCAAGGCCCGGGCGATGCCGATGCGCTGTTTCTGTCCGCCGGAGAACTCGGCGGGATAGCGGTTGGCGTCAGCGCGCCGCATCCCCACGATGTCCAGCAGCTCGGCTACCCGGGCGTTGGTATCGCTAGTGCTGAATCCGTTGGCCTGCAACGGTTCAGCAATCAGTGCTGAAACGGGCAGTCGCGGATCCAGCGATGCCACCGGATCTTGGAACACCGCCTGGATGTCGCGCCGCAGCGACCGACGACTGGCCGTGCGAAGGGTGCCCACATCGGTGCCAAGTACTTCTATGGAACCCGACTGCGGCGCGGTCAGTTCCAGGATCTGATTCAAGGTGGTCGACTTACCCGAGCCGGATTCGCCGACGATGCCCAGCGTACGACCCTGTTGCAGTTCGAAGCTGACGCCGTCGACCGCCCGCACTTCACCGACGGTGCGACGCAGCACCACGCCCTTGGTCAGCGGATAGGTCTTGACCAGATCCCGCACCCGCACGACGACCGTCGAGTCGTCGGGTGCGGCGGCGACCCGCTCGGTGTCGACGTCGTAGATCTCGGCGGCGCTGCGCCCGGCGGCCTTATCGGTGCGAATGCAGGCCGCCCGGTGCTCTGGCCCTACCTCCATCAAATCTGGCTCCGCGCTTGCGCATTCGTCGATCACCAGCGGGCAGCGCGGTGCGAACGGGCACCCCGGCTCCAACCCGGCCAGCGACGGGGGAGCGCCCGGTATGGGCACCAGGCGGGTGCCCTGGGCAGCGTCCAGTCGCGGGACCGAGCCCAACAGTCCGATCGTGTACGGCATCTGGCGATCACGGTAGAGATCGCTCACCCCCGCCGACTCGACCACCCGCCCGGCGTACATCACCAACGCCCGGTCCGCGAACTCGGCCACCACACCGAGGTCGTGGGTGATGATCAGGACTCCGGCGCCGGTGACATCCCGCGCCGTTCTGAGCACCTCGAGAATCTGGGCCTGCACCGTCACGTCCAGCGCGGTGGTGGGTTCGTCGCAGATCAACAGGTCCGGATCATTCGCAATGGCCATCGCAATCACCACGCGCTGCCGCTCTCCGCCGGAAAGCTCGTGCGGAAAAGCCCGGGCGCGCTGAGCTGGCCGTGAAATGCCAACCAGCTCAAGTAGTTCCACCGCCCGCTCGCGTGCAGCCTTCTTCCCGCGGGCACCTTCGTGTACCCGAATCGCCTCGGCGATCTGATCGCCGACGGTATAGACCGGGGTGAGCGCGGACATGGGGTCCTGGAACACGGTGCCGATAGCCTTGCCGCGAAACCGCGACATGCCGTCGTCGGCAAGCCCCAGCAGCTCGATGCCCCGCAACCGCACCGAGCCGCTCACCGTGGCGTACTCCGGAAGCAGGCCGACCACCGCCATGGCGGCCGCTGACTTGCCCGAGCCGGACTCACCGACCATCGCCACCACTTCGCCCGGGTTGATGTGGTAGCTGATGCCGCGGACCGCGGTCACCGGGGTGCCGTCGGTGGGGAAGGTGACGGCCAGGTCGGTCACCTGAAGTATCGGACTCATGCGGCATCCCGTCGCAACGTCCGGGCGCCCGGGTCCAGCGCGTCGCGCAGACCGTCACCGGTCAGGTTGGCGCACAACACGATCAGCACCAATACCCCGGCCGGAACCAGAAACACCCACGGGAAGGTGGTGGCGGCCTGGGTGCCGTCGGCGATCAGGGTGCCCAGCGACACGTCGGGCGGTTGGACACCGAAACCCAGGAAACTCAATCCGGTTTCGGCCAGAATGGCGAAGCCGACGTTGAGGGTGGCGTCGATGATCAGAATGGATGCCACATTGGGCAGCACATGGCCGACGATGATCCGCCGGCTCGAAACGCCCATATACCGCGCCGCACGAATGAAGTCGTGCTCACGCAAGCTCATGGTCAGGCCGCGCACCATGCGGGAGCTGACCATCCAGCTGAAGGCGGCCAGCAGCAGCACCAGCGACATGATGTTGGCCGAATTCCTGGTCCGCGGCGAGACGATGGCAATCAGAATGAAGCTGGGCACCACCAACATCAGGTCGACCACGAACATCAGCACACCGTCGCGCCAGTCCCGGAAATATCCCGCGATGGAACCGACAGTGGCAGCGATACCGGTGGAGATCACCGCTACGCACACACCTATCAGCATCGATTTCTGCATGCCGCGCAGGGTCTGAGCCAGCATGTCTTGGCCAATGGCGTTGGTGCCCAACCAGTGCCGAGTGTTGGGCGGTTGCAGCAGCGCGCCGAAATCGAGGTCGCGGTAGGAGTAGGGCAGCAGCGGGGGCAACGCATAACAGCCGATGAACAACAGCACCAGCAATGCCAACGCCACCACCGCGGGCCGGTTGCGCAGGAACCGGCGCGCCACTAACGCGCGGCGCGAGGTGAACTCCGTCGGCTCCACCGCGGTCATGACACCCGGACCCGCGGATCCAGAGCCGCGTAGAGGATGTCGGCCAGCAGGCCGGCCAGCAACGTGACAGCGGCCGAGAACAGTGTGATCGCCGCGATGATGTTGGTGTCCTGCGTGGCGATTCCGCGGATCGTCCATTCACCCATGCCATGCCAGCCGAAGATCTTCTCGACGAACACCGCGCCCCCGACGAGTCCGGCCACGCTGTAGGCGAACAGCGTCGCCATAGGGATCAGCGCGGTGCGCAGGCCGTGCTTGACCAGCGCGCGGCGGCGGGTCAGGCCCTTGGCGCGGGCGGTGCGGATGAAATCCTGCCCCAGGACATCGAGCATCGCGTTGCGCTGGTAGCGGCTGTAGCCAGCGGCGGCAGTCAGCGTGAGAGTGAGCGTGGGCAGGATTAAATGCTTGAACCGGTCCCCGACCGCCGCCCAGCTTCCTTCGGCCACGCCGGGTGACGTCTCGCCGGTGTAGTCGAACAGCTGGAAGCCCAGCGCCCAGTTGGTCCGCAGCGCCCCCATGATCAGCAGGTTGGCGATGACGAAGGTCGGCGTACTCAGCAGGAGCAACGCGAAAATGGTGACGGCGCGATCGCTGAGCCGATACTGACGGATGGCACCCCACGCGCCGAGCGTCACCCCCAACAGCGTGCCCAGCACGGATCCGATGACGAGCAACCGCAGGGTGACCGCGATGCGACGCCCCAGTTCGATCCCCACGGGCTGCCCGGTGACCGTCTTGCCGAAATCGCCATGCACGGCGTTGGAGACCCAGTTCGCGTAGCGGATCGGAATGGGCCGGTCCAAGCCGAGGTCGTGCGCCTTAGCCTCGATCACCGCTTTCGGTGGGCGCGGACTGCGCTGCATCAGGCTTTCCAACGGCGAGAACGCCACCGAGGTGAGGCAGAACGTCAGGAACGACGCCAGCGCCAGCAGCACGAAGTACTTGAGCAACCGGCGCAGCAGAAAACGCGTCACGCCCTACCACCCTGCCGCATGGGGACAGGGTAGCGAGCGGGCGCGCGCCGGCACTGCCAGAGCGGTTGCCAGGGACGGTTGGCGCGGCGCGCGCCAGCCCACATGCGGGCTGTGAGCTGCGCACTTCATCAATTCCGAAATCTTGTCGAAGAACCGAACACCAAACTTTTCACAGTTTCCGGCCCGGGATGCCTCGCGCGCTCGGCCACTCAAAGACTCACGAAGACATACGAAGACGGAGGCCTAGATGTCGTATCTTTTTGCGCTGCCTGAGTTCGTGGATGCCGCGGCCGCGGATCTCGCGAACATCGGCTCGTCGCTCAGTCAGGCGAACGCGAGAGCCGCGCTCCCGACGACGGCGCTAGCCGCGGCCGGTGCGGACGAGGTGTCGGCGGCCATCGCCGCATTGTTCGAGTCGCATGCCCGGCAGTATCAGGCAATCAGTGCTCACGCGGCGTCATTTCACGACCAGTTCATGCGCACCATGCAGACGACGGCGAGCGCCTACACCAGCGCCGAGGCGGTCAATGCGGCCGCCGCGGCGGAACAACAAGTGCTCGATCTGATCAACGCTCCCTCGCGGCTGTTCACCGGTCGCCCTTTGATCGGTGACGGTCCCAACGGGGCGGCCCCCGGCCAGGACGGCGGCCACGGCGGCTGGCTGTGGGGCAACGGCGGCAACGGCGCCGACGGGACACTTCCGGGCCAGGCCGGTGGCCGAGGCGGAAACGCCGGGTTCATCGGCAGCGGTGGACGGGGCGGCATGGGCTCCAGAGTGTTGGGACCGGACGGCGTGCGAGGTGGTGTCGGCGGGCGCGGAGGCGACGCCTGGGGGTTCGGCCACGGCGGTGCGGGCGGCCACGGCGGGTCACTGTCGGCGGGCGGTCGCGGCGGTGACGGCGGCTGGTTCATGGGCAACGGCGGATCGGGCGGACGCGGGGGGCCGGCCTCGTCCGAGCCACCAAATTTCGATCGGGTGGGGCCAGGTGTTGCCGGGGGTCGCGGGGGCGATGGCGGCAATGCCTACCTGTTTGGATTCGGTGGCGCCGGCGGTTCCGGCGGTAATGGCAGTTCTGGCGCGGCCGATGGCTTCAGCCTCGACGTGTACGCGGGCGGTGATGGCGGTTCCGGCGGTAATGGCGGCACCGGCGGGCTGTTCGGCGGCGGTGGCCCCGGCGGCGATGGCGGCCCCGGCGGCCGGGGCAGCACGGGAGAGGGCGGTGCTGGTACCGGCGGCGGGGGCGGCCATGGGGGGATCGGCGGCTCCACTCGGCTTTTTGGTCCCGGGGGCCATGGCGGTGGAGGCGGTTCCGGCGGTCAGGGCGGTTCCTCGTTGACTCTCGACGCCCCCAATGGCGACGGTGGTGCGGGAGGCGATGGCGGCGCCGGCGGCTCGGGCGGCCTCTTCCTCGGATTCCCGCCAAACAACCACTTCTTGCATGACTTCCTGCAGTACCGCGGCGGCAACGGCGGTCCCGGTGGTGCCGGAGGCGACGCCGGGCTGTTTAAGAGCGATGAAGTCGAAGCCGGCAATGGCGGCATCGGCGGCATCGGCGGCCCGGGCGGTAGTTTATTCGGGTTGCCCGGTCTGCCCGGCCCCGATGGTCTCGCCCAGGTCATCGCTGCTGTGGCGGCGGGGCAGCCAGCTCAGGCATTGCAGATGGTGGTCCAGCCGCCAGTCTTCATGGGCGCGTCGGGCAGCCTGGGTGGTGTTCCCGACCACGCTGGGAACGGTGGTCTCGGTGGTCTGAGAATCGTCATCGAGGGCGGGGATGGTGGAGGGGGCGGGTCCGGTGCCGGGTAGCCCGGGAACGGGACGCCTTCTGCTGCAGCGGTATGCGATCTGACGGCCCGTGCCGATGAGCAGTGCCACTTGTCCTGGTTCGGCGCGGCGTCGGCGAGTAGCGGCGGCGCCGTCAATCCGTACAGTGCGACGCGTTTGCGTGTGTCCGCCTAGCTCGCCAACTGCCTGCTGGCATTGCAATCCAGCTGATTCGCATCGGTGAAATTGGATCAGTCGGTTGCTATGCTCCGGTGCGGTACCGACCTGTGGAGCACATTGCGCACCGCGATACCGAGGAGA
>JALHRH010000243.1 GCA_022841565.1 Mycobacterium sp. | reverse complement strand
GCTTGGCCAGGACGAGGTTATCCACAGACCGCGCCGTGGGCGGCGGAGCCGACCAGCTTGACGTACTTGGCCAGTACGCCGGTCTTGTAGCGCGGTGGCGGCGGAGTGAAATCCTGCTGTCGGGCTGAAAATTCGGCTGGATCGGCCAGCACGTCAAGAGTGTGGCTGGCGACGTCGAGACGGATCCGGTCGCCGTCGCGGAGGAACGCAATGGGCCCCGCATCGACGGCTTCCGGTGCGATGTGCCCCACGCACAGGCCCGTCGTCCCGCCGGAGAACCGGCCGTCGGTGAGCAACAGCACGTCCTTGCCGAGCCCAGCGCCCTTAATGGCACCGGTGATCGCGAGCATCTCGCGCATGCCGGGACCGCCCTTGGGCCCTTCGTAGCGGATGACCACCGCGTCACCGTGGGTGATGGTGCCGTCCTCGAGTGCGTCCAGGGCTGCCCGCTCACCGTCGAAAACCCTTGCGGTGCCCTCGAACACATCGGAATCGAAACCGGCCGACTTGACCACGGCGCCGTCGGGGGCGAGCGATCCGCGCAGAATGGTGATTCCCCCCGTCGGGTGAATGGGGTTATTGAGCGCCCGCAGCACCTTGCCGTCCGGATCCGGGGGAGCGATGTCGGCAAGGTTCTGGGCGACGGTCTTGCCGGTCACGGTCAGGCAATCGCCGTGCAGCAGACCGGCATCCAGCAGTGCCTTCATGACGACGGGTACCCCGCCGATATGGTCGACGTGGGACATCACGTGGCGGCCGAACGGCTTGACATCGGCGAGATGGGGCACCCGCGAGCCGATCCGATTGAAGTCGTCGAGCGAAAGCGTGACGTCGGCTTCGTGCGCGATAGCCGGCAGGTGCAGCACCGCATTGGTCGAACCGCCGAACGCCATCACCACGGCGATCGCGTTCTCGAAGGCCTCCTTGGTGAGGATGTCGCGGGCGGTGATGCCGCGGCGCAGCAGCTCCATGACGGCCTGACCGCTGCGGCGGGCGAACCCGTCTCGGCGACGGTCGGTCGCCGGCGGCGCCGCGCTGCCCGGCAACGACATGCCCATGGCCTCGGCGGCGCTGGCCATGGTGTTGGCGGTGTACATGCCACCGCATGCGCCTTCACCCGGGCAGATTGCGCGTTCGATCGCGTCGACATCCTCACGCGGCATCAATCCGCGGGCGCACGCGCCCACCGCCTCGAACGCGTCGATGATGGTGACCTCGCGCTCGCTGCCGTCGGAGAGTTTGGCTAATCCGGGCAAGATCGAGCCCGCGTAGAGGAATACCGACGCCAGGTCCAAGCGTGCCGCGGCCATCAGCATTCCGGGCAGGGACTTGTCGCATCCGGCCAGCAGCACCGAGCCATCGAACCGTTCGGCTTGCATCACGGTCTCCACGCTGTCGGCGATCACCTCGCGCGACACCAGGGAGAAGTGCATCCCCTCGTGGCCCATCGAGATGCCGTCGGACACCGAGATCGTCCCGAACTCCAGCGGGTAACCGCCCGCGGCGAACACGCCGTCCTTGACCGCCTTGGCCAGCCGGTCCAGCGGGAGGTTGCACGGGGTGATTTCGTTCCAGGACGAGGCAACCCCGATCTGCGCCTTGGCGAAGTCTTCGTCGCCCATACCTACCGCGCGGAGCATCCCGCGAGCGGCGGTTTTTTCCAGGCCGTCGGTGACGTCACGGCTGCGCGGTTTGATGTCAGGTTCAGGCATGCAGCAAGTATGCGGTGCGGCGGGATCTCACCAAAATCGTTTACTATTCAGTGGTAATACCCCGTTGGGGTATGAGATGGCGTTTGGAGAGTAAATGACGGCACCACACGGATACGCGCAGCAAAAGGACAACTACTCCAAGCGGTTGCGTCGCATCGAGGGTCAAGTCCGCGGCATCGCACGCATGATCGAAGAGGACAAGTACTGCATCGACGTACTCACCCAGATCAGTGCCGTCAACAGCGCACTGCGGTCGGTGGCGTTGAACCTGCTCGACGAGCATTTGAATCATTGCGTCACCCGTGCGGTGGCCGACGGCGGACCCGGGGCCGACGACAAACTGGCCGAGGCGTCGGCCGCCATCGCACGCCTCGTCCGCTCCTGACCGGGCGTGTTGAGCCGCAATGCTGGGTAAAGCCCCCATACGTTGCGTACGGTGATCACGGCGCGATCGTGCCCGTGAGCGCCCTGGCCGCACGGACGATCACCACCTCAACAACATGACTGCCGAATCGGAAATCATCGCCGCAACCGCACGAACGTGGACGCCACGGATCGCGGTTCAACTGGCAGTGCTCGCGGCGGCGGCATTCATCTACGTCACTGCCGAGCTGCTGCCGGTGGGCGCACTGTCGTCGATCGCCCGCAATCTCCACGTCAGCGTGGCACTGGTGGGCACGCTGCTGTCCTGGTACGCGTTCGTCGCAGCGTTGACGACGGTGCCGCTGGTGCGCTGGACCGCGCATTGGCCGCGGCGTCGGACGTTGTTGCTCAGCCTGGTGTGTTTGACCGTCTCGCAGCTGATCTCGGCGCTGGCGCCCAGCTTTGCGGTGCTTGCCGCCGGTCGGGTGCTGTGCGCGGTGACGCACGGCCTGCTGTGGTCGGTGATCGCCCCGATCGCCACCCGCCTGGTGCCGCCCAGCCACGCCGGACGCGCCACCATGTCGATTTACGTCGGAACCAGCCTCGCGCTGGTCATCGGAAGTCCACTCACCGCGGCGTTGAGCTTGATGTGGGGCTGGCGATTGGCGGCCGTGTGTGTCACCGTCGCGGCCGCCGTGGTGATGGTGGCGGCCCGGCTGGTGCTGCCGGCGATGACGTTGACGGCCGACCAGTTGCAGCACGTGGGTCGACGCTCCACGCACCACCGCAACCGGGCGCTGATCACCGTGAGCCTGATCACCATGGTCGGCGTCACCGGACACTTCGTCTCCTACACCTACATCGAGGTAATAATCCGCCAGGTGGTCGGCGTGCGGGGACCCAACGTCGCGTGGCTGCTGGCCGCCTACGGAATCGCCGGGGTGCTATCGGTAGCGGTGGTGGCGCGCCCGCTGGACCGCCGACCCAAGGGCGCCATCATCGCCTGCATGGCAGGCCTGACAGCCGCGCTGGCGCTGCTGAGTGCGTTGACCTTCGGCTGGCACCACTCCGCGACGACGGCGCTGGTGGTCGGGACGGCCGCCATCGTGCTGTGGGGCGCCATGGCCACGGCGGTGTCGCCGATGCTGCAGTCCGCAGCCATGCGCGCCGGGGCCGACGACCCGGACGGAGCGTCGGGTCTGTACGTGACGGCGTTCCAGGTGGGCATCATGGCCGGCTCGCTGGCGGGCGGGCTGTTGTACGAGCGCAGCGTGGCGATGATGCTCACCGCGTCCGCGGGTCTGATGGGTGTCGCCTTGTTGGCGATGGCAGCGATTCGTCCGGTAGTCGATGCACCGGATACACCAATTTCACACAACAGCTAACAGCCCAGGTCAGCGGCCTGAACTGGGCCTGGTAACGGTCGCACAGGGATCGTCGAATGGCTAAGCAGGGGTTCCGCTGTGCCACACTGGGGCCAGTTCAGGTCTTGAAATATGCGACGGAAGGGAATCAGTATGTCGCGCTGGATGAGGGGCCGCGCCGGGGCTAGCCTTGCCGCCGCCTGCAACGCATTCGGAGTAGTTGCTGTGCTTGCAATGGGTGCCGGCCCGGCATTGGCGGACCCGGACCAAGCTCCGAGCGACCCCGGCCCAGTGGTCGCACCCGCCGACCCGCCGGTGTCGGACCCGCTGGCACTGCCGCCGCTGCCCGACCCGTTCGGGCTGCCGCCCACGGACCCGGGCGCGGTACCGGTAGCTTCCGGGCCGGTAGCCGGACAGGACCCGACCCCCTTCGTCGGCGAAGCGCCGTTCCGTCCGCCGAGCTTCAACCCGCTCAACGGGTCGATGGTGGGCGTGGCAAAGCCGATCATCATCAATTTCCAGGTGCCGATTGCCGACCAGGCCATGGCCGAACGCGCCGTTCATATCTCGTCGATCCCGCCAGTGCCGGGAAAGTTCTACTGGATGACTCCGAGCCAATTGCGCTGGCGGCCGCTGTCGTTCTGGCCGGCCAACACGGCGGTGAACATCGACGCCGCCGGCACCAAGTCGAGTTTCCGCACCGGTGATTCGCTGATCGCGACGGCGGACGACGCCACGCACCAGATGACGATCACCCGCAACGGGACCGTGGTGCAGACCTTCCCGATGTCGATGGGGATGGCCTCCGGCGGGCACCAGACGCCGAACGGCACCTACTACGTGCTGGAGAAGATGCCGACGGTGGTGATGGACTCGTCGACCTACGGGGTGCCGGTCAACTCGCCCAACGGCTACAAAGTGACCGTGTCGGATGCGGTGCGGATCGACAACAGTGGCAACTTCGTGCACAGCGCGCCATGGTCGGTGGCAGATCAGGGCCGGCGCGACGTCAGCCACGGCTGCATCAACCTGAGTCCGGCCAACGCGAAGTGGTTCTTCGACAACTTCGGCAGTGGTGACCCGATCGTGGTCAAGAACTCCGTCGGAACCTACAACAAACCCGACGGCGCCTCGGACTGGCAGCTGTAGCTTCTTTCGAACGCCGAACCCAAAATCGCCCTCTTCGATCCCGGAAAGGGCGATTTTGCGTCTGTTCACGGGTGGGCGATTATGTATAGCATCATACATATGCGCAGTCCCCGGGAGCGGATGGTCGTATCTGCGGCCCTGTTGATCAGGGAGCGTGGTGCGCGGGCCACCGCGATATCCGACGTGTTGGCGCACAGCGGGGCGCCGCGCGGTTCGGCCTACCACCACTTCCCTGGTGGGCGCACCCAACTGTTGTGCGAGGCCGTCGATTACGCCGGTGAGCACATCGCCGGCCTCATCGCCGAGGCGCACGGCGGTCTCGCGCTGCTGGACACCCTGATCGACAAATACCGGGAACAGCTCCTGGTCACCGACTTCCGTGCGGGTTGCCCCATCGCGGCCGTGTCGGTGGAAGCAGGCTTTGACAAGGACGACCGGGACCGGATGGCGCCGGTGGTGGAGCGGGCGGCAGCGGTTTTCGATCGCTGGTCGGACCTGATCACCCGACGCTTCGTCGCCGATGGCATCGCCGCCGAACGCGCCGGTGAGCTCGCGGAGTTCGCGACCGCCGCGCTCGAGGGCGCGCTGCTGCTGGCCCGGGTGCGACGCGACCTGGCGCCGCTGGATCTCGTTCACCGCCAGTTATGCGAGTTGCTCGAAAGGAATCTGCCCCATGACCGATGATTGGCAGCCCACCGCGTGCATCCTCTGTGAGTGCAACTGTGGGATCGTGGTACAGACGCAAGGCCGCACACTTGCCCGCATTCGAGGCGACAAAGCGCATCCGGCGTCCCAAGGCTATACCTGCAACAAGGCGTTGCGGCTGGATCACTACCAGAACGGACGGGGCCGGCTGACCGCACCGCTGCGCCGCCGCGCGGACGGCAGCTACGAGGAAATCGACTGGGACACCGCGGTTGTCGAGATCGCCGAAGGGTTCAAGCACATCCGCGACACATATGGCGGCGACAAGATCTTCTACTACGGTGGCGGTGGGCAGGGCAACCACCTCGGCGGCGCCTACAGTGGTGCGTTTCTCAAGGCGTTGGGCTCGAAGTACCGCTCGAATGCGTTGGCGCAGGAGAAGACCGGTGAGGTGTGGGTCGACGCGCACCTGTACGGCGGGCACACCCGCGGCGAGTTCGAGCATGCCGAGGTGTCGGTTTTCGTGGGCAAGAACCCGTGGATGTCGCAGAGCTTTCCCCGGGCGCGGGTGGTGCTCAACGAGATCGCCAAGGATCCGCTGCGGTCGATGATCGTGATCGACCCGGTGGTCACCGACACCGCCAAGATGGCCGACTTCCATCTGCGGGTACGTCCGGGAACCGACGCCTGGTGTCTGGCGGCGCTGGCCGCCGTGCTGGTGCAGGAAAACCTCTGCGACGAAGCGTTTCTCGCGCAGCACGTGCACGGGGTAGACGCTGTCCGGGCCGTACTGCGCGACGTGCCGGTCGCCGAGTACGCGGGGCGGTGCGGAGTGGACGAGGAGTTGCTGCGCGCCGCGGCGCGGCGCATCGGGACTGCCGGCAGCGTCGCGGTTTTCGAAGACCTCGGCGTGCAGCAGGCCCCCAACAGCACGGTGTGCTCTTACTTGGACAAATTGCTGTGGATCCTGACCGGCAACTTCGCGAAAAAGGGCGGCCAGCATCTGCATTCGTCGTTCGCGCCACTGTTCAGCACCGTTTCCGGGCGCACGCCGGTCACCGGGGCTCCCATTATCGCCGGATTGGTCCCGGGCAACGTCGTGCCCGAGGAAATCCTGACCGACCACCCAAACCGATTCCGGGCCATGATCGTCGAAAGCAGTAACCCGGCACACTCGCTGGCCGATTCGGCCGCGTGCCGCGAGGCCTTCCGGTCACTGGAGCTGCTGGTGGTCATCGATGTCGCGATGACCGAAACCGCCCGCCTGGCCCACTACGTGCTGCCGGCGGCCTCGCAGTTCGAGAAGCCCGAGACAACCTTCTTCAATCTGGAATTCCCACACAACGCAATGCAATTGCGGCATCCGTTGTTCGAGCCGCTGCCGGGTACGTTGCCCGAACCCGAGATTTGGGCAAGGCTGGTGCGTGCGCTGGGCGTCGTCTCGGACGAGGATCTGCGGCCGTTGCACGAGGCCGCCGCCCGGGGGCGTCAGGCTTACACCGAGGCCTTCTTCGGCGCGGTGGCCGGCAACCCCACGCTGGCCCGGGTGCTTCCCTACGTGCTCTACGAAACGCTGGGCCCGACGTTGCCCGAGGGGTTGGCCGGTGCGGCCGCGCTGTGGGGGCAGGCGCAGAAGACGGCGATGACGTATCCCGACGCGGTCCGGCGCGCCGGGCACGCCGACGGCAACGCGCTGTTCGACGCAATCTTGCAGGGGCGCTCCGGAATTACGTTCACCGTGCACAACTACGAGGACGACTTCGCGCTGATCGGTCACAGCGACCACAAGATCGCGCTGGAAATACCGGAAATGCTCAGTGAGATAAGGGCTTTGGCTGCCGGGCCGGAACGGCTGACCACTGACGAGCTGCCTATCGTGCTGTCGGTGGGGGAGCGGCGCGCCTACACCGCCAACGATATCTTCCGTGACCCGACCTGGCGTAAACGCGACGCCGACGGGGCGCTGCGGGTCAGCGTCGAAGACGCCCAGTCACTCGGACTTGACGACGGCAGCCGGGCGCGCATCACCACCGCGGCGGGCACCGCGGAAGCCACTGTCGAGATCACCGAGACGATGATGGCAGGACATGCCGCGCTGCCCAACGGTTTCGGGTTGGACTACCGCAACGAGGACGGTCGCGCGGTGGTGCCAGGCGTCGCCCCGAACGCCCTGACGTCGACGAAGTGGCGCGATCCTTATGCCGGCACGCCATGGCACAAGCACGTGCCGGCCCGCATCGAAGCCTGCGGATAGGGGCTTCTCACGCCCGTCAATCGCTGTTGAGCCGCCACAGCTGATATGCCCAGGGCAGGTCGTAGCCGACGACCCAGGCCAGGTAGGTGCCGACCGCGACCCGCGACGGGCGGTCCGCAGCAACGGACGCCTGCAACAGGCTCAGCGGAACGAGAAACGCGACGATTCCGATAAATCCGTCTCGGGTGCTGCGCCGGCCAAATAGCAACGCGTTCCACACTTCATTGCCCGTCAGCACCACAATGGCAAGACCGTAGGATCGGCGGTCACGGCGCTGCACCGCGCGATGGACGACAAGGCCCATCAATACGTAGTAGATCGCAGCGACCGAAAGGAATCCTGGCATGGGCAGTTGCATGCGTGGCCGACGCAGGGTTCTGAACCACGCGAGAGCATCGCGGCCAACGAAAACGTTGCCGAGTACCGCCGCCGCGGACACCGGAAGCAGCGTTGCGGCCCACCGTGCACGGCTCACGCGATCACGGTAGCAATCGGCTGTCCGGGCCGCCAACGGGAGACGTCGAGCGCATGTCGGCTACGGCGAATACCGCGGGCCGAGGTTTCGACCGCAAGGGGATGTCGATTGAGGCATTTGCCGAGCGGGTGCAGGTCGGCGTCGGGCAGGTCGGAGTCGGCCGTCGCCACCAGCTTCGACCCGCACCTGTAAACGGCCGATTATCAACACCCTGCCCTGCGTGCTGATGAATATTCGATACGTCTCTGGCGCATCCCGTGTTTCAGCGATAACGTTAGCAAACGAAATTATCAGTATTGCTGAGCAATTGAATGCGGCCCGGTTCGCAGCCGGGAACAGGGACTCAAGGAGAACGACGGATGGCCGGACCGCTACAGGACAAGGTCGCGATCGTCACCGGCTCCTCGCGTGGCATCGGCCGCGCCATCGCGCAGCGGATAGGCGGCCAGGGCGCTACCGTCGTTGTCACGTATCGCACCAACGCAGCGCCGGCCGCCGAATTAGCCGCTTCGATCGGCAATGCGTCGATCGCCGAGCACCTGGACGTCCGAGATCTTGCCAGCGTGCGCGGCTTGTTCACCCGTGTGCACCAAAAGTTCGGCAGCATCGACATCTTGGTCAACAATGCCGCAAGCACCAGCATCTTCAAGCCCACCGAGGCGATGACCGACGACGACTACGATTCGATGTTCATGGTCACGCGGGGGGTTTACTTTGCCCTACAGGAAGGCGCCCGCCGGATCGCCGACAACGGACGCATCGTCAACATCTCTACCGGCGGCACGTCGATGGCCATCGCAACAGGCGGAGCGTACGCCGGCAGTAAGGCGGCGATCGAACAGTTCAGTAAGAGCTTGGCCAAAGAGGTTGGCCACCGCGGGATTACGGTCAATTCGCTGGCGCCGGGTGTGACCGACACCGATGGACTGGTGCTCGACGAGCATGCCAA
>JALHRH010000242.1 GCA_022841565.1 Mycobacterium sp. | reverse complement strand
AGCGCTGTCGGCCCGGCTCGACGGCGAGCGGGAACCCGTGCCGTCGGCCCGGGTCGATCAACACCTGGACGAGTGCAGCGCTTGTCGCGAATGGTTTGACCGAGTGGGGCGTCAAGCCGGAGAGCTGCGTCGCCTCGTTGAATCGCGGCCGGTGATCGCGCCGGTGGGTCCGATCGGAATTCAGCAGACGACGCCAGCGCGACGACGCTTGAGCCTGAGTTGGCAACGCTGGGCGCTGTTGAGTGTGGGCGTTGCACAGATCGCCCTGGCAGTCGTGCAGGGCGTGGGCCTGGACGTGGGTCTGCACCAAACCCAGGCGACGGCGAGTACGAACCATCTGCTCAACGAGTCCACGTCGTGGTGCGCGGCCCTGGGTGTGATCATGGTGGTCGCCGCGCTGTGGCCCGCTGCGGCCGCCGGGCTCGCCGGTGTCCTGACGGTGTTCGTCACGGTATTGGCCATTTACATCGCCGTGGATGCGGCCGCAGATGCCGTCACCACCGGGCGGATTCTGACCCACCTGCCGCTGGCGCTCGGTGCGGTGCTGGCGGTGTTCGTGTGGCGGACCACCCCGGCGCCGGGGCCGGCCCCGCACGCGGCCGAGTCGGATATCGTGTTGCCGCACAACGCATCCCGTGGACGTCGACGGGGCCATCTGTGGCCCTCCGACGGCTCCGCGGCATGAACAGCGGCTAGCGGTCAGCCCCCGAAGTTGCGCAGCCGCAGGCTGTTGGACACGACGAAGAACGACGAGAACGCCATCGCCGCGCCAGCCACCAGCGGGTTGAGCAACCCCGCGGCGGCGATCGGAATTGCCGCGATGTTGTAGCCGAAGGCCCAGACCATATTGACCTTGATCGTGCGCATCGTCGCCGCGGCCAGGCCCAGCGCCAGGGGTACGACTTCGAGGTTGTCCCGCACGAGGATGACATCGGCGGCACCGATCGCCACGTCGGTGCCGCGCCCAATGGCCATGCCGAGGTCGGCGCGGGCCAAAGCCGGTCCGTCGTTGATGCCGTCACCGACCATTGCCACCACCCGCCCGCGTTCCCGCAGTTGCTCGATCACGTCGACCTTGCCTTCGGGCAACACATCGGCGATCACCTCGTCGATACCGACTCGGGCACCCACCGCCGCCGCTGACGCCGCGTTGTCACCGGTCAGCAGCACGGTTCGTAGACCGCGATCCTGCAGCGCCGCCACGGCGGGTACGGCCGAGTCCTTCACCGCATCGGCTACCGCGATGACCGCGCAGGTTTTCCCGTCAACCTCGACGAATACCGCTGTCTCACCCCGTGATTCGGCGTCGCGACGGGCCGCCGTCAGCACCGTCGCGGCGCCCGGCGCCGCGATCCATGAGGGTTTACCGACCCGGACCATCCGCCCTCGCACGGCGCCGCTGACTCCTCGGCCGGGCAGCGCACGGAAATCGGCGACGGGATCCCGTTGTGACGCGGCCGCGGCGATGGTGAGGCCAACGGCGTGCTCGGAGGCCGCCTCCACCGCCGCAGCCAGTTGCAGCACCTCATCGGCATCCCAGCCGGGGGCGGCGGTCACCGCGCTGACCGCCAACTTGCCAGTGGTCAGAGTGCCGGTCTTGTCGAAGACGACGGTGTCGACGGCGCGGGTGGCTTCCAGGGATTGGTGTCCCTTGAGGAAGATGCCCAATTGGGCTCCGCGGCCGCAGGCGACCAGCATGGCGGTCGGGGTTGCCAGACCGAGCGCACACGGGCAGGCGATGACCAGAACGGCGAGCGCGGCCGAGAACGCCCGCTCGGGACCGTCCCCGGCGAGTAGCCAGCCGGCGGCAGTCAGGCCCGCGATGGCGAATACGCACGGAACGAACACCGACGCGATGCGGTCGGCCAGTCGCTGCGCGTCGGCCTTGTGCACCTGTGCTTGCTCGACCAGGCGAACCATCCCAGCGAACTGGGTGTCGGCGCCGACGGCGGCCGCCTCCACGATGAGTCTGCTGTCCAGCACCACGGTGCCGCCGATCACCTGGGCGCCCGGATGGACTTTCACCGGCCTGGCCTCGCCGGTCATCGCGCTCACGTCGACCGCCGCGCAACCTTCGACAACTAGGCCATCGGCGGCGATCGTCTGCCCCGGACGCACCACGAAGCGCTGCTGCTCTTTGAGCTGGTCTGCCGGGATCACCAGTTCTGACCCGTCGGGTTGCAGCACCGCGACGTCCTTGGCGCTCAGGGCCGCCAGCGCCCGCAGCGCGCCACCGGCCCGCGACTTGGCCCGCGCCTCGAAATACCGCCCCGCCAGCACGAACACCGTGACGCCCGCGGCAACCTCGAAATAAATCGCGTCACTTCCGAGCAACGCCTGCCAGACGCCCTTGCGGTCGACCGTTTGATCGGCGCCGAAAGCCGTGTGCAGCGACCACACCGTGGCCGCGGTGATACCAACCGAGATCAGCGTCTCCATCGACGCGCCCCCGTGCATAGCGTTGCGCAGCGCGACGCGATGGAACGGCCACGCGGCCCAAGCGACGACCGGCAGCGCCAGCGCGGTGAGCACCCATCCCCAGCCGGTGAACCGGGAGCTGGGCACCACGGCAAACATCACCGACAGGTGTGCCAGTGGCACGAAGAACACGGCGGCGACCGCCATTCGGACCAGCAGATACCGGGCGTACTCGGCGTCTGGATCGCCGACATTGTCACTGTCGCCGCTGCGCGGCTCGGCCTGGTAGCCGGCACGCTCCACCGCCGCGCACAGATCATCGACGTTGATGTCTTCGCTGAGCTCGAGCGTTGCTACCCGGGTGGAAAAGTTCACCGAAGCCCGCACGCCGGGCACCTTGTTGAGGGTCGATTTCACCTTGTGGGCGCAGGCAACGCAGGACATCCCGGTGATGTCGAGTTGTACCCGCTGCACATCTGGATGTGCGTCAGTTGCTGCCGTCGTCACGAATAGCTCCGTCACGTGTAGATCCTCGCCTTCTGCGAACCCGCCTCTAGACAAGTCGTCCCAGCCGGTTCAAGAGTTCCCTGCGCTCTTCGCGCGCGCATGGCCTACGCTCAAAACCCGTGGACCCGGGCATTGACGATGACCAAATTACCGATCTCGCCAAGTCCGCGGGGCGAGGCGACCGGGCCGCGCTGTCCGAATTCATCCGGTCCACCCAGCGCGACGTCTGGCGGATGGTTGCGTATCTGGCCGATCCGGGCAGTGCGGACGACCTGACCCAGGAGACGTTCCTGCGGGCCATCGGTTCGCTGCCCGGATTCACCGGGCGGTCGACGGCTCGGACCTGGCTGTTGTCGATCGCTCGCCGGGTCGTCGTCGATCACTTCCGCGCCAAGACGCGCAAGCCGCGCTCGGCACCGGTGGTTGATGTCGACGAGGTACTCGGGCAGAGCAGGCGGGGTAGCCGGATCGAAAACATGGTGGAGATCCGCATGCTGCTGGACGGATTGGACCCCAAACGTCGGGAAGCCTTGATCGTCACCCAGGTTCTCGGCCTGTCCTATGCCGAAGCGGCGGAGGTCTGCGGATGCCCCGTCGGCACTATCCGCTCGCGAGTGGCCCGGGCCCGCGACGATCTGCTGCGCGCTGTCGCTGAAGGCGACTGCGCGGGATAACGAGCGCGGGTCGGTACCAGGTCGGTTTTCACTCTGCGGTCAGGGCGACGACTTTCGGCGTGTCGTCGCCGTGGACGCAGGCTCAACGCTGCCTAGCTCCAAGCCAAGGACGCTCAATTGCGTTTCATTGCGGGGTGACTGCGAGTCAACAACGGCAGCGTCCACTCGGGTGGCGCGACCCGAAACAATGCTGACGAGATTCGATTGACCATCCCGGGTACCACGACGGCCTTGCCGGCGATCAGCCCGTTGATCCCGGCCTGCGCGACCTGATCTGCAGGTACCCACATAACCCGGGGCAGCGCGGCGTCGGCTTCCTCTTTGGAGAATCCGGCCGCCTCGCCGAATCCGGTGTCCACCGGCCCAGGGCACAGCGCCGTCACCGAGACTCCGGTCCCCTTCAGTTCGCCCCGCAAGCTGTGGGTGTAGGACAACACGAATGCCTTGGCAGCCCCGTAGGCTGCCTGGCCAGGCAACGGGCCGAACGCGGCTACCGACGCCACGTTCAAGATCGCGCCGCGACGGCGGTCCACCATGCCGGGCAGCAGCCTGCTGCACAGATCCACCACGGCCGCCACGTCGACTTCGATTAGGTTGAGTTCTTTTTCTGGATCGGATTTCGCCACCACTCCCAGCGTTGACAGGCCGGCGTTGTTGATCAGGATGTCGGGGGTCAGACCGAGTTCGCCCACCCGATCCAGCAGAGTGGCGCGGTCGCTGCGCTGGGAGAGGTCGGCAGGCAGGGCATGCGCCTTCGACCCCAACCTTCTGGCCAGCGCCTCGAGGCGCTCGGCGCTGCGGGCCACTAGAACGATGTGGTAACCCTGCTTCGCCAGGATCTTGGCGATCTCCTCGCCGATACCCGACGACGCCCCGGTCACAATGGCGGCGCTACTACGTCCAGCTGGTGGGAGAGCCATACCGTGACCGTACCGGGCGTTCCGTTACGGCCCAAAGGTCCCGTCTGGCGCCTCGGCCATGACGGGCAGCCGGTCGAGCGATGCGCCGCAAGCCGGGTCACGCGGGATAGCACGCCGATCGCTGTCAGCAGCGCTCGGCGCCGCGCCGCATGAGGTTTGGACCGGTGACCGTCCGTGGTGACCGTCCTCGCCGCATGACGTACAGGGCGCGGCAGGCGCGCGCCTTGATGGGCGCGGCGATGCCAGAGCCGTTAGGGCTCTGGTTGATCCAGTTCTGCAGTGCTGTCAAGGTGTCGGTCCTTCATCGTAGGAACTTGGTGAATCGCCTGGTGACATTCCATACGACTCCCCTGAAGCCTGAACCGCGACAGGGTGAACAGCGTGCGAAGCCGAACCTTGTATGGCTGTGGGATCTGGCACAGTAGCGCCCCGACACTGTCGGTGTCACAGTATCGTCCGCCCTCGTATCGCACGGCTCCTGGCGAATGCGAGGCGCAACGTTACGTCGAAAGCCGGTGCCTACGCCTCTTCCGCAACCAAACTACCTGACCCCCAACGACTTCCCTTTCAGGAGGTCATCTTGCGCAACGTCGGTATCACCGGACGCACCAAACCGCGTCCCCAGTCCGGTCTCCGGTGACAGGTCTGTCGATCAACTGAGTTGACTCACCAGATGTGTTCAGGCCTGCCGTAAGTCAATCTCAGTCACCTCTCAGCCTCAGGTTCAACCCTGGAGTTATCGAGAAGCTTTGACGCAGTGGGTGGGGTCAACGCGCCGCGCTATTGGGCGAGAGGAAACGAGATGGCAAGTTCAGCAGAGAAACACCGAGCGCGGCGCGCTCGTTTGGCAGCCGGTGCATCGGTCGGCGGCGGCACCTCTTTGGTCGCATCTGGGTTCATCGCAGCTATGTTTGGGGTTTCGGTCCTGCACTACGACCAATACTTGCGCTACAGCGAGGTATTCGTCTTCAAGACGGACGACACCTTTTGGGGCTGGGTATTCGTCGCAGCGGGGATACTGCTGGCCGTGGCCGGATTCGCGGCGATGACAGGAACTCGTTGGGGGCATACGGCGGGAAATGCTTCGGGGCTTTCGGTCGGGGTGTTGATGTTGATTCTTATTGCGTGGTACCCGAGTTGGGTGCTGCCGGTGATCCTTCTCATTGCGCTGGGCCTGTTGATGATAGCGATCGCCAACCGGACACCGCCCAGCGCAGCCGAGTTGTAGGGCTGAGTGCCGCCGGCGAATCCAATTGAATTACCCGACATTTGGCTTGCTGAGGGATGCCGGCGACGCGCGCCGATAGTCATCTGACGCGGCGACGAGCAAAGGGAGCACGAAGCCAACAGCTTCGTACAACACGTTGAAAGTGGGGGGAAAGTGACTAGCGCTACGTCCAATCAGACGCCGAATGAGCGGTCCGCACGCGGTGACCGGCACCTCCTAGCGTCGCTCGACTCCTACTGCGCTGCAAAGGAACTGGTTGACCGGATGGCGGACGGTGGCTTCCCGGTACAGCACCTAAGGATCGTTGGTGACCAGGTCCACACCGTGGAGCAGGTCACTGGGCGCATGACCACGAGCCGAGCAGCATCAGCGGGCGCCGCCACTGGCGCATGGGTTGGTGCGCTTGTCGGGTTGCTGTTCCTGCTCTTCTCGGTGACCCCGGTGTGGTTGTGGATCTGGGTTCTTCTGATACCTATCACTATTGGTGCCGTTTGGGGCGCGGTCCTCGGCTATGCCGCACCCTGGTCGACACGCGGTAGACGGGACTTCTCGAGTGTTCGGACACTGGAGGCCAGCCGTTATGACATCTACGTCGATAAAGAGTTCGCCGAACAGGCGTCACCCTTTCTCCAAACGGTCTGATCAACCGCCTTCCCGCGTCGGTGAGCTGCTGCCATCGGCAGATAGCGACGACGTGTTCGACGTTCTGGAGTCAAACGCGTTGGATTGCAAGTTATCTCGCGTACCAGTGCGTTGGATGGCGTAGACACATGTCTAGGTGGAGCCAGTATTGGGGCACCAACCGCATTGTGCCAGTTTAGCGTCGGCTAGCTCACGCTCTTGCACCCAAGTCAGCTTCTGCGACCGCAGTCATGGTAGCCAGGATGGTGGCCACCTGCTTAGATTCGCCTCCGGAACAGGCATAGGCATCGCCCCGGCAGACGGTGAGATTCCGACCGGGGCGCAGGACCTCACCGCGTGCCCGCAAAGCGTCACCGACCGCAGGGGAAAGCAGGTTGACCTTCAATTCCACCGTCAACACCCGCGATCCTGGTGCCATGAGCGTCAGCGCAGAGTAACCGCATGCGCTGTCGAGAATGGCGATGGTGACACCCGCATGGAAGAAGCCGTCCTGCTGGGTCAGTCCCGGCAGGTAAGGCACCTCGATCTCGACCTCACCCGGCTCTACGGTGTGTAGTTCTGCACCGAAAGTCGCCATAAGACCTTGCATCGCAAAGCTCTCCCGCACCCGCTGTTGGTAGTCAGGATCGCGCGGTTCGAACGAAGAGCACATGGCCGCAGGCTATCGCGGCAAGGGTGCCGGGATGGCCAGGTGCCCCTCAGGCCGCCGTCATGGCCGCGCGTTCCAGGTCGAGAAGTTGCTCGCCTTCCCGTTCTTCTTCGTAGGCTTTGCGGCCGCCCCGCAGCCCGAACAACCGTTTGGACAAGAGCAGGTACAACACTGCGGCGATATTGATGGTCAAGGTGACCACCCGGGTAGTCGTGATGCCCTTGAGCAGGTCGTGAACTTCCAGCGGCAGGAATACCGAAGTGGCCACCACCGCGAAGTACTCCCCCCACCGTTTCATCAACCACAGGCCGACGCCTTCGATGACCTGCAACACGGCATATGCGGCGAGCAGGCAGGTGATCAACGTCAGCGTGGACGGTTTGGCGGCCAACGCCTTCTCCAGCTCGTGGATTGCCGACATCTGATCGACTTTGAACCCGGCGGCGCGAAAGATCGGCAGTTCGCGGTCGAGGGTGGCCTGGATAGCCCCGCGCGCCCCCCGGAACGTCCACACCGCCCACGCGGCCAAGCCCAGCACCACTGCCCGTCCCAGCCGCTCCACGGCCAGCGCACGGATGATGATGGCCTGTCGTAACGCCTTGCCACGCATGATCATCGGTGCATCTTCGGGATGCCCGCGCCCATGCGGTTCACCGAGCGCGAAGTCACCGCAGCGTAGACAGCGCCATACCTCACCGAGCTCGGTCTTGGCGGACAGTCGCTCGGCCAGCCGCTCGTCGTCAGGAGCGTAGGTAGCGTGCCCCGCGACCGCGCAGGTGACCAACTCCCAACGGTTGACGGCGCGATCCTTGCTTTTGCCCACGTGCGCTCCTTCGGCGAGTTTGACGCCGATCATTCAACGCGGGTAACAAACCGCGCAAGGTTGCGCGGGTTGTTCGGCCCCGGTTCAACCGCGGCCATACTCAATCACGCCCTTATGTTTCGGACCCGGTGTCGGCGAATTCGCAGAACGCCTCGTAGGCGCGAGCGCCATAAATGGTCCCCGGCCCGCCGTACATCATGATGCTGACACCGACCGCCTCCGCGGCCTCCGCCTTGCTGGCTCCGGCGCGAACCGCGGCTTTGGCGTGGGAGGCGATGCAGCCGTCACATCCGTGGACCACCCCGATCGCCAGCGCTATCAGCTCTTTGTACTTCGCATCCAGGGCGCCGGAGGCCATGGCCGCTTTGCTCATCTCACCGAATCCGGCGTACACACCTGGGATCATCTGACGCAGCGCCCGATGTTGCGGGTTGAGGTCGTCCAGAGCGCCTTGGTGAACGTCGTGGTGACGGTCGTGGTGACGGTGCTTCTGATCCATAGCCATAGTGTATACCAATACCGGTGGGGGTATGGGTATAGTGGGGTTACCCACGCACAGCTCAGGGAAGGCATCCGATGAACTCCGACGAAGACACGATGGGCGCGGTGCTCAATCGGTTGCGACGCGCACAGGGACAGCTCGGCGGTGTAATCGCGATGATCGAACAGGGCCGCAACTGCAAAGACGTCGTCACCCAACTCGCCGCGGTCTCGAAAGCGCTCGACCGAGCCGGGTTCAAGATCGTCGCCTGCGGGCTCCGTGACTGCATCAACGGCACCCAGCATGGCGACGCGCCACCCTTGAGTGAAGCCGAGTTGGAAAAGCTATTCCTGGCGCTGGCCTGACCGAAAGAGAGGATAGTCATGACATTAGGAACAGCCGGTTTGACCGCCACGTTGCAGACCTCGTTCAGCGATGCTGTCGAACAGACCACGCAGGCTCTCGCCGAACAGGGCTTCGGAGTCCTGACCAGAATTGACGTCAAGGCAACACTGAAGGAAAAGCTCGGCAAGGACATGGAGGACTACCTGATCCTGGGCGCCTGCAATCCGCAGCTCGCGCACCGCGCACTGGATGTGGA
>JALHRH010000241.1 GCA_022841565.1 Mycobacterium sp. | reverse complement strand
GACCTCTACCTGGACCGGGACGTCGTCGGCCCAGGGCTGCCGGGTCACCATGTCGGCCACCCGCACGTAGCCGTGCTCGAATTCGCCTGTGGCAGCATCGACCAACCGATATTTCTGCGTCTGCCGGTGAATCGGTTGCGCGTCGAGCAGGACGATGCGGACCTCGCCTGGTTGGAAGCGGCAACGCCGTTGCATCGCTGCGATCAGCTGCTCGTTGTGCATGTGTCCATCACCGAAGTTCCAGCCGATGGCGGTGCTGCAGATGCGTTCCCCGTCGGTGATGACGTAGTCGTCCTCGTTCTGTCCGGCCATGGCGCGGTGCGCGAGTGTGAATAACGCCCGGCCGTGAGTATTCATGGCGCGGAACGCATATCCGAGGTACATCGGGATCTCGGCGCGATCCTTCCCGTAGAACCGCTCCAGCTGGGCCTGCGGCATGCTGGCGATCGCCACGATGCCCCGGGCGATCTTGTCCGCCGCTGAAGGCTTGATGCACCACAGCGTCGTATCCCAGTTACCGGCGTAGTAGCGCATGCCGGGCAGGAACGAGATCTTGCGCGGGAACATATTGCCCGCGATCACGATCGCCACCATCACTGTGATCAATATCGCCACCGGGACGGGGTGTTTCACGTCACTGATGCCGAGCTGCGCATGACCGACGAACAGCGCGAGCACACCAAAGATCATGAAGACGTTCCACTCCAACGGAACACCCATCGGAATCGCGGTCAGGATCCCCAAATGGAAACACACCATCACGATCGCGGCCACGGTGTTGGGCCAGCCGCCGTGGGAGAAGAACAGCACCAGCGGCACGAACATCTCAATGAAAGTGCTGAGGTGAGCGAATATCCGCGACAACAATCCGGGCCGCAGATCGTCCGGAAACTTCTCGAAGAACATTCGTTTGATGAACCGCGGCCGGAACAGCGGGTTGTTGGACATCATCGTGGAGATCACGAATGGGAAGTGCTTGTTGAGTTTGGACGTCGCCGCACCCATCCAGATCACCAGGAATACCAGCTTCGCGCCGACGATCAGATCGACACCACCGAACAAGAATGTCACGGTAAGCGATCCATAGACCTCACCGCGGGCGGCCAGAAAAATCACCTTGTCGCGTAGCCCCGCCGCGCCTAACGCCAGCAGGATCGCCACGATCTCCCAGGTCGGCAGCAGCCCGACTTCGGTGCCCAGCGCCGGTATCGGGCCGGCGCCGTCGGTGAACAACGCCGTCACCAGCAGCACCAGCAGCAGCGCATAGAGTGCGACGTCCACCGGCTTGCGCTTCGTGCCGAAGGTCAGCGGGACACGATCCGGCCACGGAGGCAGCCGGATGGTGCCGAACCGCATCCAGTACAGGATCGAACCCATCGGCGGAAAGAACCGGTTGTTCAGCGGGCCGAAGCCGCAGCCCAGCCCGACCACCTCGAACAACATGGTGTACAAGACGACCTTCTCGAAGACGATCGGCTCGGCGTACCAGGACCGGACATTGGTGAATCCGTCTATCCCTTTGGTGCTCAGGACAATCAGCCAGCCAACCAGGATGTAGAGCAGAATCTTCAGGACGTAGAACAGGTGCATCACCACCGGCGTGCCGAAGCCCACCTCGGCCCAGTGCCGAGCCATCGGGCGGATCTTCTCGCTGCGGGTGCCCTTGCTCCACTCGGTGATGTCGACCTCTGGCAGTTGGGGCTTCAAAAATCCCATGGTCTGACATTAGAACGTGTTCTAGCCGCATGCCCAGCTTGCCGCACCGAATCCTTTATCTGCGGCTGCGACGGGCATACCGTGAGATGCAAGCGAGTCACGGGAGTAAGGCAGATGCGTGGACCTAGGTACCTGACATGGGCGGTGGTCGGCACCGTCGCGTTAACCGCATTCGCCGCCGGCAGCGGTGCGGCGCAGGCCCAGGCACCGTCCCCGGGGGACTCGTGCGCGATCCTGCACGCCACCACCCAGGACGCCGACGGCAAGACGATGTGGTGCAACCCCACCATGACGGGCAGCCACAGCCTGGTGTGGCAGTACGGTGGCCCGGCGTGACGGGCCACCGGCACGGGCGGGTGTGCCCGGACGGCCTACGCTAGACACGGCCTCGCCTCGAACCGCTTCGCCAAGCTACGACCCAGCCCGGCTGGGCCTGGCAATCAGTTCAGCGCACGTAGTGGCGGTCCGACATACTCGCTGAGCGGGCGGATCAAAGCGTTGGATGCGGTCTGTTCCATGATGTGAGCGGTCCACCCGGTGATCCGGCTCATCACGAAGATCGGTGTGAAGCACCCGATGTCGAAGCCCATCAGGTGATACGCCGGCCCAGTGGCAAAGTCTAGGTTCGGCTTGATTCCGTTGGCGGACGCCATCGTCTGCTCGAGCACGTTATAGATGTCCAGCCACCCTTGGCCGTCGCGGACCGCCGCCACACGTTCCAGGGCTTTCTTCATGGTCGGCACTCGGGAGTCGCCGTTCTTGTACACCCGGTGGCCGAAGCCCATGATCTTCTCATTGCGTTCTAGCTTGTCGCGCAACCACTCTGATGCCTTGCCGGCGGTGCCGATCTCGAGCATGTTGTGCATTACGGCCTCATTGGCGCCGCCGTGCAGCGGACCCTTGAGCGCGCCGATGGCAGCCGTGACCGCGCTGTATATGTCGGATTCGGTGGAGGTGACCACCCGCGCGGCGAACGTGGAGGCGTTGAAACTGTGCTCAGCGTACAAAATCATGGACTGCTCGAAAGCAGCTACGACCACTTTCTCCGGGACATCGCCGAAGCACATGTGCAGAAAATTTTCGGTGTAGTTCATATGACTATGCGGGGCAATGGGATCCAGGCCGCGACGGCGGCGCATATCGGCCGCCACGATGGTGGGCAGCACCGCGTACATGCGGAGCGCCTTCGCGTAATTCGCTTCGGGGCTGCGGTCGTCTTCCTCGGCGTCTTCGGCGCCCAGGTAACTGATCATGGTGCGCACCACGTCCATGGGGTGACACGTGTCGGGCTGTTTGGCGATCAGCGAGAGCAGGGAGCGGGTCAGCCGCCGGTTGGCCCGTTCCCGCCCGGTGAACATCGCCAACTGCTCGTCGTCGGGCAGCTCACCGTGCCACAACAAGTAGGCCACTTGCTCAAAGCTGCACCGCGCGGCGAGGTCCTGGACCGGATAGCCGCGGTAGGTAAGGGAGTTGGTCTCCGGGACGACCTTGGAGATAGCGGTGGTGTCGACGACGACACCGGTCAACCCCCGGAAGATGCGGGGCTGGTGTTCGATGCGGCTCATGAGGTGACTCCTTCGAGTGCGAAATTGTAGATATCGGAATCGAATTCGTTGTAGTCGGCGTATCGCAGCAATTCGTATAGGCGGCTGCGGTGCTGCATCCGGTCGAGCAAACCGGATTGTGTTCCGGTCTGAGCGATTTCGCGCAAACCCAGCTCGACCGCGTGCATTGCCAGCCGCAGCGTGGTGACTGGGTAGATCACCATGTTGTAGCCGATGTCGGACAGCTGCCGGACGGTCAGCAGCGCCGACTTACCGAACTCAGTCATGTTTGCCAGCAATGGGATGTCGACCGCGGCGCGGAACTGCTCGAATTCACCTGGCGTGCGCAGGGCTTCGGTGAAGATCAGATCGGCGCCGGCGTCGGCGTAGGCCTTGGCCCGGTCGATTGCCGCAGCCACACCCTCGATTCCCGCGGCGTCGGTTCGGGCACCAATGATGAAGTTGGGGTCCCGCCGGGCGGCAACGGCGGCACGCAAGCGGCCAATCATCTCGCCGGCAGGCACCACCGCCTTGCCGTCCAAGTGTCCGCAGCGCTTCGGATTGACCTGGTCCTCCAGGTGGCAACCGGACAACCCGGCGTCTTCGAGCACCGTAACGGTGCGCGCGGCGCTCATCGGCTCACCAAAGCCGGTGTCCGCGTCGATCAGGGTGGGCAGATCAATCATTCCCGCGATCTGGGCACCCCGCGCGCCGGCCTCGGTCAGCGTGGTCAACCCGATATCGGGCAGGCCCAGGTCGGCGGCGAGCACCGCGCCTGACACATACACGCCGTCGAACCCGATCTCAGCGACCAGCTTAGCTACCAACGGCGAGAAAGCGCCCGGAAGTCGCTGCAGCCGAACGCCTTCCAATCCGGTGCGAAGTCGCGCCCGCTTGTCAGCGGCAGGTACCGCACTACCCATGAGGCCACTCATCCGAAAATCCCGGGCGGAACCGTCGGCGCCTGGTCCAGCACCAAGTGGTCAACGATCGGATTGAGCGCGCCGAGCACGCCCGCGCCGGCATCCGAGAGTCCCTCGACCAGCGACAGGAACCGCCGCTGCTCGGCCTCGCCGATCACGCCTTCGGCAAGCTCGATGAACTTTGCCACGTACTGCTTACGCTCGAAAGGCCTGGCGCCCAACGGATGAGCATCAGCGACAGCGATCTCGTCAACGAGAACCTCACCACTTCGCAGGGTGACCTCGGCACGGGCGCCGAACGCCTTCTCGGCGGGATCGGTGCAGTGGTAGCGCCGGGTCCACTCGGGATCTTCGAGCGTGGAAATCTTGTGCCACAACTCTACGGTGCCCGGCCGGTGCGTCCGCGCGGGCGCGTAGGACCGCTCGTGATGCCACGCGCCGTCCTGCAATGCGACCGCAAAGATATACATCACCGAGTGGTCCAGCGTTTCCCGGGACGCATCCGGGTCCATCTTCTGCGGGTCGTTGGATCCGGTGCCGATCACGTAATGCGTGTGGTGGCTGGTGTGCAGGACGATCGTCGCGATCTGTCCGAGGTCGCCGATCCGCTCCCGCATCCGGCGGGCCAGGTCGATCAAGGCTTGGCTCTGGTACTCGGCGGAGTGTTCCTTGGTGTAGCTGTCCAGGATGGCGCGTTTAGGCTCGCCGGGCTCGGGCAGCGGTACCCGGTAGGTGTGCTCGGGACCCGACAGTAGCCAGGCGATCACTCCGTCTTCGCCTTCCCAGATGGGCGCCGGGGCGCCTTCGCCGCGCATGGCACGGTCCACGGCCTCGATGCCGACCTTGCCGGCCCAGGCGGGAGCGAAGGCCTTCCAGCTCGAGATCAGCCCCTTACGGGACTGGCGGGTCGATGTCGTCAGGTGCAGCGCCTGTCCGATGGCCTGGTAGATGGTCTCGGCGTCCAGGCGCAGCATCGTCCCAAGGCCCGCAGCTACCGACGGGCCGAGGTGTGCGACGTGATCGATCTTGTGCTCGTGCAAGCAGATTCCTTTGACCAGGTCGATCTGGACCTCATACGCCGTGGCCAAACCGCGGATGAGGTCGGCTCCACTCACCCCCATGTGCTGGGCGACCGCGACCAGCGGCGGGATGTTGTCACCCGGGTGGGAGTAATCGGCGGCCAAGAATGTGTCGTGGAAATCCAGTTCGCGGACCGCGACGCCGTTGGCCCAGGCGGCCCACTCCGGCGAGTAGTCGCCCTCGACGCCGAATACCTTGGCACCCGGGGCCGACCGCGGATTGGCCAGCGCCTGAGCCCGCGCAACCGCAACCGGACGGCGGGCGACCGCGGCGGCGGAGACCGCGGCGTTGTCGATGATGCGGTTGATCACCTCGGACGCGGTGTCCGCGGGGACCGCGACCGGATCCACGGCTACTTCGGCGATCTTGTACGCCAAGTGCTCGGAGCGGGGAAAGTCATCGGCACTGCGTCGGGATCGAACGTCATGAATCCGCATAAACCGCACAGTACGCAGCGCCGCCGTCAGGGTAAACACACTGGAAAAGTGTAACTTTGTGTCCGCAGAGCGGGCATTTTGCGAACTTTGTGAAAGGCAGTCGGCGTACCGTGATGAACGTGGCGAAGACCTTCGCCGGTGCGCGACTGCGGCGGTTACGAGAGGAACAGGGGCTTACCCAGGTGGCGCTGGCTCGTGCCCTGGGGCTGTCGACCAGCTACGTCAACCAGATGGAAAATGACCAACGCCCGATAACCGTACCGGTGCTGTTGACCCTCACCGAGCGTTTCGACTTGCCGACCCACTACTTCGCACCGCATTCCGACGCCCGCCTAGTATCCGACCTCAACGAGGTGCTTGCCGATGGTCCGGCGACCGCGGCGCAGATCGAGGAACTCGTCGCGCGGATGCCAGCGGTCGCCCAGACGCTGGTCAATCTGCACCGGAGGCTGCACGACGCCACCGCCGATCTAGAGGCCCTGCACGGTCGGGCAAACGTCGAACTCGCTACGACATCCCAGCGGCCGATGCCCTTCGAAGAGGTCCGCGACTTCTTCTACGATCGCCGAAACTACATCGCTGAGCTTGATCTGGGGGCCGAGACGCTGTTCAACACCAACCGGCTTCGGATCGGCGGACTCGACGGGCAGCTGGCGGAGTTCCTCCGTGACAAGCTCGGTGTCACCGTCGTCATTGACGACGGAGATGTGCTGAGTCCCAACGCCAAGCGGCTCTTTCACTCCGATTCCAAGCGGTTGTACGTGGCACGGTGGCTGTATCCCGGTCAACGCGCCTTCCAGCTCGCCACCCAGATCGCGTTGCTCACCCACTCCTCGCTGATCAGCGCGATTATCGCCGCCGACGACCAACTCAGCGACGATGCGCGAGGCGTGGCCCGCATCGGTTTGGCCAACTACTTCGCCGGCGCCCTGCTGCTGCCGTACCAGAGATTTCTGCAGGCCGCCGAACGCGCGCGCTACGACATCGACGAGCTAGCAAGACAATTCGAGGTCGGATTCGAAACCATCTGCCATCGACTGTCCACCCTTCAACGTCCCAACGCGCGGGGGGTGCCGTTCATCTTCGTCCGCACCGATAGTGCAGGAAACATTTCAAAACGGCAGTCGGCCACCGCGTTTCATTTTTCACGCGTCGGAGGTAACTGCCCGCTGTGGGTGGTGCACCACGCGTTTTCCCGGCCCAGTCAGTTCTTGACGCAGGTGGCCCAGATGCCGGACGGGCGAACCTACTTCTGGATCGCCCGGACCGTGACTAACCAACCGAGCCGATATCTGGGACCGGCCAAGAGTTTCGCGATCGGCCTCGGTTGCGACGTAGCCCACGCCGAGAAGTTAATCTACTCCGTCGGAGTCGACCTTACCGACGCCGAGGCGACGGTGCCGATCGGTGCGGGCTGCAAGATCTGCGACCGGCCCGCGTGCTCGCAACGGGCCTTCCCGTACCTCGGCAGGCCGGTAGATGTCGATCCGCACGTCAGCACAGACCTGCCCTACCCGCCGGCAACCACGCCACACTAGCCGTGAGGTCAATAGTATTCTCCGACAAGGTGTTTCGTATTGTCGCAGCGTGCTCTCGAAGCTGACAACCGGTTTCAGCAGGCCTCAAGTTTCTCGGAATCCAGTTCAGCTGTTCCACGATCGGTGTAGCTTGCAGCTGGGGCCACCAAGGAGCGGGTATGAACGATGTTGACTACTGCGTTGTCGGAGCGGGGTTCGCGGGCCTGACGGCCGCGTTGCGTCTGAAGCAGGCGGGCCACTCGGTGGCGCTGCTGGAAGCCCGCGATCGGGTCGGCGGCCGCACGTTCACAGTGACCCGCGACGACGGGGTGTGGATCGACCGGGGTGGGGCGTGGATCGGACCAGGCCAGGACCGGATCTACGCGCTGATGCAGGAGTTCGGCGTGCCGGAATACAAGCAGCACAACGACGGTGACGCCATGATGATCGTCGACGGCAGGAAACGCCGCTACGCCGGCAAGCTGCCCTGGTCGATGAGTCCGTGGGCGGTGGCCAACCTTGGCATGGGCCTGATGAGCGTCGAGCAGATGTGTAAGACGATTCCGCGCGAAGCTCCTTGGGAGGCCGAGGATGCGGCCGAGTGGGACCGGATGAGTATCGGCGACTGGCTGGAACGCAACGTGTTATCCAAGCCGGCCCGCGAGATGCTGGACATGGTGCTGGGCGGCACCTACACCTCGACCGCTTCCGAGGTGTCGTTGCTGTGGATGTTGCTGCAGATGTCTTCGGGCGGCGGCCCGACGTTTGTCATATCGGGCAAAGGTGGCGCCCAGGACGCCCGTCCGGTCGGCGGCATGGGCTCCATCTATCGCCCGATGGTGGCCCAACTGGGTGATGCGGTGCACATGTCGCGGCCGGTTCGGACGATCGTTCAGGACGTTGACGGGGTCACGGTCCAATCGGATGGATTTTCGGTACGCGCACACCGGGTCATCGTGGCGATCCCGATGGCGATCGCCAGCTCGATCGCCTACGAACCCGCGTTGCCGGTGGACCGGGCATTTCTGCACCAGCGCATGCCCAGCGGCGCCGTCATCAAGACCTCGGTCATCTACGACGAGCCGTTCTGGCGTTCCGACGGATTGTCCGGCCAGTCAGCGGCACCCGGAACCGCGGCCACGCTGACGATCGATGCCTGCACCGACACCGGAAACCCGGGGATCATGTGCGCCATCGTCGAGGGGCCCGCCGCTCGTCGACTCACCCAACTCGCCGAGTCGGAACGCAAAGCGGTCATCATCGGTGAACTGGTTGATCGGTTCGGCCAAAAGGCAAGCGCGCCAGTGGAATACCACGAACAGAACTGGTCCAGGGATCGCTATTCCGGCGGCGGCATGATCAGCCACACCCCCACCGGCGTCCTCACCGAGTACGGCCACGCGCTGCGTGCGCCGTGCGGCCGGGTGCATTGGGCCGGAACCGAGAGCTCAGCCGTGATGTGCGGCTGGATCGACGGAGCGATCCGCTCCGGCGAGCGCGCCGCAGCTGAAGTGGTAGCGGCCCAGACCTAAAGGGGCTAGCCGATCCCGGTCCGCGGGATCACGCTGGGCCGATTCTGCACCACGTGCGGGCTTGCGCCGCCGCGGCCCATCATCCCGCCGGGCATACCCCCTCCGGCACCGCCACCACCCATCGGCATCGGCATCATCGGCATACCGCCACCGGCGCCCGCGGCTCCAGCCGCTTGCGCCATCTCCGCGGCGTTGACGCCTAGCCCCGACATCGCGGAGGTGGCCAT
>JALHRH010000240.1 GCA_022841565.1 Mycobacterium sp. | reverse complement strand
ACCCGCTCGGGGGTCAGCGACGTCACCACCGCATCGTCAAGGGCTCCCGCCGCGTGGATAACGGCCGACAGCGGATGCCGCGTCTGGATATCGTCAATCACCTTGGCCAAGGCTGCCCGATCCGCCGCGTCACAAGCAATCACCCGCACGTCGGCGCCGGCGGCCGCCAACTCCGCGGCCAACTCGTCGGCGCCCGGGGCATCCGGTCCGCGACGACTCACCAGAACCAGGTGACGTGCTTGGTGCCGGTTCACCAGGTGCCGGGCCAATGCCGAACCCGCCATGCCGGTGCCGCCGGTGATCAGGACGGTGCCGCCACCCAGCCAGGAAGTCACGTTCATCACGACCTTGCCGACATGACGTGCCTGGCTGAGGTAGCGCAGCGCCGCCGGCGCCCGACGCACGTCGAACACGGTGGCCGGTAGCGGTTGCAGGGTGCCGGCGCCGAACAGCTCGGCCAGTTCGACGAGCATTCGCTGGATGTGATCCGGTCCGGCTTCAAACAGGTCGAAGGCGCGGTAGCGCACGCCGCGTTCAGCGACCTCGGCGGCGTCACGGATGTCGGTCTTGCCCATCTCGAGGAATACCCCGCCGGGGGCGACCAGTCGCAACGACGCGTCGACGAAATCGCCGGCCAACGAGTCCAGCACCACGTCCACGCCGCGCCCACCGGTGGCGGTGCGGAAGCAGTCCTCAAATTCGAGGCTGCGCGAGTCGCCTATGTGGGCATCATCAAAGCCCATGGCCCGCAAGGTGTCCCACTTGCCTTTACTGGCGGTGGCGAACACCTCCACCCCCCAGTGCCGAGCCAGTTGGACGGCGGCCATACCCACTCCCCCGGCGGCAGCGTGCACCAGCAGCCGCTGCCCGGGCCGCACATCCGCCAGGACCTTCAGCGCGTAGTACGCGGTGGCAAAGACAACCGGCGCGGTGGCGGCGTCGGTGTCTGACCAACCGGCCGGGATCTTGATCAGCAGCCGCTCGTCGGTGGTGGCGACGGCTCCGGTACCCTCCGGGAACAGCCCGGTCACCCGGTCCCCGACGGCGAATAATGCTGCATCGGCGGCGGTCTCGATTACCACTCCCGATGCTTCGACGCCCATCGCCGCGGCGTCGTCGGGATACAGCCCCAGAGCGATCATGACGTCGCGGAAGTTGGCGGCCATGGCACTGGTTGCGATGCGTACCTGCCGCGACCCCAATGGCGCGTCCGCATCGGGAATGGACTCCATGCGCAGGTTTTCAAACGTCCCCGCGCTGCTCATGCCCAGTCGCCACGGAGCGTCATCCGGGGGCGCCAACAATCCGCGCACCGCGCGGCTGCCGTGCACACGCGCGATGTGCGCAGTGCCCTTGCGTAACAACACCTGTGGTTCGCCGACCGCCAGCACTGTCGCTGCCTCATCATCGGCGATCCGAACATCAGTGTCCACCAGTACGATTCGGCCGGGGTGTTCGGTCTGAGCCGAACGTACCAGGCCCCATACCGCGGCGCCGGCCAGATCGGTGATCCTCTCACCCGGCAGCGCCATCGCACCCCGCGTCGATACGACCAGCACTCCCGAGTCGCGCTCGGCCAGCCAGGTCTGCACGGCGCTCAGCGCGCGATGGGTCGCGGAGTACACCCCGGCCAAGGTGTCCCCCGCTACGGGCTCGGACTCGAACACCTGATACGGCTGGGTACCCCCACTTGACACCGATGGCGCGGGTGACCAGACCATCTCGAAGAGCCGATCGCCGGCCGATCCCGAAAGGGCGGCCTTCAATTGCTGCCCGGTCACCGGACGGGCCACCATGGAGGCCACCGACAAGACCGGCAACCCCAGCGCATCGGTCAGCTCCACCGACACCGACGACGGTCCAGTCGGCGTGATGCGCGCTCGCACCGCCGACGCGCCCGCCGCGTGCAAACACACCCCCTGCCAGGCGAAGGGCACCAGCACTCCGTCGGTGCGTTCCAGATCGCCGTTGGAGCCCACAATGATCGCGTGCAACGCCGCATCCAGCACCACCGGGTGCACGCCGAATCCCGCGGGCGACAAGCCCGCGACGTCGGGCAGCGACACTTCGGCATACAGGTCGTCGCCGCGACGCCACATCGCCGTCAGTCCCTGGAAGGCGGGACCGTAGCCGTACCCGCGGTCGGCCAACCGCTCGTAGGTGCCGGTCACGTCCACCGGGCTGGCGCCCTCCGGTGGCCAAGTCGACAGATCCGTGACCGGTTGCGCCGCTGCCGAACTCACCGTCCCCTCGGCGTGCAGCAGCCAACCGCCTTCGGCCCGCGAAAACACCGATACGCGCCGCGAACCGGACTCGTCGGCGGCATCGACGACGACTTGCACGGCGACCGAACCGGATTCGGGCAGGATCAGCGGCGCCGCCAGGGTGAGTTCGTCAATCGTCGTGCAGCCGACTTCGTCGCCCGCCCGGATCGCCAGCTCAACAAAGCCGGCGCCCGGGAAGATCGCGACACCTCCCACCGCATGGTCTCTCAACCAGCCATGTGTCGCGGCCGACAGCCGACCGGTCAACACCACACCGCCCGAGGAGGGGAGGTCGACCACAGCACCCAGCAGCGCATGCTCGCCGGCTGCCAGACCCAGACCCTCGGCATCTACGGCGGCACTGCCGTTGGACAACCAGAACCTACGTCGCTCAAAGGCATACGCCGGCAATTGGACAAATGTCCCTTGCCCCAGCACAGCCCGCCAGTCCACCGGCGTACCCGCGACGTAAAGCTGAGCGACCGCGTTGGTCAGCGTCATCGGCTCGGGCCGGTCCTTGCGCAGCGCGGAGCCGGTGGTGACCACGACATCGGGCAGCGACTCTTCCAGCGAGGCGATCAAACCTCCGCTCGGGCCGACTTCGAGGAACCGCGTCGCGCCGGCCGAATGCGCGTATCGGATGCTGTCGGCGAAGCGCACCGCTTCCCGGACATGCCGCTGCCAGTACGCGGCCGACGCGAAATCGTCGCCGGCCGGTTGCCCGGTCAGGTTCGAGATGATCGGAATAGTGGGTTGCCCGATCGGCAGCCCGGCCGCGACAGCCCCGAACTCGTCGATCATCGGATCCATCAGCGAGGAATGGAAGGCGTGCGAGACGGCTAGTTGGTGGACCCGGCGGCCCTCGTCCCGCAGTCGCTCGGAAACCTCGAGCACCGATTCCTCAGCGCCCGAGATCACCACCGAAGCAGGGCCGTTGACCGCGGCGATGCTGACCTCAGGGGTCAGTAGTGACCGCACCTCCTCCTCGGTGGCCTGCACGGCGACCATCGCGCCACCGCCGGCCAGCCGCTGCATGAAGCGCGCTCGGGCGGCAACCAGGACCGCGGCGTTTTCCAGCGACAACACTCCGGCGACGTGGGCCGCGGACAGTTCACCGACGGAGTGACCCATCACGAAATCGGGCCGTAAGCCCCAGGATTCCAGTAGCCGGAACAACGAGACTTCCACAGCGAACAATGCTGGCTGAGCGAATTCCGTTGTGTTCAATACGCTTTCGTCGTGACCCCACATCACCTCGCGCAGCGGACGCAGCAGGTGGCGGTCCAGTTCGCCGACGACGGTGTTGAACGCCTCGGCGAACACCGGGTACGTCGCATGCAATCCCAGGCCCATGCCCAACAGTTGGGAACCCTGCCCGGGGAAGACGAAGGCGGTTTTGCCGCCCTGCTGGGCAACACCCCGGATAACGCCACAGAGATCGTCGTTAGCCACTTCGGACAATCCATCCAGCCACTGGTCCCGGTCGCTACCGACGACGACGGCGCGGTGCTCGAACGACGACCGACCCGCCAGTGACCAGCCAACGTCGGCTGCCGCGAGCTCGGGGTGCCGGCCCAGGAATTCGGCCAGACGGGCCGCCTGCGCGCGCAATGCCGGGGCAGACTTGGCGGAGATCACCCACGGCAGCACGGCTGGTTTGGGCCGGGCGGTTTCGACAGCCGGTGCGGCGGGTGCGGATTCGATGATCACGTGTGCGTTGGTGCCACTGATCCCGAACGACGACACTCCGGCCCGCCGGACACGTGCCGCCTCGGCCGGCCACGGCTGTGGCTCCGTCAGCAGCGCAATCGATCCCGTCGACCAGTCCACGTGCGGGCTCGGCGCGTCCACATGCAGGGTGGCCGGTAACACCTCATGACGCATCGCCTGCACCATCTTGATCACACCGGCGACGCCCGCGGCGGCCTGCGTGTGACCCATGTTCGACTTGATCGACCCGAGCCACAGGGGCTGGCTGCGGCCTTGCCCGTAGGTGGCCAGCAACGCCTGTGCCTCAATCGGATCACCCAGCATGGTGCCGGTGCCGTGGCCCTCGACGGCATCTACGTCGGTCGCCGAGAGACCGGCGTTGGTCAGCGCGGTCCGTACCACCCGTTGTTGGGAGGGACCGTTGGGCGCGGTCAACCCGTTGGAGGCGCCGTCCTGGTTGATCGCCGAACCTCGCACCAACGCCAGCACCGGGTGACCCAGCCGCTGCGCATCCGAAAGTCGTTCCACCACTAGCATTCCGCCACCCTCGGAGAAACCGGTGCCGTCGGCGGCGCCGGCGAAAGCCTTGCACCGCCCGTCGGCCGACAAGCCCCGCATGCGACTGAACTCGATGAAGATGTCGGGTGTCGCGTTGACGGTGACACCGCCGGCCAGCGCCAGGTCACACTCGCCCGACCGCAGCGACTGCACCGCCATGTGTAATGCCACCAGCGAGGACGAGCACGCGGTATCCACCGACACAGCCGGGCCTTCCAGCCCCAGCACATACGCCACCCGGCCCGAGGTGACGCTGCAGGTCACGCCGGTCAGCCGGAAGCCTTCCGCCCCTTTCGCACCGGACATACCATAGCCTTGCGTCACAACCCCGGCGAACACCCCGGTGGCGCTGCCGCGCAGGCCGCCAGGTTCAATTCCTGCGTGCTCCAACGCTTCCCAGGAGAGTTCAAGGAACATGCGTTGCTGCGGATCCATCGCCAGCGCTTCGCTGGGCGAGATCCCGAAGAAGGCGGGGTCGAAGTCGGCGACACCGTCGACGAAGCCACCGACGCGGGTGTAGCAGGTGCCGGCCACATCGGGATCCTGGTTGTACAGCCCGGCCAGGTCCCAGCCCCGGTCAGCCGGGAACTCCGACAGCACATCGCGCCCCTGAATCAGCATGTCCCATAGGTCTTCGGGCGAATCCGCCCCGCCGGGATAGCGGCACGACATGCCCACGATCGCAATCTGGTCGTCAGCGGTGACACGCACGGCCGGGGTCTGCGCGATCTCCTGTGGCAATCCAGCGAGTTCGGTACGAATGTAGGTGGCCAGGCCGCTCGGGGTCGGGTAGTCGAAAATCAAGGTCGGTGACAGCGACAGGCCGGTAGCCGATTTCAGCCGGTTACGCATTTCGACCGCGGTCAGCGAGTCAAACCCCAAGTCCTGGAACGCCTTATCGGGATCGATGGCTTCGGGGGCGACGTTGCCCAGCACGGTCGCGATGTGGGAGCGCACCAGGTCAAGCAGCATGGTGTGTTGCTCGGTTTCCGGCCGGCCGTGCAGCCGTTGCGCCAGAGCCGATTTCGATTTGGCCGCGGCCAGCGATTCGTCGACCTGGCGCCGCGTCGGCGCGTTGACCAGATCACGGAACATCGGCGGCACCGCTACCGCGTGGGCCCGCAACGCCGACAGGTCGATGCGGGCGGGCGCCAGGAACGGCTCGTCGATGATCAGCGCGGTGTCGAACAGTTCCAGCGCCTCCTGCGACGACAGCGCCAGGACACCTTCACGCCCCAGCCGGGCCAGGCCGGCTGCGTCCAGCCCAGCGGTCATGGCGCTGGGCTGATCCCACAGTCCCCAGCCCAGCGACATCGCCGGCAGCCCATGTGCCCGGCGATGTGCGGCCAGGCCGTCGAGGAAGCAGTTAGCCGCCGAATAGTTCGCCTGCCCTGAGGAACCCACCAGCCCGGCCATCGACGAAAACATGACGAATGCCGACACATTCAGATCACGGGTCAACTCGTGAAGGTTCCACGCCGCATCGAGCTTGGCCCGCAACACCGAGTCCACCCGATCAGGTGTCAATGACGTCACCACGGTGTCGTCGAGTGCGCCGGCGGCATGGATCACCGCCGAAAGCGGCCGCTGCACCGGAATGTCGGCGATCACCTTAGCCAGTGCCGGCCGGTCGGAGGCGTCACACGCCACCACCTGCACCTGCGCGCCAGCCGCCTCGAGTTCGGTCACCAACTCCGCGGCGCCAGGTGCATCCGGTCCGCGCCGGCTGAGCAGCACCAGGTGTCGAATACCGTGTTGGGTTACGGCATGTCGCGCCAACGCCGAACCCGCCATGCCGGTGCCGCCGGTGATCAACACTGTGCCTCGGCCTAGGCCGTTGCCCGGGCTAAAAGGCACGGTCATGACGACCTTGCCGATGTGGCGGGCCTGGCTGAGGTAGCGCAGCGCCGCGGGTGCGCGCCGAATGTCGAACGTCGTCACCGGCAATGGGCGCAGCACCCCGGCGTCGAAGAGTTCGGCGAGATCGAGCATGTACTGGTGCATGCGCGGACGACCCGGTTCGAACAGGTCGAAGGCGCGGTAGCGCACACCCGGGTATTGCTGGGCGATCACCCCAGGGTCGCGAATGTCGGTCTTACCCATCTCGAGGAACACTCCGCCAGGGGCGACCAACCGCAATGAAGCATCGACAAATTCGCCCGCCAGCGAGTCCAGCACTATATCCATCCCGGCCATACCGCTCCTGCGGAGAACCGTGCGGAACTTTTCCTCGAATTCCAGGGTGCGCGAGTCGGCGATGTGGTCGTCGTCAAAGCCCATGGCGCGCAGGGTGTCCCACTTACCCTTGCTGGCGGTGCCGAACACTTCCAAACCGAGGTGCCGGGCCAGCTGGGTGGCCGCCATCCCCACACCACCGGCGGCGGCGTGGATCAATACCCGCTGCCCCGGTTTGACGGCTGCCAGATCCATGAACGCGAACCACGCGGTGGTGAAAACCGCTGAGATGCCGGCCGCTTCGGCGTGCGACCAGTCCGACGGCATCGGAAGCAGCAACCGGACATCGCCGGGAACCAGGGTTCCGCTGGTGTCGGGGAAGAAGCCGTACACCGAATCGCCGACTGCGAATTCGGTGACGCCGGGGCCGACCTCGACAACTACGCCAGCGCCCTCACCGCCCAGCAGTGCCTCGTGGGTGAACATGCCCAGCGTGATCATGATGTCGCGGAAGTTTGCCGCGATGGCATACAGGGCAACGCGAACGTAGCCGGGCTGCAGCGGCGCGTCGGCGTTGGGCACCGGCTCCAAGCGCAGGTTCTCGAAGGTGCCCGCGCTGCTCAGACCCAGCCGCCACGGCCCGTCGCCGGGCGGCTCCAGGATGTGGTCGACGGCGCGGCTGCCCCGCACCCGAGGGGCGAAAATCTGTCCGGCCCGCAGCAGCAGCTGCGGCTCACCGACCGTCAGGGCGGCGGCCAGCGCCGAATCATCCAGTGGTGCATCGGAATCGATCAGTAGCAAGCGGCCCGGATTCTCGGTTTGCGCCGAGCGCACCAGGCCCCAGACCGCCGCGCCGGCCAGATCAGTGACGTCCTCACCCGGCAGCGCCATGGCGCCCCGGGTCGCCACCACGAGCACACCCGACTCCTGCTCGGTCAGCCATGACTGCACGGCGGCCAACGCGCCGTGCGTACGCTCGTAGCCTGCAGTCACCGGGTCTTCCTCAGTGACCACCGATTCGAAGATCTCGCAGGGCACCTTGGCCGCGCCGCCGGTGGACGTTGCCGGTGTCCAGACGAGTTCGAACAGCCGGTCGGGTCCGGAGCCGGAAAGCGCAGCCCGTAGCCGTTTTTCGTTCACCGGGCGGGCCATCATGGCGGCGACCGAGAGCACGGGCAATCCCAGCCCATCGGCCAGTTCGACGGAGACTGCGGATGTGCCTGCGGGTGCGATCCGTGCTCGCACCGCCGACGCACCGGCGGCATGCAGCGTCACCCCTTGCCACGAGAACGGCAGCACGAGTTCGGCTGCCGGATTGGCCAGCACCGCGGCGTGCAGCGCGGCATCAAGCAGTGCCGGATGCACGCCGTAGGGGGCCGAGCCGCCCGCCGGCTCCGGCAGTGTCACCTCCGCGAACAGCTCCTCGCCCCGCGACCACAATGCGGTCAACCCGCGAAACGCCGGACCGTACCCGTAGCCCTGCTCGGCCAGCCGCTCATAGCCGCCGGTCACATCGATTGCGACAGCGCCCTGCGGCGGCCACACCGACAGTTCGGCGCCAGGTTCGACGCTTCCGGAACGCAACGATCCCTCGGCATGACATACCCACACCGAACCGCCGTCGACGTCGGAGTGGGAATAGATGGAGACACCCCGCTGGCCGGTCTCTTCGGCGGCGGCGCCGACAATCACCTGTACGGCAACGGACCCCGAAGCTGGGATTACCAAAGGCGACCGCAGCGTCAATTCGTCGACTACCGAACACCCGACTTCGTCACCGGCACGTATCGCCATTTCCACGAATCCGGTGCCGGGGAACACCGCCATGCCGGCGACGGCATGGTCGGCCAGCCACCCTTGCGTACTCGGGGATAGCCGACCGGTCAGCACGACACCACCCGAATCGGGCAACTCCATCACCGCGCGCAACAGCGGATGCTCACTGGCAGCCAGTCCCAAACCGGAAGCGTCGGCACCCATGCCCTCACCGGAAAGCCAGAACCGGCGCTTGTCGAAGGCATATGTGGGCAATTCGACGAACCCGGCGCCGTCCAGCAGACCACGCCAATTCACGGCTACACCCGCGACGAAGGCGGTGGCGGCCGAGGCCAGGAACCGTTGCAGGCCGCCGTCTTCGCGGCCGAGGGTGGGGACCACGACGGGGTCGGTGCCGCAGGCGCCGGCGGTGCCCTCGATACCGGCGATCAATGCCGGATGCGGACTCGATTCGATGAACACCCGGTATCCGTGCTCACAGGCGCTGCGGACCGCCTGGTCGAGTTGC
>JALHRH010000239.1 GCA_022841565.1 Mycobacterium sp. | reverse complement strand
CAGGAGACATATGGGCTCCTCAGCAAGTCCGATGAGACCGACCGACAGCCGATCACCATGACGGAATCAGTGAAAGGCTGACCACTGGTTACCACATCGTCTGACCCGGCACCACCCCTTAGTCGAAAGCCGTACAGGATTGCGCTGAGCGCGTGCCCGCAAACCTGCGCGATGCACCACGCCGCCCGCGTCCTTGGCTGGCGATACGCTAGCGGCGGAGGGGGATGGTCATTTGGAAACCTGTCAGCCTCCGAGATTGATCAGCTCGGCTCGTGCAGGAAGCGTCGCATCCGATTGTATTGCTAGAGAATACGTTTCAACATTACGCTGGGGTCGTTGGACGGTGTCTCGGCGTCGACCGCCCCGCCCTTTCCGCCGCATCAACGGTCAGCGGGTAAGGCCCGAGCTGCGTCGCTGCCCGCGAATTAGGCGGTGTCAGTCATCGGTGCGTATCGACTCCCGGATCCTTGCTAAGCGCTCCGCGGCCGACCGCTGACGCTCGTCGTACTGCTCCTCGACGGACTTGGCTTCAGCGGTTCCGGCTGCGAGTTCCTCAGCGCCCTGGGCTGCCCCGAAGCGCGATTCGATCTTCTCGCGCACCGAGTCGAACGTCGGCACTCCCGAGTTGTCGTATCCGGGGTCAGGCATTGACGGTTGGTCGGGCATGCCCGACACGTTACTTGTGCCGGCTTCCTAACGGTGTTCCTGTCGATCCAGGTAGCGCACCATCAGCTGCCAGTACAGCATCGTCAACGCCATCTGCGCCGCCACCGCGATTACCGCTGGACGCAGATGACGACGCCGAGCGGCGATCACCCCACGAGTCCAGACCGGCACCAGTGTCAGCGGCGTGCTGGCCCACCGGGTCCACGCGCTCCACGGGTGGCAGTGCCGCGCGAAAATAGCGCGCCGAACACGAGCCACCGAAAGCACGCCCTACCGTCCGGCCGCGACTACTTGCGCATCCGACGGCCCGGACGGCGCCGGGAGAGCGGTGGTGCCCGGCAGCGGAATCCGGGGAACCCCCGGGGTGCCTAGCCGGCCGGCCAACCAGGGCAACGCCGTCGCGAAGACCTCGTCGGCGAAGGGCCAGTCGTGCTTGCCCGGTTGCGGGACCACCGCGCAGTCGATGTCGTACGAGCGGCCCAGCGCACACAGGGCGTTGGCGGCTGCCGTCTGGTCGCTGGGATTGGCTGCGGCGTCGCTACCGGCGAGCCGCATGGTGGCGGTGTCCGCGACCGGTAGGTCATGGTGCGCCGGCGCCGGCGCGTGTGACGGAATGGCGAACCATCCCGCGACCCCGGTGTACGGGCCGTGCCGGGTGATCACGGTGGTCGGGTCGAACGCCGCCCAAGCTTCGGCGTTGCCGCCGAACAGCCTGGCGACGGTCTCTTCCCTGCTGCCGGCGTTGGGGTACAGGTCACCCGCGACGTCGACGAACGCGCTGAACAAGCCGGGATGCATGACGGTGAGATCTACCGCGCAGGTCCCGCCCATCGACCAGCCCACGATGCCCCAGTTGGCCGGCTCGGCGCTGGTCGCGAAACTCGAAATTACAAACGGCACAACGTCTTTGGTCAAATGATCGGCGGCATTGCCACGGCGCCCGTTGACGCACTCGGTGTCGTTGTTGAATGCGCCGCCGGAGTCTACGAACACCAGCACCGGCGCATTGCCGTCATGAGCTGCGGCGAAGGCGTCGATGGTCCGTACCGCGTTGCCGGCGCGCGCCCAGTCACCGGGGGTGTTGAATTGACCGCCGATCATCATCACCGTCGGCAGTTGGGGCGGCGGGTAACTAGCGAACCAGGCCGGAGGCAGGTACACCAATTCACCGCGATGCCTGAAGTGCGATGCGTCGGAAGGGATCACGACTGGCACCACGCTGCCATGCGGCGGGCGCACACCCTTGCCAATCATCGCCGCGACGGTGGTCGGATCGGTCTGGTCGGGCAGCGGACCGTAGGTGAGCTGGCCCCAAGCGGCCTGCACGGTCGGGAAATACCCGACCCATGCGTTGAGCGTCAGCGCCGTGCTGAGCAGGCACAGCGGAACGGTCAGCAGGGCGATGCCGCGGCGCCACCAGGGTGCGGTACGCCAGCCGAGCACCAGCACCGTCACCGCCAACCCGGCCAACCCGGCCCAGACCCACAACGCGCCCGGCGCCGGCTCGTTGGAAAGCCGGCTGACGTAGGCGCGCGTCCCGTAAGCCGTTGCGCCCCCGGCCAACGCGGCCAGCGGCAGCCAGCGCAACCGCCAGGCCCGCGTCCGCCACCCGATGGCCAGCACCAGCACCACGCCCGTCACGACCTGAACCGTGAAGGGCACCCAGCCATGCATGAGGGATGTGTGACCGAAGGCCTGTGCGGAGAACCCGCCATCCGACGATGCGGGCGCCAAGGCACTAAGCGTCGAGGCGGTCACAGGTTCATTGTTGTTCGCCGGGATCCCATCCGGGGTCACGTTTCCGGAATATTCCCTGTGAGTTATCTGAACCCTGGCGTGTCAGCTAGGCCCGAGCTAGTGCGGCTTGGCGAGCGGGAACGGCAGGGTCTCCCGGATGCTGCGGCCGGTGATCAGCATGACCACGCGGTCGACGCCCATCCCCAGCCCCCCGGTGGGAGGCATCGCATATTCCATCGCCTGCAGGAAGTCCTCATCGAGTTCCATTGCTTCGGGGTCGCCACCGGCGGCCAGCAGCGACTGTTCCTCGAGGCGCCGCCGCTGTTCCACCGGATCGGTGAGCTCGCTGTAGGCAGTGCCCAGCTCGACTCCCCAGGCCACCAGATCCCAGCGTTCGGCGACACCGCGCTTGCTGCGGTGTGGCCTGGTCAGCGGCGATACCGAGGTGGGGAAGTCGGTGTAGAACGTCGGCTGCTCGGTGCGGTCCTCGACCAAGTGCTCGTACAGTTCCAGCACCACCGCGCCGGCGTCCCAATAGGCGCGGTAGGGAATGCGGGCGGCGTCGGATAGCTTGCGTAGGGTTTTCAGGTCGGTGTCGGCGTTGATGTGTTCACCGAGGGCTTCGGAGACCGCGTCGTGAACTGTCTTCACCGGCCACACACCGGAGATGTCGACAGGCTCGAGGCGCCCGGCATGGCCGATCGATTCATCCGGAGTCCTGGGCCGCAGCGCAATGTGTTCACCATTGGCAGCCGCGGCGGCGTTCTGGATGAGTTCGCGGCAGCCGTCGATCCACACCAGGTAGTCGGCGTGCGCCTGATAGGCCTCCAGCAGGGTGAACTCGGGGTTGTGGCTGAAGTCGACCCCCTCATTGCGGAAGGCCCGGCCGAGTTCGAAGACTCGCTCCACTCCGCCGACGCACAGTCGCTTGAGGTACAGCTCCGGGGCGATCCGTAAGAAGAGGTCCATGGCGTACGCATTGATGTGGGTGACAAACGGGCGGGCGGTGGCACCGCCATGCACCTGCTGCAGGATCGGGGTTTCCACCTCGATGAAACCCTTGGCGAACAAGGTCTCACGAATTGATCGCAGCGCGCTGCTACGTGCCGTGATCAGGTCGCGCGAGTCGGCATTGACAGCAAGGTCGACATAGCGGGTCCGCACCCGGGCTTCCGGGTCGGTGAGTCCCTTCCACTTGTTGGGCAGCGGGCGCAGGCACTTGCCGATCAACCGCCAGCGGGTGACGATCAGCGATCGGGTGCCCTTGTCGCTGAAGCCGATGTGCCCGGTGGCCTCCACCAGGTCACCAAGATCGATCGCCGCGTTGAAGTCGGCCGCCCGACCCTGCTCCAGGCGTGAATTGTCCAACAGCACTTGCATTTCGCCCGACCAGTCGCGCAGGTGCGCGAACAACACGCCGCCGTAGTTGCGCACCCGCAAGATGCGTCCGGCCACCGAGACAGGAGAACCGTCATCCGCCTTCAAGGCATGGGCGACGGTGTGACTGGGCGGCTCACCCACCGGGTAGGCGTCAATGCCCTTGTCGCGCAGCTTTTTCAGCTTGGCCAGCCGGACTCGCACCTGCTCGGGCTGACGGCGCGCACCGTCGAAGTCGGTGTCGGGCAGGTCCTCCACCTTCAGTCGGCTGACGTCGGGCGCCGTGCCATCGTGGTGCAGCAACCCGGACTCCACCAACCGTTGCGGCACCGCCGGGTGGTGGCCGGTGTGGACCTTGTCGCGCCGCGTGAATGGCAGCACCAGAAAGCCCTCGGCGATCACCGAGGCGACGCCCACCCGCGGCATCATTCGGGCGTCGTCGTAGCACGCGTAGCGAGGCACCCACTCGGGCTGATATTTGGCGTTGGAGCGGTACAGCGTCTCGATCTGCCACCACCGCGAGAAGAACACCAGCAGCCCGCGCCACAACCGCGCGACCGGTCCGGCGCCGAGTTGCTCGCCCTGCTCGAATGCCGACCGGAATACCGCGAAGTTCAACGAGATTCGGCTGATCCCGAGGCTCTCGGCGTGCAGGGTGAGTTCGCTGACCATCAGTTCGATGGTGCCGTTGACGGATTGCCGGGATCGCCGCATCAAGTCCAGCGACACGCCGGTGGTGCCCCACGGCACAAGCGACAGCATCGCCACCACTTCGCCGGCCGGATCGATCGCCTCTACCAGTAAGCAATCGCCGTCGGCCGGGTCACCGAGCCGGCCCAACGCCATGGAGAAGCCGCGTTCAGATTCGGTGTCACGCCAGCCGTCCGCCCGCGCGACGGTCTGCTTCATCTCCTCCGGCGAGATGTCGCGGTGGCGCCGGATGCGCACTGTCAGCCCCGCACGCCGGGCCCGGGTCACCGCCTGGCGCACGCCGCGCATTTCCGGGCCGGACAATTTGTATTCGGCGGGCCGCAGGATCGCCTCATCGCCCAGCACCAGCGCGTTCAGTCCCGCCTCGCGGTAGACCTGCGCGCCCTGAGAACTGGCGCCCATGACACCTGGTGCCCAGCCGTAGGTCCGGCACAGCCGCAGCCAGGCGTCGATGGCCTGTGGCCATGCTTTCGGATCACCGACGGGGTCGCCGCTGGCCAGGCAGACACCGACCTCGACGCGGTAGGTGAGGGCGGCGCGGCCGCTGGGGGCGAAGATCACCGACTTATCGCGTCGGGTGGCGAAATAGGCCAGCGAGTCGTTCTTCCCCCATAGCTCGACCAGCCCGCGGATGGCGGACTCGTCCTCACCGGTCAGTGCGTTGTCGGCGCGCTGGGACAGAAACAGCACGATCGCGGCGGCAATCAGCGCGAACGCGCCGAACAAACCGAAGATCGCGTTGAGGAAGACGTGCGGCCGTCCGGTGAACAGGTCGGGGTCGGCGAAGCCGAACCCGATCACCCGGTTGGCCACGTACGGCAGTCGGTCCGGCGCAGCCAGCGTCCCGGGAAACATCTCCACCAGACACCACGACGCCAGGATTCCGAGGAGACCACCGACCAGCAGCACGCCCGCCGCTCTGAACAGCGCGCCTCGGCGGACCTTGGCCCAGAACTCCCGATAGCCCAGCACCAATAGGACAATCGCAACCACGTGGAAGGCGAAGCCGAGATTTTCGCCGAACGCCTGGGCGGGTGTGTTGCCGCCCGCGGCGATGTCGGCGGCGTTGATCACCGCGGCGACCACCATGTTGCCCAGCAGCAGCACCCAGGCGATGCGCTTGCGGGCCGTCAGCGCCGCGGCCAGCAGGGCCAGCACGAACGACCACGCGAAGCTGGTGTCGGGGAAGTTGAACAAGTAGCTGTTGATGAATTCCCGTGGCTCGTGAATGAGCCACCGGATCAGCGGGGAGAGGCTGGCCAGCAGCGACACGGTCGCGATGACGCCGACGGTCCACCCGGCTACCGCAGGTAGCCAGTGATACCGGGAAGTCGGCCTGCGCGTCGGTCGCGGCTTAGTGAGTGTCACAGACCGCGAGGATATTCCCTCAAGCCGGGAAATTCCCGGCGGTACGGCTCACTTGCCAAGACTGATTGGATTGTGGTTGCCGGTTGCCCCCGCTCGGCGGCTTGCTCGAGTCCCCGGTTGTGGCTGCTAGACTAATCGCGCGACCATCCCGGCCTCAGGCCAGGGACAGTGAAGAGGAGTCCCACTCCCACCGATTGCCACGAGCTTCTCAAGGCAATTCGGTCCGGTCACAGGCATCGTGAAAGTGCCTGTTCTGTGCATTGCGCAGGCGGTTTGACCAGGTCAAGCCGTGATCGGTCGGCAATGGGCCCTGCATTTGCAGGGCTTTTTTGCTGATGGTTGGTGCTCCCCACCGCTGTTTCCGGCCGGGTCCAGGTTTGGGCCGCACTGGAATAGAAGCCAACGAGGGAGGCCCCATCAGCACTGAGACCCGCGTCAACGAGCGCATTCGCGTGCCTGAAGTTCGATTGATTGGTCCTGGGGGAGAGCAGGTAGGCATCGTGCGTATCGAAGACGCACTCCGCGTTGCTGCGGACGCTGATCTCGACCTTGTCGAAGTTGCTCCCAATGCCAGGCCACCGGTCTGCAAGATCATGGACTACGGCAAGTACAAGTACGAGGCGGCGCAGAAGGCGCGTGAATCCCGAAGGAATCAGCAGCAGACCGTCGTCAAGGAACAAAAGCTGCGACCCAAGATCGACGACCACGACTACGAGACCAAGAAGGGCCACGTGGTTCGCTTTCTCGAAGCGGGGTCCAAGGTCAAGGTCACCATCATGTTCCGCGGCCGCGAGCAGTCACGGCCAGAGCTGGGCTACCGATTGCTTCAGCGTCTGGGCGCTGACGTCGCCGAATACGGATTCGTCGAAACGTCGGCCAAGCAGGACGGCCGCAACATGACCATGGTGCTGGCACCGCACCGCGGCGCGAAGACTCGCGCCAGAGCGCAGCATCCGGGGAATGCGGCGGCAGGACAGGCCGAGTCGGCTGGGGACACCAAACCTTCCTAGCACCAACTCGCAGCACGACCAGACCAGCTCACCAGAACCAAGAAAACTGAGGAAACATGCCCAAGGCCAAGACCCACAGCGGGGCTTCCAAGCGGTTCCGGCGCACCGGCACCGGCAAGATCGTCCGGCAGAAAGCCAACCGTCGGCATCTGCTCGAGCACAAGGCGACCAAACGTACTCGGCGGCTTGACGGCCGCACCGTAGTGTCGGCCAACGACACCAAGCGGGTCAACGCGCTGCTCAACGGCTAGCACCGCGCCGCAACGCATTCCCCCAACGAAACCTATATCTACAGCGGGTTTTCGGCAGCCCCGACCGATATTGAACGAGAGTAGGAACACCCATGGCACGCGTGAAGCGGGCGGTCAACGCCCACAAGAAGCGGCGCAGCGTCCTGAAAGCTTCGAAGGGCTATCGCGGTCAGCGATCCCGGCTCTACCGCAAGGCCAAAGAGCAGCAGCTGCATTCGCTCAACTACGCCTACCGCGACCGTCGGGCCCGCAAGGGGGAGTTCCGCAAGCTGTGGATTTCGCGGATCAACGCCGCCGCGCGCGCCAACGACATCACCTACAACAGGCTGATCCAGGGCCTCAAAGCCGCCGGCGTCGAGGTAGACCGCAAGAACCTGGCCGACATCGCAATCTCCGATCCGGCGGCGTTCACCGCGCTGGTCGAGGTGGCGCGCGCGGCGCTACCTGCGGACGTCAACGCACCCTCGGGAGAGGCTGCCTAACCGGTTGTCCGCAACCATGAGGGCCGCGCTCACCGAACGCTCGGCCCGGGTGGCCGCGGCGGTCAAGCTGCACCGTCATGTAAGTCGGCGCCGCGCAGGACTGTTTCTCGCCGAAGGTCCGAACCTGGTCGCGGCTGCCCAGCAGCGCGGGCTGGTGCGGGATCTGTTCGTCACCGAGGACGCAGCCCGCCGCCATGACGCGTTAGTCACTGGACAGCCGGCGGCGGTGCACCTGGTGACCGAGCGGGCCGCAAAAGCGTTGTCCGACACGGTAACTCCGGCGGGTCTGGTCGCGGTTTGCGAGATCCCGGCCAACAGCCTGGAAGACGTGCTGGCCGGCTCACCGGGGTTGATCGCGGTTGCCGTGGGCATCAGCGAACCGGGCAACGCCGGCACGCTCATTCGTGTCGCTGATGCCATGGGCGCCGCGGCGGTGGTCCTGGCCGGGCACTGCGTCGACCCCTACAACGGCAAGTGCCTGCGCGCCTCCGCCGGCAGCATCTTCGCACTCCCCGTCGTGGTCGCCCCCGACGCCGCGTCCGTGCCGACCCTGCTGCGCGCAGGTGGCCTGCAGGTGCTGGCGACCGCGGTGGACGGCGAGACATCCCTCGACGACGCCGACCAGCTGCTCGCGCGGCCGACGGCGTGGCTGTTCGGACCCGAGTCGCAAGGACTGCCTGCTGACGTCGCTGAGCGGGCCGATCAGCGGTTGCGCATCCCGATGGCGGGGGGAGCAGAGAGCCTGAATGTTGCTGCCGCCGCGGCTATCTGCCTGTATCAGAGCGCCCGGGCTCTACGGTAGTCGCAAGCCGCGACCACGGTGAACGGAACCGCATCCACCATCACCGGGGCTCGATCACCGCAGCCGCTGGGCCGAGCAGCCCTAAGCTGCCCGGCCGGGTCCGCGCGACGGCCGCAGGCCGGCGATCGATAGCGTGCCGTGCAGTAGCGCGCCGGCCCGCTCCATGATCACCCGGGCGGGCTCCAGGGGCGAGCGCGGCCGGGGCGGAAAATAGTGCATCGGCAGCCCGCGCCGGTCGCGGGGGGGAGCCATGAACGCGGGCGCTTCGACCAGCGGTGCGTCGTTGCGGATCCGCCCCTCCGCCCGACGGTAGGCCGCCAATGCGCGCGGGTGCAGCCGGATTTCGTCGGGTACCGCCAGAAACGCAAACTCAACTAGCTTGCCGAACACCCGCAGCAGAATCTCGTCGCCCGGTGTCCAGTGCATTCCCGCTTTTTCGCGTACCGCGGGCTCGAAGAGGCCCGCCGCGATCCAGCGTTGACCGGCGACCATCGGCTTAAACAGCTGGTCCCAGATCGGCGTGGGAAGCAGCACTGATACGAAAAATGTGGTGACTCCGCGCGGGTGACCACTGATGGACCGCAGGTTGCTGGTTATGCGGTCTCGGCGAGTGGTGTGAGCGTGACGGTGTAGCCGAGCGCTTCGAGTT
>JALHRH010000238.1 GCA_022841565.1 Mycobacterium sp. | reverse complement strand
CCGCACCGATCCGCCATCCGGTCGGCGCGGCCCACAGGTTGCCCCGAGCGCGCCGTTCCAGAGCCCACTGGACATATAGACCACCCGCCGCGAACACATCATCAGGCGGGGGCAGCGGCTCAAAGTCGACCAGCCGCTCATCGAGCAGCGCGGTGTCGAGGTCTCCGGCCTGGACCCGTTGGTCGGCCAGGAGAAAGCGGAGGAACTCGATGTTGGTATGAACACCCAGGACCGCGGTCTGCGACAGGGCCCGATCCAGCCGCGCCAGCGCGTGCGCCCGGTCGGTGGCGTGCGCGATCACCTTGCTCAGCATGGGGTCGTAGTCGCTGCCGACCACCGTGTCGGCCAACAGCGACGAGTCCACCCGCACCCCGGGTCCGGACGGCTCGACCACGTGCAGTACCCGACCGCCGGTGGGCAGAAATCCGCGTGCCGGATCCTCGGCGTACACCCGGGCTTCGATCGCGTGTCCGCGTAGTTCGATGTCGTCCTGTGCGAACGCCAGCTTTTCACTCGCGGCCACCCGCAGCTGCCACTCAACGAGGTCGAGCCCGGTAACCGCCTCAGTGACGGGGTGTTCCACCTGTAGGCGGGTGTTCATCTCCATGAAGAAGAACTCGTCGGGACGTGCGGCGGAGACGATGAACTCCACCGTGCCGGCGCCGACGTAATCGACACTGCGGGCGGTGTCGCACGCGGCGGCGCCGATGCGGGCCCGGGTTGCGGCGTCCAGGAGCGGCGAGGGCGCCTCCTCGATCACCTTCTGGTGACGTCGCTGCAGGCTGCATTCACGCTCACCGAGATGCACCACGTTGCCGTGTGTGTCGGCGAGAACTTGCACCTCGATATGCCTGGGCCGTAACACAAATCGTTCCAGGAACAGCGTGTCGTCGCCGAACGCCGATGCCGCCTCGCGCCGAGCGCTCACCAACGCTTCGCGGAGCCGGGCGCGATCCTGCACCAGACGCATACCTTTGCCGCCGCCGCCCGCGGACGGCTTCACCAACACCGGGTAACCCACGTCATCGGCGGCGGCGACGAGTTCGTCGTCGGTCAGCCCGGGTCGGGCGATCCCCGGCACCACCGGCACATCGAACGCGGCGACCGCGTTCTTGGCGGCGATCTTGTCGCCCATCACCTCGATGGCGTGCGCCGGCGGGCCTAGGAACACCACGCCCGCGCGGTCACACGCCGCTGCGAAATCTGCATTCTCCGAAAGGAAGCCATAACCGGGATGGATCGCCTGCGCCCCGGTGCGCACCGCAGCGTCGACCACCTTCCCGATGTCGAGATAGCTGTCGCGGGCCGGCGCCGGCCCCAGCCTTACCGCGGTATCGGCCTCCAACACGTGCCGTGCGTTGGCGTCGGCGTCGCTGTAGACGGCAACTGAACGCACACCCAACCGCCGCAGGGTGCGGATCACCCGCACCGCGATCTCGCCGCGGTTGGCCACTAAGACACTGTCAAACATGTCACATCCGAAAGACGCCGTAGGAGACCGATTCCAGCGGAGCATGGGCGCACACCGAAAGTGCCAGTCCCACAACCATTCTGGTATCAGCGGGGTCGATGATGCCGTCGTCCCACAGACGGGCGGTCGAATAGTAGGGGTTGCCCTGGTGCTCGTACTGGGCGCGGATGGGCGCCTTGAATGCCTCTTCCTCCTCCGGCGACCAGGGCGTGCCGGAGGCCGAAAGCTGCTCACCGCGAACAGTGGCCAGCACCGAGGCGGCCTGTTCGCCGCCCATCACCGAGATGCGCGCGTTCGGCCACATCCATAAGAATCGGGGCGAATACGCCCGCCCGCACATCGAATAATTGCCCGCACCATAGGATCCCCCGATCACCACGGTCAGTTTCGGGACCCGCGCGCAAGCCACCGCGGTAACCATCTTGGCGCCGTGTTTGGCGATTCCGCCCGCCTCGTAATCACGACCGACCATAAACCCGGCGATGTTCTGCAGAAACAGCAGCGGGATGCGGCGCTTGTCGCACAGCTCGATGAAATGCGCTCCCTTGACTGCGGATTCGCTGAATAGGACGCCATTGTTGGCGATAATGCCGACCGGGTGGCCGTGGATGCGCGCGAAGGCGGTCACCAGCGTTTTACCGTAATTGGCCTTGAACTCCCTGAACTCGCCGCCGTCGACCAGGCGCACGATCACTTCGTGTACGTCGTAGGGCACCCGCGGATCGGGAGGCACCACGTCGTACAGCTCGGACTGGTCGGATCTGGCGTCCACCGACGGTCCGATGTCCCACTGCGCGGGTTCACGCGGCCCGAAGGTCGCCACAATGGAGCGGACGATGCGCAGCGCGTCCTCGTCGTCCTCCGCCAGATGGTCGGTGACACCGGACACCCGCGAGTGCAGATCCCCGCCGCCGAGTTCCTCGGCCGTGACGATCTCACCGGTGGCCGCCTTGACCAGGGGTGGGCCGCCCAGGAAGATCGTGCCCTGCTCGCGCACGATGACGGCTTCGTCGCTCATCGCCGGCACGTATGCGCCGCCCGCGGTACACGACCCGAGCACCGCCGCGATTTGCGGAATCCCCTTGGCGCTCATGGTCGCCTGGTTGTAGAAGATCCGGCCGAAGTGTTCGCGGTCGGGGAACACCTCGTCCTGGCGAGGCAGGAAAGCGCCGCCGGAGTCGACGAGGTAGATGCAGGGCAGCAGGTTCTGGAGGGCGACCTCCTGCGCCCGCAGGTGCTTCTTGACCGTCATCGGGTAGTAGGTGCCGCCCTTGACGGTGGCGTCGTTGGCGACGATCACACACTCGCGTCCCGACACCCGCCCGATCCCGGTGATGATTCCGGCGCCGGGCGATTCGTCGTCGTACATGCCGTTGGCGGCCAGCGCGGACAGTTCCAGGAAGGGGCTGCCCGGGTCGAGCAGGCGGTCCACCCGTTCGCGGGGCAGCAGTTTGCCGCGGCTGACGTGCCGCTCGCGGGCACGCTCGTTACCGCCCAGGGCGGCGGCGGCCAGCTTCGCGTTGAGGTCGCCGACCAACCGGCGATGCTCGTCAGCGAAGGACGGGGCGATCGTCGTCACCGCGCCACCAGGTCCGAAAGGATGAGCGGCGGCTGGGTTTTGGCAAGCACCTCTTCGACCGAGACGTCTGGGGCGGTCTCGATGAGATGCAGACCCTCGTCGCGGACGTCGATGACGGCCAGTTCGGTGACGATCCGGTTCACGCAGCCCACACCCGTCAGCGGCAAGGTGCAGCGCTCGAGGATCTTGGGGCTGCCGTCCTTGGCGGCGTGCTCCATCATCACGATCACCTTGCGGGCGCCGTGCACCAGATCCATCGCGCCGCCCATGCCCTTGACCATCTTGCCGGGGATCATCCAGTTGGCGAGGTCGCCGGTGACCGAAACCTGCATGGCTCCCAGCACAGCCACGTCGAGGTGCCCGCCGCGGATGACCCCGAACGAGGTTGAGGAGCCGAAGAACGACGCACCGGGTAAGACCGTCACTGTCTCTTTGCCGGCGTTGATCAGATCGGCGTCGACGTCCTCGCGCCGCGGGTAGGGCCCGACGCCGAGGATGCCGTTCTCCGAGTGCAGGACGACATGGACGCCGTCGGGAATGTGGTTGGGGATCAGCGTGGGCATCCCGATGCCGAGGTTGACGTATTGACCATCGGTGAACTCGGCCGCGATGCGGGCCGCCATCTCATCCCTACTCCAGGTCATCGGGCGCCACTCTCCCCCGCAAGCGGGAGGTGCCCCCACCTCATCGCTGCGCTCTGCATCGTCGTCGGCGCGGTCATCGGGCGCCACTCCCTTCTTCCCCCGCGAACGTGAAGCCACCGTCACGCTCGGCGCCGAACGTGCCACCACCGTCACGCTCGAGGGAACCGACCACCATCACCGCACCGTCTCTTTCTCAATCCGCTTGTCCGGGTCCGGCACATGGACCACTCGCTGCACGAAGACGCCGGGAGTATGCACCGTGGCGGGGTCAATTTCACCGGGCTCGACGAGGTGTTCGACCTCGGCGATGGTGATCCGTCCGGCGGGTGCGCATTCGGGGTTGAAGTTGCCAGCGGCGTAGCGGTAGACCAGGTTGCCGTGCCGGTCGCCCTTCCAGGCGTGCACCAGCGCAAAATCGGTCCGGATCCCCCGCTCCAGAACGTAAGTGACGCCATCGAACTCGCGGGTCTCCTTAGGCGGCGACACGATTGCCACCTCCCCTGAGGCGTCGTAGCGCCACGGCAGCCCGCCGTCGGCGATCTGGGTGCCGACTCCGGCCGGCGTGTAGAAGCCCGGAATGCCCATTCCGCCGGCGCGCAGCCGCTCGGCCAGCGTGCCCTGCGGGGTCAGTTCCACTTCGAGCTCGCCGGACAGGAATTGGCGCGCGAATTCCTTGTTCTCGCCCACATACGAGGAGATGGTGCGGCGGATCCGCTTGTGCTCCAACAACACTCCCAGCCCAAACCCGTCGACGCCGCAGTTGTTGGACACCGTCTCCAAGTCAGTGACGCCGAGGTCGGCCAACGCTGATATCAACGCCTCCGGAATGCCGCACAGTCCAAATCCCCCGACGGCCAGCGACGAGCCGTCGGTTATGTCAGCGACCGCCTCCGCGGCGGTAGCCACCACCTTGTCCATGTGTCGCAGAGCCTCCAATTTCAGTTAATAACCATTAACTAAGGCAGTGAGAATACCATTCCTGACCGGGTGCGTCCAGGGTGGGTGCGGCGCTGGGCAGGGCTATTGGCCACCGCGGAGCCACTCGATCGCCGCCTGACGCATCTCGATTTTGCGAACCTTGCCGGTGACCGTCATCGGAAACTCCTCGACGATCCAGAGATACCGCGGGATCTTGAACCGGGCGATCCTGCCGGCGCAGAACTCACGCAATTGCTCGAGGGTCAACTCCGCAGCCCCGTCGCGCAGCCTGACCACGGCCATGATCTCCTCGCCATAACGTTGGTCAGGCACCCCGATGACGTGTCCATCGACGACGTCGGGATGGGTGTGCAGAAATTCCTCGATCTCGCGCGGAGAGATATTCTCGCCGCCGCGCATGATGATGTCCTTGATGCGCCCGGTGATCTGTACGTACCCGCATGCGTCCATCGCCGCCAAGTCCCCGGTGTGCATCCATCCATCCGCGTCGATTACCTCGGCGGTCCGCGCCGCGTCATTCCAGTACCCCGACATCACCGAATAGCCGCGGGTACAGAACTCGCCGGACACTCCGCGCGGCACCGTCTGGCCGGTATCGGGATCCACGACCTTGATCTCCAAGTGCGGACCCACCCGCCCGACGGTACCGACGCGCCGTTCCACCGAATCATCGGTTCGGGTCTGGGTTGAAACGGGACTTGTTTCGGTCATGCCGTAACAGATGGAAACGCCGGGCATGTGCATCCGGTCGATCACCTGACGCATCACTTCGACCGGGCAGGGGGCACCTGCCATGATCCCGGTGCGCAGGCTCCCCAGTTCGTAGTCGGCAAACTCCGGCAGGCCGAGTTCGGCGATGAACATCGTCGGTACCCCGTAGAGGCTGGTGCAGCGTTCGACCTGCACGGCGTTCAGGGTCGCTGCAGCATCGAACCCCGGCGCCGGAATGACCATGCACCCGCCGTGGCTGGTGGCCGCCAGGTTGCCCATGACCATGCCGAAGCAGTGGTAGAAGGGCACCGGGATGCAGATCCGATCGTGTTCGGTGTACTCGAGCAACTCCCCCACCAGGTAGCCGTTGTTGAGGATGCTGCGGTGGCTGAGCGTGACACCTTTCGGGTAACCCGTTGTGCCGGAGGTGTATTGAATGTTGATCGGATCGGTCGGCGTCAGCGTCGCGGCCGTCCGCGCCAGCGCGGTCGGGTCGGCAGCCGTGCCGACCAACTCGTCCCAGCGATCGGTACCCATGATCACCACGTCGCGCAGGTCAACACAGTCGGAGCCGACTTCGGTCAGCATCGAGCGGTAATCGGCATCCCGGAAACCAGGGGCGGCGATTACCATCGCAGTGCCGGATTGCCTTAGCGCATATTCCAGTTCACGCGCGCGGTAGGCGGGGTTGATGGTCACCAGGATCGCCCCGATCTCGGCGGTGGCGTACTGGACGAGAACCCACTCCCACCGATTGGGCGCCCAGATGCCCACCCGGTCGCCTGTGCCGATACCGGCCCGGAGCAGCCCGGTCGCCAAGCGGCGCACGTCGGCGAAGAACTCGGTGTAGTTCCATCGCCGGCCCGCGACGACATCGACGAGCGCGTCGCGCGACCCGAACATCGTTGCGGTATCAGCAAGATTCGCGCCAATGGTCGTCTCGAGCAACGCGGGTGTGATCGGACCGCGTTCGTAGGAAAGCGGTTTGCGTTCTGCGGCGTCGGTGGTTGCCACGGTTCCTCCGGCGGGTGATCGGATGCTACGTTAGTGACGATTAACCGAGATGTCCAGGAGGCCGTCATGCCAGTGCCCGCCGCGGACCATGAACCAGGACCCCTAGAAGCGCCAAATCGCCGCAGCCAGTTGAAATCCGATCGGCGTCAACAACTCCTGGCGGCTGCCGAGCGGCTGTTCGCCGAACGCGGATTCCTTGCGGTGCGCCTGGAGGACATCGGCGCTGCCGCTGGAGTCAGCGGTCCGGCGATCTACCGGCACTTCCCCAACAAGGAGTCGCTGTTGGTCGAGTTGCTGGTGAGCATCAGCGCCGGGCTGCTCGCCGGCGCGCGCGCCGTCAGGGACCGCGGCGCCGACGCCGCTGCGACTCTCGACGGCCTGATCGATTTTCACCTCGACTTCGCACTCGGCGAACCAGACCTCATCCGGATTCAGGACCGTGACCTCGCGCACCTGCCCGCTTCCGCCGCGCGGCAAGTGCGGAAAGCGCAGCGGCAGTATGTGGAAATCTGGGTGGGCGTGCTGCGCCAACTCAACCCGGATCTGGCCGAAGCTGACGCCCGACTGATGGCGCATGCCGTGTTCGGGCTGTTGAACTCCACGCCGCACAGCATGAAATCGGCCGACGCCAAACCGGCGCGGGCGGTTCGGTCGCGCGCCGTCATGAAGGCGATGACCCTCGCGGCGGTGACCGCTGGGGCTCATTAGCCGTTCGACCGGGTCGGGCCGGTCCCGAAACCAGTCCGGCGTAATGCCCGGTACCCTTCGAAGTGGACATGAACGATCCACGTCGACCCCAGCAATTTGGTCCCCCTCAACCGGGGTCTGGTTCGGCATGGCCGCAGCACTCTGGAGATTCGGTCCCGATCGACTATCCGGCGTACGCCGACGACATGCCGTACGCGACCTATGGCGGCGGTGGCTCTCCATGGTCACCTGGCGCATATCAACCCAACTCCACCCAGCAGTTGCCGCCACCGTATTGGCAGCAGGACGCGCCACCGAACGATGAACAACCCCCCGAGGGCCCGCCGGGTTCACCGCGGTGGTTGTGGTTCGTGGCCGGCGCCGCAGTGCTGCTCGTCATCGGGCTGGTCGTGGCGCTCGTCATTGCCAGCGGGTCGGTCAAACAGCAGACCGCTATCGAGCCCCTACCGCCAGTGCCGAGCACCACAGCTGCGCCTCCGACCACCCGCACGACGTCGCCGCCGTCCACCACCCGAAGGCCGCCACGCACCACGACGACCGCGCCACCGGGCACAACGACACCTCCTGGTGTGCCCAACACCCCCGGGGCCATCCAGACGGTCGTCTACAGCGTCTCCGGCGATGGCCGGGCGATCAGCGTCATGTACATGGATGCCGGCGACATGATTCAGACCGAATTCAATGTGGCCTTGCCCTGGACCAAACAAGTCAGCCTGTCGACCTCGGCGGTCCATCCGGCAAGCGTCACCGTGGTGAATATCGGCCACGAGATCACCTGCTCGGTCACGGTGGCCGGGGTTCAGGTCCGACAGCGCACCGGGCAGGGTTTGACCATCTGCGACGCCCCGCGCTAGCCGCGGTCAGTAAGCGCCGTTCGCGTGTGGCGGAACCCGCACCGCCAACATCGCCAGCAGTCCGACCAGCAGCACCAGGCAGATGCCACCCAGACCTGCCCGAGCCACGCCGAACACGTCGACGAAGACAGAGAACAACCACGGGGCCAAGAAAGCCACCGCCCGGCCGGTCATCGTGTAGAGCCCGAAAGCCACGCCCTCCTTGCCGTCCTGCGCCATGCGCAACAGCAGCGCTCGCGCCGACGACTGGGATGGCCCGATGAACAGACACAACAACAGCCCGCACACCCAGAAGGCGAGCGCCCCCGACAGTGCCAGCAAGCTCAGCGCCGAGGCAAGGATTGCCGTCAGCGACACCACGATGACCGGTTTGGAGCCCACCCGGTGGTCGACCAACCCACCGCACACCGCGCCAATCGCGGCCACCACGCTTCCGGCGACACCGAAGATCAGCACATCGGCCTTTGAGAGGGTGTAGACCTCCACTCCCAACACCGCGCCGAACGCGAATATCGCTGCCAAGCCGTCCCGGAAGATCGCGCTGGCCACCAGGAAGTAGACGAGATTGCGGTCACGCCGCCACTCGGTGGAAATGTCAATCCACAGTTTCCGGTAGCCACCCAGCAGGCTCGTCTTCGAAGCGTCCGCCGTCTCGTTGTCGGGCAGGCGATGGGCGATGAGCAGTAGCGGCAGCCCGAGTATCGCGAGCCAGGCCGCGGCCAGCAGCATCGCCGCCCGGACGTTGAGTCCGTCCTGGGTGGGCAAGTTCAGCAGCCCGCGCTCATCACCGTCGCCGGTCATGAAGCCCAGATAAACCAAGCCCAGCAGCAGGACACTGCCGAGGTATCCCGCTGCCCAGCCGAAACCCGAAATGCGCCCGGCCGTCGCCGGCGTCGAGAACTCTCGCAACATCGCGTTGTACGGAACGCTGGCCAGGTCACCGCACGCCGCCGTCGCGGCCAGCAGCGCCAAGCCCGCAAAGAAATAACCGGGTTGATCGCGGATCTGTGACATCCCGCACGTCGTCGCCACCGCGAGGCCGGTCAACACACCCAGCGCGACGTGTCGCCGATGCGCAGACGCCACCCACACGCCGACGATGGGTGCCAGCACCGCTACGGCGATTCCCGCTAAGGCTGCGGTACGCCCTAAC
>JALHRH010000237.1 GCA_022841565.1 Mycobacterium sp. | reverse complement strand
CGCGTGCTGTACGTCTACGACCTGAGCGAGGGACCCGCTACCACGCGACCGGCAGCACCTTGATGCCGTGAATGAACTGGGATAGCAGCCGCCTGGGCTCGGCCGTCGCGACGATATCTGGAATCTCGCGGCGCAGCTCGTCGAACACCACCCGGATCTCGCGGCGGGCCAGGTTGGCGCCCAGGCAGAAGTGGGCACCGCCGCCACCGAAGCCGACGTGCGGATTGGGGCTTCGTGCCACGTCGAACCGCCACGGGTCGGCGAACTTCGACTCGTCCCGGTTGGCCGAGCAGTACCACAACGAAACCTTGTCTCCCTCAGCCATTTTGGTGCCGCTGAGTTCGAAATCACGGGTCAGGGTGCGGCGCATGTACACCACCGGTGAGGCCCAGCGCACGATCTCCTCGGTCGCCGTGTGCGCCAAGCCGTCATAGTCGGCCCACCACTTGTCCCGTTCCTCGGGATAACGAGACAGCGCGAGCACGCCGTGGCTGATCGCGTTGCGGGTGGTCTCGTTGCCGGCCACCACCAGCAGGATGAAGAACATCGCGATTTCCGCCGACGACAACCGCTCACCGTTCACGTCGGCTTCCACCAGGGCGGTGGTGAGGTCGTCGTGATGGTTGGCCATCGAACTTCGGCGGTCGTCGGCCAGTTGGGTGGCGTAGGCGCCGATGTCCATCGAAACCTGAAGAAACTCAGCGAAATCGGTGGCCAGGTCGGGGTCGCCAAAGCCGAGAATCACGTTGGTCCAATGGAATATCTTCTGATGGTCGTCTTCGGGGATGCCCATCATGTCGCAGATGATCTGCAACGGCAGCGGCCCGGCGATTTCACTGACCAGGTCGGCTTGCCGGTCGGGGTGGTTGGCCATCATCGACGTCACCAACCGGTGTGCCCGATCCCGCACCGACGCTTCGATGCGGGCCACCACCTTCGGCGTGAACGCGCGGCTGACGATCGAGCGCAATCGCTGGTGGCGCGGATCGTCCATCACGATCATTGACCCGAAGTACTCGGCCAACTCCGGTGTCTGATCGTTGATCGTGATGTTGGGGCTGGAGCTGAACACCTCCGGATGGCGGCTGGCGAAGAACACGTCGTCCAGTCGGGTGAGTGCCCAGTGCCCGTTGCCGCCGGTGAACCCTTCCATCTCGATCGCCGGCCAGAACGAGATCGGCGCCTCGCGACGCAGGGTGGCGAAGGAACCGTCGCGGTAGTCGTCGTCGAGTGCCCAGAAATCCAGTGATCCCAGCGCGATATCGGCCAGCGGAATCTCGGGGGGCGGCGTCCCGTTCACCCGGGGCTTGAGGCCGGAGTGTGCGCCATCCTTGGCCTTGAGGTCCATCCATCCTCCTTTACCCCCTCACCGTCGAGGAGGCGCCACCGGCGAGCCTAGACCGCCTCAGTGCGAGCAGATGGCCTTTCCGGGTGTCCCCGTCGAATGCGAGTCATTGACCACGTTGCCATCCAGCACGATTTTGCACGCGATGGTGCCCTGCCCCTGCGCGCTCAGCACGTAGACCTGACCACCGAAACCCTGAAATTCTGTCGACCAGGGCAGCGGTACGTTCACGGCGCGTTGTTGACCGGCCTGGGTCTGGAACGAGATGTATTCGGCCATACCGGTGCCACTGACCTCGTACCGAACCTGTGGGAATGCGCCCGGGGGCGCGACGGGATCCGCGTGCGCCACACCGCAGGTGGCCGCGAAGGCGGTGCCGGTGGCAATAAGGATCGAAGCTGCGCGACGACTGGTCATGATTGTCATCGTGTCATCACCGGCGGCGCCGCACCAGAGGTTTGCAACCGCAGCTTAGGGTGGAGCGGGTAGTCGAAAAAGGGTGGCTGATTCATGACACAACGTGGTGTTAAGCGAGTGGTGGTGTGGGGCACCGGCTTCGTGGGCCGAATGGTGATCCCCGAGATCGTCAAGCATCCGCTCTTCGAGTTGGTGGGTGTCGGCGTCAGCAACCCCGACAAGGTGGGCCGCGACGTCGGCGACATCTGCGGGCTGGACGAACCGGTCGGCGTCACCGCCACCGACGACGTCGACGCGTTGATCGCGCTCACACCCGACGCATTGGTGCATTACGGCCCGACGGCAATGCACGCCAAAGCCAATATCTCGCTGATCACCCGCTTCCTCCGGGCCGGCGTCGACGTGTGCTCGACGGCGATGACCCCGTGGATCTGGCCGACCATGCCGCAGAACCCGCCGAACTGGATCGCCCCCATCACCCAGGCCTGCGAGCTAGGGGAATCGTCCTGTTTCACCACCGGCATCGATCCGGGGTTCGCCAACGACCTGTTCCCGATGACCCTGATGGGCCTGTGCTCAGAGGTGAAGCGGGTGCGCGCCTCCGAGTTGCTGGACTACACCAATTACGAGGGCGACTACGAGCGGGAGATGGGCATCGGCCGCGAACCCGAGTTCAGTCCGATGCTGGAAAACCGCGACGTGCTGATCTTCGCGTGGGGTGCCACCGTCCCGATGATCGCCCACGCTGCCGGCATCATGCTCGATGAGATGACGACCACTTGGGACAAGTGGGTGACTCCCACCGACCGCGAGTCCGCCAAGGGTCTCATCAAGGCGGGCAACGTCGCCGCGGTCCGCTTCACCATCAATGGGCTCTACCAGGGTGAGACGCGGATCCAACTCGAGCATGTCAACCGCATCGGACCCGACGCCGCACCGGACTGGCCCACCGGCCACGACAGCGACGTGTACCGGGTGGACATCGACGGCACCCCCAGCATCTTTCAGGAAACCGCATTCCGGTTCACCGACGGATCCGGCCGGGACGCCGCAGCCGCTGGGTGTCTGGCAACCGGCATGCGGGCGCTTAACGCCGTCCCGGCGGTCAACGAGCTGTCCCCGGGCTGGGTGACTGCGCTGGATCTGCCACTCATCCCCGGCGTGGGTACGATCCGCTGACCAGCAGTCATACAGCTCACGCGTAGCCGGCGCGGAGATTGGCTATAGGTTTTAGGAAGGAATGAGGTGGGGGGACACGGGGATGGGATCAGATGGCAGCTGGAACTAGGCCCGCGTTGGGCCTGTCAATCGGTGCCACGAACCTGGCCGCCGTCACACCCGACCATGCCATTACCCGCAAACCCGTCCTGACGCTGTACCGGCAGCGTCCGCCCGAGGTCGGGGTGCCGTCGGAAAATCCCCGACTGGACGAACCGGGCCTGGTCATCAGCGACTTCGTGGACCGGGTGGGGGACCGGGTCGGCATCGTGGCCGCCGACGGTTCCGTGCACCGCAGCGAAGCCCTGGTCGCCGACGGCCTGCGGGCGCTGGCCTACGCGGCTACCGGCGGTCGGGCGCTGCCCGACAGTATCGCGGTGACCTATCCGGCCCACTGGGCGCCGACGGCCGTCGACGCGCTGGGCGGGGCGGTGAGGCGGGTGTCGGAATGGTCGCACCAGGCCACCCCGGTCACCTTGATCCCGGATGCTGCGGCCGCCCTGTTCGCGGTGCGGGCCAACCCAGGCATACCGGCCCGCGGAACCGTCGCGGTGTGCGATTTCGGTGGTAGCGGCTCCAGCATCACCCTGGTCGATGCCAGTGCGGACTATCAGCCGGTGGGCCCAACGGTGCGGCATCACGACTTCTCCGGCGACCTGATCGACCAGTCTCTATTGAGCTACGTCATGTCTGAGATGCCCCCCACGGGTTCCTTCGATCCGTCCGGCACTGCCGCGATCGGCTCGCTGACCCGGCTGCGGGCCGCCTGCCGCGGCGCTAAAGAACGACTCTCGGCGACGACGGTGACAACCCTGTCCGAAGAGGTCCCGGGGGTGCGCGGGGAAATCCGGCTCACTCGCAACGAACTTGAGGAGACCATCCGCGGTCCCTTGAACGGGGTGGTCGGAGCCCTAGAAGAATCGTTGCGCCGCAACGGATCCGGGTTGGTTGCGATTGTCACGGTCGGGGGCGGGGCCAACATTCCGGCGGTGACCACGTCCCTGTCCGGCCGGTTCGGGGTGCCGGTGATCACCACGCCCCGTCCGCAACTGACCGCTGCAATCGGTGCCGCGCTGCGCGCCGCGCGGGGCCCCGGGGACATCAGTGCGACGACGTTGACCCCCGCGGCCCCTCCCGCGCCGCTGGCGGCTCCGCCCGCGCCGCAGCCGTCGGCGGACGAGTACGAGGATGTTTCCGCCGCGGCTCCGGTGTCGGTTATGCAGCCTGCCCTGGCGTGGTCGGAAGCGCAGGACGAGTCGCGCGTCATGCCGGCTGTTGCGGCTGGCTCGGGCTCCGGCTACACCGCCGCGCGGCCCCAGATGAAGTTCGAGCGCGAAGACCGACCAGAATCCGAACGGAAAGCCTCACCGATTCCGTGGTACCGCCTGCCGGCGGTGATCATCATCGGCACGATCGTGGCCGTGCTGCTGGTTGGCACCGCATTGGCGATCGGGTTGACGTCGCACGACAAAGGGACGAAGTCGCCCGGGGTGAACAACTCGCCAGCCACCCCTAGTAGCTCAGCGCCGCCGCCGGCCACCACCGAAAGCCCGAGTCCTGCACCGCCGCCGGCCTCGACACCGGAACCACCCCCGTCGACTCAGGCGCCTGCGCCGCCCCCGCGGACCACCCAGGCTCCGCCACCGACAACCGCAGCACCTGCGCCGGCGACCACAACGGTGCCGCCGCCGGTGACGACCCAGGCGCCGGCCCCAACCCCGCCGCCGGTGCCGCCATTGCCGGGACCCGCTAATCCGAATCCGCCTGCACCGCCGCCGATTCCGCAGCTGCCGCAGATCCCTGGTATACCGCAGATCCCCGGCATCGGGAATGTGCCCGGACTTCCCGGGGTCGGCTGAAACTGGCCTGGAACGGGGCTGAAACTGGCCTGGAAAGGGCCTGGAAACGGCTTAAGTGCCGGCCCTTTCCCGATCCTCTCGATCTTTCTTGGTCACCTCGAGTATTTCCCGATTGAAGTGCTTGTCCTTCTCCAGATTCTCGTTGACGCGTTCTTCGGCTTCCTTGTTCAGCTGGTCGACCGACTTGCCTCGGTCATCCGCCGTTTCATCGGCGGTGACAGCCCGCTCACTTTCACCAGTATTCTTCCGTGGCGCGCCTTCGCCTTCGGCGTCTTCGCCGCTGCCGGCGTGGTTCTCCGCGGGGGATTCGTCTGTGTCGTGAATCGTCGGCGTGTCCTCGGACTTGGCCTTGGCCTTGGCCTTGGCCGCCGGCGAGTCGTCATCGTCGGCGTATTTGGGATTGCCGTCGTCGTCGAGCCAATCGTTGACAGCCGTGCCGGTGATGGTCTTGCCCGAACCGGGTAGCACCAGAGTGGGACGGTCCTCGTAGGCCGTCATCATCTCTTTGGCCTTTTCTTTGTCCTCGTCGTCTGGTTCGGGCTTATCAGTACTCACGGCGCCGTCATCGGCCCTGCCGGCGTCCTGAGCAGTCGATTCGTCCTCGTGCGCGCTCATCAGTGTGGCCCCCTTAGGAAATTGCTATGCGACCGACCCTGTGTGGGGTTACCCACATAAACGTCGCGTCGAAACTCCCGCTAGGGCGAATCCCGCTTGGCCAACACCAGGGACGCGAGCGGAATCCGCATCGGCTGGGGCGCCTTGGCCAGGCGTTCGGCGACACCGGCCTCGAGCTGTTCGACAAAGTCCATGCCGCGCGGATCGTCGAACCCGCGGTCCAAGCCCGTCCGCAGTGTCGGAAACAGGGCGGCCCGGGCGAACGCTGCCCATTGCGCGCCGAAAGCCTCTGCGTCCGAATCGCTTTGGTAGCCGGCCCAGAACCGATCCTCGGCGTTGAACATGTCGAGATGCTCGATCGTCAGGCCCTCGAACCAACCGCGCGGCACGAACGGGGCGCGGAAATCCTTCTCGGTGCGGGCCACCACGGGAATGACCATGCGCCGCACCTCTTCCTCGCGCACCAGGCCCTGCTGGACAAGCGCTTCCAGCGCCGCCATCATCGCCTCGTTCAGCGGGCGGTAGCCGAATTCGCCGTCTTCGTCGAGGGCCATCGTGAGCACCACCAACCGGCCACCGGGACACAATTCGCGACCGCGGAAGGCGACGAAGTCATTCCAGTCAAGCGCCGACTGGTGTTCGTAGGCGCGCCGGGCTTCGGTGTTCTGACTGAACGCGACATGCACCTGGTCGCTGACCTCCGGCGCACCTTCGGGAACCCTGCTCAGCCACTGGATAGCCCACGACGTCCAGCCGAGGTTGACCGTGCAAGTCGGAAGAATCTGCTGGTAGAAGGACCGGCCGATCGCCGAGGTAAAGCTGGCGGCGTCGTTGTTCAGGTAGCTGTCCGGGTCGTCGGACAGGGTGCGGAACAGGGTGGTGAAGTCGTTTTCCGGTACATCGGTGTGCGCCAACAGGATTGCGTGGTCATGGCGGGTGCGGGCACGTAACACTTCGATGGCGGTGGCCATCGGCTTGAGTGAATTGTGTCCCGTGGCCGCGCCGTAGTCGGCGACGACGATCGGTTGCGGCGGTTTGGGCAGCGGCACCTGTTGGGCCGCCTGCTTGAACAAAGTGAGGGCCGGTAACAGTCCGGCGGCCTGCAGACGCGACGATTGGGTGTAGGTCGATGACTCCATGGGCTCCGGTCGGACCACGACGCTTGATTCGGGCAGCCGAATCTTCGGCTCTCGCTCAGTTCGGCGACGGGTAGCTGACACCGGTGAGCCTCTCCGAAATCTCCCAAAGCCGTTTGCAGTCATCGTCATTGGCGGCTCGCGCGGGCACCTTGGCTTCGGTGACGCCGCCGCCGGCGGCCTCGTAGAACCCGCGCGGCCCGTAGAACGCGCCGCCCTCGGCGCCCGGCGTCACGGCCCCGTAGAGCGCCGGCAGGATGCCTTCGTCGATTTCTTGCCACAGGAATGGGGCGTACTTCCACGACGTCATATACAACCGCTGCATCAGCGACGGTTTGTCCCGGCCGTGTGAGGGTCCGCTGATCTGCAGGTTGGTCTTGGTGAGCCCTGGGTGCGCCGCGTTGGATGTAATGCCCCAGCCGGCTTGGCGGCTGCGCCGGTCCAGTTCGCGGGAGAACATCAGGACCGCCAGCTTCGACTGGCCGTAGGCCGCCATCGGGGCATAGGACTGCTCGAACTGTAGATCATCGAAATGGATACGGCCGCGACGGGCCGCGAGGCTGCTCAGCGACACCACCCGGGGGGCCGATGCCGCCCGCAGCAGCGGCAACAGCTGTGCGGTGAGCGCGAAATGGCCGAGATGGTTACTGCCGAATTGCAATTCGAAGCCGTCGGCGGTGGTGTCGCGCTCGGGCGGGGTCATGACGCCGGCATTGTTGATCAGGATGTCTATTGGGCGGCCGTCGGCGTTGAGCTGCGCACCCAGGGCCGCCACCGAATCCAGCGACGACAGGTCGAGCGGCTTGATCGTCAGGCTGGCATCAGGCACCGTTTTGCGGATCTCTTCGATGGCGGCCTCGCCTTTGCCCCGGTTGCGGATGGCCATCACGACATCGGCGCCGCCCGCAGCCAAGCGTTTGGCCAGTCCGAGCCCAAGGCCACTATTGGATCCGGTGACGACCGCCAGCTTGCCGGACAGATCGGGCACTGTGGCGACGAGATCGTTGGCCATGTGAGAGCTCCTTCTCCGGTTGGTTCGTTCGCGGTAGCAAACAGTGTCCCCCGCCACTGTCCCGCGTGACACACTGCCTGGATGAATAGCAGACGGGTCGCCAAGATCTCGTTGATCCTGGCGATTGTGACGCTGGTGGTGGCGGTGGCCGGTGTCATCACCACGTTGGTTCTCAATGTGTTTTTCCTGGACGAGTACGACGCCTACGGCGAGGTGCCCATCCCGGGGACCGGCAGCGTGCACCTGCCCGCCGGGCAGGCGACCGTCAGTCTGCACACCCTGGTCATCGGCGGTACCGGCGGCACCGGTCTACCGGTGCCGCCGCTTCGCATCTCGATCACCCCGCCCGATGGTGTGCCGCAGCCGGAGGTAACCGAAAGCATAGGTAGCACAACGACAGTCAACAACGATGCGCATGTGCGCGTGTGGCACGTCCAGGTGCCTAAGGAGGGCAACTACACCGTCGTGACTGACGGTCAGGTTGGTGGATACGTCAACCCGCGATTGGCTTTCGGGCATCAGAGCTCATACGGCGACCTGGTCTGGGTGTTCGTGGCGCTGATCGCTTTCGGCCTGGTCGATTTGATGGTGTCGATCCTTTGGCTGGGGCGTACTCGCCGCCGGTCTGTACCTTCTCGTGCGGGTGTGATTTCCAGTGCGGCCCCCGCGGTGGCCTACGAGCCGACCGGTGCGGGTGTGCGGGTCGAGCGTCTGAAAACTCTTGCTGTGCTGCGTGATTCGGGCGCACTGACCGAGCAGGAGTTTCAGGCGGAGAAGCGCAGGATCCTCGACGGGTACTAGGCGGGGTGTGGACTGTGGCGGTGGCCGTGGCGAGCGGCTCGGTGGCCGTGGCGAGCGCCCGCGTTTTGCCAACGACACGCCGCTTCGGCTGGCATTTTGGGGGACGCTCGCGGCGGCGGGTGGGGCCGAAGGGCGGCAGTAGCTAGTGCCCTCGGGCGACCCACTCCTCGTAGTGCACGATCTCCTCGCCGATAGTCGTGCTGTCGCCGTGCCCGGTGTGTACGACGGTATCGCCGGGCAGCTTGCCCAGACGCTCGGAGATCGACTGCAAGATCGTCGGGAAATCCGAATGTGAGCGCCCGGTGGCACCCGGGCCGCCGGCAAATAGCGTGTCACCGCTGAACACCACACCGAGATCGTGGACATACCAGCACACCGACCCGGGGGAGTGCCCCGGCGTGTGTATTGCCCGCAACTCGGTGCCGCCGACGCGCAACGACTGTCCCTCCGAAATCGAGCGAAAATCGCTGTCCGGGTGGGTCATTCGCCACAGCACCTCATCGGCTGGGTGCAGCAACACCGGCGCGTCGAGCGCTGCACCGAGCTGGGGAGCCACCGTCACGTGGTCGTTGTGGCCGTGTGTGCACACCACCGCCACCACATGACGCCCGTCGACAGCTTCGATGATCGGCGCCGCGTCGTGGGCGGCGTCGAACACCACGACGTTGGAATTGT
>JALHRH010000236.1 GCA_022841565.1 Mycobacterium sp. | reverse complement strand
CCCCGAACGCGTCGGCCAGCCGGCGGGTCGCGCCCACCCGGTCAGCACCCGGCGGCGATCCGGCCAGCCGGGCGAACTCCGTCGCGTGCGGCGTCAGCACCGTGGGGGCGGTGCGGCCGGCCACCAGATCCGGATGGGCCTCAAGCATGGTCAAGCCGTCGGCGTCGACCAGCACCGGCAGGTCGGTCTCCAAGGCGAACCATAAGGCGGCAGCACCGGCTTCGTCAGTACCCAGTCCCGGCCCGACCACCCAGGCCTGCACCCGTCCGGCCGCTGCCGGGGTGGGCGTTGCGATCACTTCCGGCCACTGGGCGAGCACTTCGCGGTGGGCGGTGCCGGCGTAGCGGACCATGCCCGAGTGTGTCGCCACTGCCGCGCCGGTACACAGCACCGCGGCACCCGGGTAGGTCGAGGAACCGGCCAGCACGCCGGTCACGCCCTGGGTGTACTTGTCGTCGCGCGGACCCGGAACGGGCCAGCGCGCCAGAACATCGGCGGCCTCAAAACTGAGCAGGTCGGTGTCGGGCAAGTCGAGGCCGATGTCGACGAGTTCGACCCGGCCGCAGTCCGCGAGCGCGTGCACGGGTTTGAGGCCCCCGAAGGTGACGGTGAGCGCGGCGCGGACGGCGGGTCCGGTGATGGCGCCGGTGGCCACGTCGATGCCGCTGGGAATGTCGACGGCGACCACCGGGATGTCCGCGGCAGCGTCGAAAATTCGTGCGGCGGCCGGTCGCAGCGGACCCGAGCCGGAAATGCCCACCACCCCGTCGATGACGAGATCTGTTGTGGCATCAATGTTCTCGACGACGCGACCGCCTGCCTTGCGAAACGCGGCCAGCCCTTTGCGGTGGGCCTTGTCGGGGTTGAGTAGCACCGCGTCGGCGGCGGCGCCGCGCCGGCGCAGGAAGGTCGCCGCCCACAGCGCGTCGCCGCCGTTGTCACCGGATCCGACGACGGCGCAGACGCGGCGGCCGGCCACGCCGCCGGCGCGGGCGGTCAGCTCGCGAATGATCGCGGTGGCCAGTCCGTAGGCCGCGCGTTTCATCAATGCGCCGTCGGGCAGGCTGGCCAGCACCGGCGCTTCCGCGTCGCGAATCGTGTCGGCCGAGTAGTAGTGCCGCATCAGCCAGGCGCTTCCTGTGACTTGCGGCGGCCCAATGCCGCCTTGAATTTTTCAGCCGGATTCCACGCCACCGCTTTGCGTTCCCGGGCCATCGAATAGAACGCCAGGCCGATCAGCAGCGCCGCGAAATGTCCGATGGCGGTGAAGCTCAGTTCGATGCGGTCCATCAACAGCACCGGAAAGCCGAAGATGAGCAGCAACACCGCCAGATAGCCCCAGCGCCATGGCCGAGCAATGCGATAGGTGAGAATTCCCATGACTCCCACGAGGAAGTAGCTGACCCCGATGTCGTGGGCGCGCACCGACCTTGCCGAGGCGTCGTGCATCTCGATCGCCATGTAGAGCAGACCTTCACTGATATAGGTGGCCACGATGTGCGACGTCAATCCCACGGTAAGCCAACGTAGTTGGCCGAGCCATCGCTCGGCCGGCGCGAGGAAGATGGTGAACATCAGCAGGTAGGGTTCCAGGCTCCTGCCGTCGATCCACAACAGGCTGGAGAACAGCACGCGCAGCGGATCGGTCGCCAGCGCGTGGATGTTGGTATACCGGTGCAGCAATATCGAATGCAGCTGATACCCCGTGAGCAGGTTCTGCACGATCGTCGTGATGGCCAACGCGAGCAGCCAACCGTAGGTGAGCGGCGCGCTGGTGACGTAGTGCCACACGGTGCGAACCAACGCCCGAGCTCGTACCGATGCCGATACCCTCGCCACCGTGTAACCCTTTCACGCCCGGCGCGGAAGCGTAACCCGGGTTTCAGCTAGTCGACACTGGCTCAGCCGGTTTCGCCGGCTTCTCCGGTGCCAGGTGCCGCCACCAGCACGAAACGTACAGCCCCATCGAGACCACCAGGGCCACGATCACCCAGAGCACGATCGTGACGTCGACCCACGCTCCGAATGGAGGCGCGTCGGGAAGCGCAGTGCGAAGCGGTATGACCGCGAAGAGCATGGCCGCGAACCAGGTGGTCATGGGTGGCTGGAATTTTCGCCGGTCATGAACCGTCTGAAGACCAACGAAGAGGGCCAGGCCGGCGATGGTGAGCAGCACCCCGAGAAGCACCACGGCCAGCGCCACCGTGCTCGGCGACCGCTCCACCTCTACGCGGTACGGCACCTGGACGTCGCCTGTCTTGCCGCCTTGCACCGCTACCTTCCAACCGGGCAGCCGATCGACGAACGTCACCGAGGCTCGTCCGGGTACCTGCCCGGGACCGCGGAACAGATCAACCGAGATGGGGCCCGAGCGATAGCTGTCGAAGGGCCAATCCGACACGTCACCGTTGACGTTCAGCGAAACCGGGAAGACACCCGGCTGCGTGCCCTTGGGCCACACGCGTTTGGTCGGTGTTGTAGCGGATGTAATCGCGACACTGAGGTCTTCCTTGAGATCACCGGTTCGCGGGTCCAGCAGCTCGGAGCCGGGTGTGACGGTCAGGTTGCCCACCAGCACGCTCCGATACGGCTGGATCGCGTCGATGTCGAAGGTCACCGTCGTTCCGTCACCCGCCGGCTGGCCGTCGCGCACGGGGTGAGGCGGCCCCATACCGGTCAGCGCATACAGCGCGACCAGGCTGACATAGGAGACGACGAAAACCGCAAGGCCGACGCTCGCCCATCTCATCAGCTTCTCCGACTATTCGACCGTCACTGACTTGGCCAAGTTACGCGGCTTGTCGACGTCATAGCCACGCGCCTGGGCCACCGACGCGGCGAAAACCTGCAGCGGGATGGTCGACAGCAGCGGTTGCAAAAGCGTTGACACCGAGGGTATTTCGAATAGATGGTCGGCGTAGGGGCGGACCGTTTCGTCGCCCTCCTCGGCGATCACGATGGTCACCGCGCCGCGGGTCTGGATCTCACGGATATTGGACAGCAGCTTGGCGTGCAGGGTGGCGGCGCTCTTAGGTGAGGGCATCACGACGATCACCGGCAGGTCGTCCTCGATCAGCGCGATCGGGCCGTGTTTGAGTTCGCCGGCCGCGAACCCCTCGGCGTGCATGTAGGCCAGTTCCTTGAGCTTGAGTGCGCCTTCCAGCGCCACCGGATAGCCCACGTGGCGTCCCAGGAACAGCACCGTTGACGACTGGGCAAATCGGTAGGCCAGGTCGGACACCGGGCCACTCGCCGCGATCACCTGGGCCACCAGGTCCGGCATCGCTTCAAGCTCGCGGTACTCGCGTTCGACCTCGTCGGGGTATTTGGTGCCGCGGGCTTGCGCCAGCGCCAGGCCCACCAAGTAGTTGGCGGTGATCTGCGCCAGGAAGGTCTTGGTGGAGGCCACCCCGATCTCCGGCCCGGCGCGGGTGTAGAGCACCGCATCGCATTCGCGCGGAATCTGGGAGCCGTTGGTGTTGCAGATCGCCAGCACTTTGGCCTTCTGCTCCTTGGCATGCCGGACGGCTTCCAGTGTGTCAGCCGTCTCACCGGACTGGGAGATCGCCACCACCAGCGTGCTGCGGTCCAGAACCGGGTCCCGGTACCGGAATTCGCTTGCCAGTTCCACCTCGACCGGCAGTCTCGTCCAGTGCTCGATCGCGTACTTGGCAAGCAGGCCCGAGTGGTACGCGGTACCGCAGGCGACCACGAACACCTTGTCGACTTCCCGCAATTCCTGGTCGGACAGCCGCTGCTCGTCGAGCACGATCCGGTTGTCCACGAAATGGCCGAGCAGCGTCTCGGCCACCGCGGCGGGCTGTTCGGCAATCTCCTTGAGCATGAAGTACTCGTAGCCGCCCTTCTCGGCGGCGGCGAGGTCCCAGTCGATGTGAAATTCCCGGGCATTCGCGGCGTCGTCATCGCCGTGGAAGTCGGTGATCCGGTAGCCGTCGGCGGTGATCACCACCGCCTGGTCCTGGCCGAGCTCGACCGCCTGACGGGTGTGTTCGATGAAGGCGGCGACATCGGAGCCGACGAACATTTCCCCTTCGCCGATGCCGATGACCAGCGGCGTCGACCGGCGGGCGGCGACGATGGTGCCGGGCTCATCGGCGTTGGCGAAGACCAGCGTGAAATGGCCTTCCAGCCGGCGCAAGACGGATAGCACCGATCGGGGGAAATCGCCGGCCGTCTCGCCGTGGTTGTAAGCCCGGGCAACCAAGTGCACGGCGACCTCGGTATCGGTGTCGCTGGCGAACTCCACGCCGGCCGCCTCCAACTCCTGACGCAGCGACGCGAAGTTCTCGATAATGCCGTTGTGAACGACGGCGATCTTGCCGGCCGCATCGCGATGCGGGTGCGCGTTGCGGTCGGTGGGTCGACCGTGGGTGGCCCAGCGGGTGTGGCCCAAGCCGGTGGTGCCGGACAGTTCGCCCGGAGTCATCTCGGCGAGCGCGGCCTCCAGATTGGCCAGCTGACCTGCGCGGCGGCGAACCGTAAGCTTGCCCTTGCCGTCCGCCACCGCGATGCCCGAGGAATCGTAGCCGCGGTATTCCATCCGACGCAGGGCGTTCATGACGACATCGCAGGCGGGACGCTCCCCGATGTAGCCGACGATTCCGCACATTCTGACCAGGGTAGTGCAGGTGCGGATTTATCACCGGGACCGGCGATATCGGTTGTCTCTCTACCTGCGCGAAAGGTCCTGCTTTGTCACCGCCGAATCAGACGCACACTCCGTACCCGCAGCCTGTCGCGCCTGGATACCCGGAGCCGCTGTTCCAGGTCATGCTGCGCAAGCACACCGCCCAGAGTGGGGAAACTACGTGACAGCTGGGGTAAGGAATTACGTGGCGGACAACCCCTCAAACCTGGGGAAATCCGTGACCGCTGACAAACTGATGCAGCAGGGCCGAACGCGACCCGATCGGCCGCGATTGGTGCGACGGACAGACGCGCGACCTGTGCGTCGTCAAACCACCTGCGGAACAACGCAAGCCAGCCTCCCGCGAGCCAGTCAGCATCGAGGTCAGAGCAACCATCGTGCTTGGATAAGCTGTAGTCCACTGGTCACCTTCCTAGCTTGGGCCTAGACGGTATGGAGGCGACTTGAGGCCGAAGGCCTCGGGCTGCAAACGGACGTGGGTTGCCGGTGACGAGTGAACACTCGCACTGGTAGAGCCACAGTTGCAGATCAGGAGGCCTCCGGTGAGTTTCAACGGTACGAGTGTCGGGCTGGACGTGCATGCGCTTTCGGTGGTTGCGCATGCTTTCGATGAGGAAACGGGTCAGATTCAGCGGGCGCGATTGTGCCCGGATCACGGCGAAATTTTGGGGTGGTTGAGCCGGTTGCGTGGCCCGGTGCGGGTCGCCTATGAGGCCGGTCCGACGGGTTTCGGACTGGCGCGGGCGTTGGCCGGTGCTCAGATCGACTGCGTGGTCGCTGCGCCGTCGAAGTTGATCCGACCGGCTGGTGATCGGGTCAAGACCGATGCTGGTGACGCCGCGCATTTGACCCGATTGCTGCGGTTGGGTGAAATCACCGCGGTCACCGTGCCCGAGGCTGCGGTGGAGGCAGTTCGTGATCTGGTGCGGGCCCGCGAAGACGCCCGGGCGGATCTGATGCGAGTGCGACACCGGCTCTCGAAGCTGTTGCTGCGCCACGGTCGGGTGTACTCCGGTGGGCAAGCATGGACCGGAGTGCACGAGATCTGGCTTCGCCGTCAGCGATTCGACGATGCCCACACTGCTGCGGCCTTCGACCACCACTTCGATGCGGTGCTGTCCGCGACGGCCGGGCGGGACCGTCTCGATGAGCAAATCGCCACGATCGCGGCCTCACCGCGGTGGGCGGACCCGGTTAACCGGCTGGGGTGTCTGCGGGGGATCTCGGCGCTGACCGCGTTGGCGTTGAGTGTCGAGATCGGTGACTGGACTCGATTCACCGGCGCCTCGATCGGCGCCTATGTCGGGCTGGTGCCCACGGAGTACTCCTCAGGCGCTTCCCGGGTGCAGGGCTCGATCACCAAGGCAGGCAACGCCCATGTGCGCCGGTTACTGATTGAGGCCGCCTGGCACCACCGCGCTGCTTACCGCAACCCGGGACCAACGATGCGGGTCCGTTGGGCCAAAGTAAGTCCCGCGCTCAAGGCGCGTGGGCATGCCGGCAACCAGCGCCTGCATCGTCAGTGGTGCCGCTTCAACGAACGCAAGAAGCCGCATGTCGTGGCCAACGTCGCGGTCGCCCGCGAGCTCTCCGGGTGGTGCTGGTCACTGGCCACCTTGGAGTAGCCGCATCGTTGTGACTTGATCGGTCTCGGCTTCGGCCACGGCGAGGTAGGCGAACTGGATCTGCGTTACAGCTATGAGCAGCAACAGGATTCACCGAATCCCTGTTGTCACGCCCGCGCCTAGAGAGCAGCCACCGTTCGCGCCGAACCATCGTCTTGCGGTAACCAACCCGCGTATATCAGTCTGACACCACCGTCGTTGACCAACGACCGCCGGCCAAGCCGCCAGCTGACACCGATCAAACGAAAGCCGCCCCGACCTTCGTCGGGGCGGCTTTCACCTGCCTATTGACAAACCGTGCCTACATATCAGTTGTACAGCGTAGCGTTCCCGCGGTCGCAGGACTCTGGGGCCACCTACCTCCGGCGCAATTTCTGACGCTCGGGAGCCGTCCTGCACGGCGGCGGCCCAGATGCCGGTAGCGTGCCCGTGCTACAGCTTGCCCGCTACGAAGTCTGCGGCCTGGTTTGCCATGCCGGCCTGGACGTAAGCATTGGCCAGGTGTTGTGGCCAGTTCTCTTTCCAGGTGTTGGGATCGGCCGGGTTACAGACCGGGTCAGCGCCGTGACAGAGCTCGATGGTCCGGTCGTTGTAGATCGGGCTGAAGTTCGTGATAGGTCCGACCCATTGGCTTCCGTTGCCGAACAGCGCGACCGCGGCGATGTGTTGATCGGTGCCCTCGGGAAGCGGGCTGTTGAATCCGAAGGCGGACATGGGTACAGCGAGGACGACGTCGGTGACCGCCGCACCGAGCGAGTAGCCGCCCAGCACCAGGCGGGTGTTGGGGCAGTTGTTGACCATGTACTGGACGTGTCGACTCATATCGTTGGCACCGATGTCGATCTCGGAGTCGGCGGGGTACTTCACCGCATAAGTGCCCATGCTCCGCCCGCCGATCTTAGAACTCAGCGAGTTGATGAACGCATTGCCGAGAACTCCCGGCCCGGCTGATTCAAAGCGACCGCGGGCGAAGACGACCTCCACCTGCGGGCAGTTGGCGGCGACCGCCGATCTGGTGGCGCCGGGACTACCGGCCGGCAGCACCACACCGCCGAAAAGCAGCGCGGCAGCAGTCGCGATCGCCGCTAGACCGACTTCAACCGTTTTCCGGGCAACTAATTGGCGCACAGCACATGATCCTAGCGAGTCATATCGTGGACGTGCGCCGCTTCATAACCTTGTTTCAGGCTCGGTTGGCCAGGTTATCGTTGTTGGCCGCGCCGCAAGCTCCGGTGGACAATCGGAATTAATGGTCGACGATCGCACACGTGCGGTTGCTACCATCGCGCGGTGCCCGAATCGGCTTCACCCCGAAGCCCGCGTCACATGTCACGGCGCGCGGCTTTCAGTTATGCCCTTACCCCGGTGTTGCTCGGTGCGCTCGCCGCCACCGCGGAGGCGCCGAGCGCGTCAGCCGGCAACGGTCAAGTGATCGACTTCGCTTTGCGCACCATCCCGCCAGAAGAGATCAAAGCGGCCGGCTATGAAGGCGTGGTGAATTATGTGTCCGAGTCACGGCCGGGGATGAACTTCGAAGCAAAGCCGATCACCCGTCAGTACGCCGATGCCCTGCGCGCAGCGGGTCTGCACATCGTCAGCAACTTCCAGTACGGCAAGCCAGGCGGATCCGCCCCCTCCGATTTCACCCGCGGCTACGACGGCGGGGTGGCCGATGCGAAAACGGCGCTTTCGCTGCACGCCGCGGCCGGGGGCGGGGCCTCGGCACCGATCTTCTTCAGCGTGGACGACAACATCGACCAAAACACCTGGAATAGTACTGCCCTGCAATGGTTTCGGGGAATCAACTCGGTGCTCGGCGTGGGCCGAACCGGGATCTACGGGCATGCCCGCGCATGCGCTTGGGCCATCAACGACAACGTCATCGGGCACTCGACCACGCCGGGATTCCGGTGGGCGTGGCAGACGAGGTCGTGGTCCCACGGCGAGCGCGAATCCGCCGCGGTGCTCTACCAAGGAGTGGTCAATGGACCGCTGTTGGCCGGGGTCCAGATTGACGTCGACGATGTCCTCGCAGCCGATTACGGGCAATGGGATCTCACCCGATAACCGCGCTGATCGGCTCAGCCGGGGTGGTAGCGCTATCGGCGTGTATTCCAGCGACTCCATTGACCGCGGCATCGCCGCAGTCGCAGTGGACCTCCGCCGCCAGTTCCAGCAGCACGCCGGCGACGCCGCCGACAACCACGTTGACGATCGGCACCCAGGCCGGTCTTTATGGCGACCCCGCGACCGCCGCGAAGTACTGGCAACAGCAGTCTCTCGAGGACAATTGTGGGCTGGTTTCGGTGGCCGATGTGGTGGGCGAGATCACCGGGCACGCGCCGACCGAACCGCAGGTGATCGCGCTGGCCGTGAGTACACCGTCAGGGACCAACCCGGGTCCGATCTATGCGCCGGTGAACGACCCGAGCCACGCGAACGGGGCGGGCGGCATTGAAATGGCAGATGAGGTAGTGCTTCTCAAGCGCTATGGCATCAAGTCGGCGATGATCGACGCCACGACGCATCCGGAGGAGACTGGACTGCCGGCGCTCAAGCGGTACCTCACCGACAACCGCAAGATCATCGCGTGGGTCAATTCCGCAATCATCTGGAACACCAGTGACCAGCGCTCCGCGGCCGATCACTTCCTGGTGGTCACCGGCATCGACACCAACACTGAAGTCGTTCACCTCAACGATCCCGGTGCTGACCATGCTGACGAACAGGTTGCGATCAGCACGTTCACTACGGCGTGGAACACCGGCGGAGACTCGATCGTCGTCACCGCTGCCCCCTGAATGACGAACGCCCCGCGAGCA